>NZ_JBEXDX010000006.1:0-305939 GCF_040605995.1 Streptomyces sp. NPDC005492
GCCAGTACCGCCGTAAATTTGAGCCTGCGCCCCCGCGTCTGCATCCGATCATTTTGTGTGTCGCGGCCACATGTGGCTCTCCCCTATATGGCTCGCTCATTGGTGTACTCCACTGACGCCCCGCAGGCCCGAAAGCCGCCGCCACGAAACTCCTCGTATCCCCTGTTGACATGGGAAATCGCCCCCCTCTGGGCATGATTGACGGATCGTCGGCCAGCCGGTACCACTGACGCACGCCCGGCCCCGTACGGCTCATCACCCCACCCGTCCCTGGAGGCTGCATTGCGAGGATCCTCGACCGACCCCAACCGCTCTCCCGGACACAGACGCGCGCGAAGATCCGCCGGTGCGCTCGCCACCGCCGCCCTGCTGCTGCCCCTGCTGGGCGCCGCCCCGTCGCAGAGCGCCGGCGATGCCCCCGCCTCCACCCTCCAGCAGGCGTTCACATCCGCGGCCGCCGAGTACCACGTACCGCAGACCGTGCTGCTGGCCGTCTCCTACCTCCAGTCCCGCTGGGACAGCCATGGCGGAGCGCCCAGTGTGTCCGGCGGCTACGGCCCGATGCACCTCACGGACGCCCGCACCGCTCTCGCCACCACGGAGCACCTGAGCGAGGGCACCGAGGACGCCCGCGGCGACAGCGCCCGCCCGGCCCTGCACCCCACCGCGCAGATCCCGGCGAACTCCCAACTCCCCGCCCGTCTGCGCACGTTGACGAAGGCGGCCGAGCTGACCGGTCTTCCGGCGGCCGACCTCCGTACCGACGAGGCGGCGAACGTGGCCGGCGGCGCGGCGCTGCTCGCGGACGCGCAGAAGAGCCTCGGCGAGCCGCTCAGCGCGGACCCGGCCGAGTGGTACGCCGCGATCGCCCGCTTCTCGGGCGCCGACGACACGGCGACCGCGGCCTCCTTCGCCAACGATGTCTACGACGTCATCCACACCGGCGAAGCGCGCACCACGGACTCCGGTGAGCGCGTCGCCCTGGCCGCCCGGCCGGGCCTCGCGCCCGACACGGCGCAACTGCGGGAGGCCGGGCTGCGGACGGTGTCCGCCGACGGCACGGAGTGCCCGAAGAAGGTGTCCTGCGAGTGGATCCCGGCGCCGTACTCCCAGTTCGGGAACAACGACTACGGCAACCACGACCTGGGCGACCGGCCCGCGTCGCAGAGCATCAAGTACATCGTCATCCATGACACGGAGGGCCAGTGGGACGGTGTCCTGAACCTGGTCCAGGACCCCACCTATGTGTCGTGGAACTACACGATCCGCTCCACTGATGGGTTGATCGCCCAGCATGTGAAGGCCAAGGACGTGGCCTGGCACGCGGGCAACTGGTACATCAACGCCAAGTCGATCGGCATCGAGCACGAGGGCTTCCTGGCCGCGCCGGACGCCTGGTACACGGAGGCGATGTACCGCTCGTCGGCGCGCCTGGTGAAGTACCTGACGAGGAAGTACGGCATCCCGCTGGACCGGCAGCACATCCTCGGCCACGACAACGTGCCGGGTCCGACCACCTCCACCATCCCCGGGATGCACACGGACCCGGGTCCGTACTGGGACTGGGCGCACTACTTCACCCTGCTGGGACACCCCTTCCAGCAGACCGCGAAGAAGGGCGCCGGCCTGGTGACCATCCGCCCCGACTACGCCGGCAACCAGCCGGTGTACACGGGCTGCGTCACCGCGGGCCAGCCGTGCGCGGCGCACGGGTCGAGCGAGGTCCGGCTGTACTCCGGGCCCGGTGAGACCTATCCGCTGATCAAGGACATCGGCCTCGGGAAGGCGCCGACCACGGGGGTCAACGACCTGTCGTCGCGGGTGTCCACCGGCCAGCAGTACGCGGTGGCCGACCGCTCCGGCGACTGGACGGCGATCTGGTATCTGGGCCAGGAGGCCTGGTTCAAGAACCCGAAGAAGCACCCCACTGCCGTGAAGGCGGCCGGCCTGGTGGTGACTCCGAAGGCCGGTCTGGACAGCGTCCCGGTGTACGGCCGCGCCTACCCGGAGGCCTCGGCCTACCCGACGGGAGTGCCCGCCCAGGCGGTGTCCCCGCTGCCGTACACCCTGCTCAAGGGCCAGAAGTACGTGGTCGGTGACAAGGTGCCCGGCGAGTACTACTACGCGGTCACCTTCACCACCGACTCGCACAAGGTCGTCGTAGGAAATGATCTCTACTACGAGATCCAGTACGGCCACCGCGTGGAGTTCGTCCGGGCCGCCGATGTGACGCTGACGCGGTCGGGCCGGTAGCCGGGCCTCAGCCCTGCTGGAACAGTTCCGCCGGGAGCGGTTTCAGCAGGGCGTAGAGGTCGTCCGTGATGGGGCGGTCCCAGGCTGCGATGGTGACCAGGACATTGTCGCTGCGGTCGAACTGGACGCAGGAGATCCGGCTCTCCGAGAGCTTGAGGCGGCGCACGATCAGCAGGTTGTCGCCCTGCATCACCGGCATGTCCTCGGTGCCCACGACCGTCACCTCCTCGTCGTTCTCCAGCGCGAGGAGCAGTTGGGCGACCTCGAAGGGGACCTCGTCCTCGGCGATGTCACGGGCCGGGGAGCCCTCCGGCAGATTGCCGATGACCATCGCGGGACCGCGACCGCCGAAGAGGTCGTAGCGCAGGAACACACCCTGGCAACTGCCGTCGGGCGCGGGCAGCAGACCGGCACCGAGGTTGCCGGGCCAGTCGCCCGGGTCCATGGCCAGGACGTCGAATTCGGGCCCGGCGGGGGTGGCGCTGCGGCGGCGGAGGAACGACATGAAGCCATGGTACGGGGTGCCGTCCGGCGGTGGGGCCGTGGTAGGCGCGGGTGCGTGGTCTGGTGCGGGTGTGTGAAAGCTAGGTGCGCAGTTCCCCGCGCCCCTTGGGGGGTTTGGCCCCACGTCGCTTTGATCAGTGCTCTTTCCAGGCCTGGGCGGTCCGTGTGGAGTTCTACGGCTGTCTCGGGGTTGGTGTGTGGAGGCGGCGGGGGCGTAGGCCTGCTGCGGCGAGTTCGGTGCGGGCCGTTTCGGTGAGGCCGTCCGCGCCGCACTGTACGGCCGTGTCGAGGCCGCGGTAGAGATGTTCGGCGGCTTCCTCGGGGCGGCCGGTGCGGCGGAGTTCGGTGCCGAGGGCGACCAGGGCACAGGCGAGTTCGTAGGCGGCCGGGGAGCTTTCCAGGTGGGCGATGGACTCCTCCAGGAGCTTCGCGCGCGCTGAGCCGGAGGTGACCTCGGCGGCGATGCGCAGGGCCTGGCCGATGGCGGACGGGGTGCCGAACTGGCGGGCTCGGGCTACCGCTTCGTGGGCGGTGGCGACGGCGCGCTCGGGGGTGTCGTGGCTCTCGGCGCGGGCGAGGTGGAGCTGCCAGGGGCACCACGCGGGGTTGCGGATTCCGCGCGGGTCCAGGCGGCGGCCGGCGGCGGCCAGTTCTTCGGCCGCGTCCTTGGTGAGGCCGCGCGCCAGCAGCAGTTCGCCGTACACGGTCTGCGCGTCCGGGAAGACGACGGCGGCCGGGAAGGGCGCCGCGAAGGCGTGGTCCTCGGCGAGCCGGGCGGCCTCCGCCACCCGGCCGCGGGCCAGCAGGACCTCGATGAGGATGCCGGTGCCGTACCAGTAGACGGGGGTGCCGGGTCCGACCCGCTCGGCGAGGCGCAGGCCCGCGCGGGCGGAGTCCTCGGCCTCGACGAGCCGGCCGCTCCGGTAGCGGAGGTAGCCGAGGAGCGTGTAGCCGAAGGCCAGGTGTGCGCCGCGCCAGCCCTGTTGCTCGAAGTCGGCGATGCCGGTGGCGAACAGTTCCTCCGCTCGGCCGGGCCGGTCGCAGTACATGTGGGCGAGGGCCACCAGCACCGGCACCTCGAAGCCGCGATCGGCCTCCGCCCAGCCGAGGCCACCATTGAGTGCGCGCTCGGCATGGTGGAGGGCCACATGTGCGGGTTCACCACGGAGTACGGCGTCCCAGCTGCGCAGGCCGATGATGTACCGCTCGGTGAGGTCGCGGCCCTTGAGGCGGTCGGCGAGTTTGGTGAGCCGGCGGGAGCGTGAGGGGTGGTCGGGTTCGTCGGCGCGGAAGGCGTCCCACATGAACTGCTCGGAGAGCATGCGGAGTCTGACCCGGGCGTCGCCGGTGACGCGGATCTCGCGGGCGAGCGTGTCGGAGGCCTCGGCGAGGCGGTCGCTGTGGGCGAGGACCTGGGAGAGGCGGTAGACGATGTTCTGCCGCAGGACCGCGTCGCTGATCGGCTCTTCGAGGGCGGCCCGCAGATGGTTGACGGTGGTCGCCGGTTCGGTGAGCAGGGAGGCGCTGCCCAGTTCGTAGAGGACGGCGGCCCGGTCGTCGAAGGGCGGCGGTTCGCGCAGGGCCCGCGCGAGATAGCTGCGGGCCGTGTCGGGGGCGCCCGCGCGCAGGGTTTCGCCGGCTGCCGCGCGGAGTTGCTGGACGACCCAGTTGTCGCCGTCGGGGTGGGTCTCCATGAGGTGGCGGGCGGCGGCGGAGGGGCCCTGGCCGTCGTTGATGACGCACCAGGCGGCCTGGCCGTGCAGAGCGACCCGGACGCCCGCCGGGATGGCCCGGTAGACGGCGGTGGCGATGAGCGGGTGGACGAATTCGAGGGTGCCCGCGTCGGTCGGTGTGCCGGTGAGGATCCGGGCGCCGCGCAGCGCGTCGGCGGCGTCGGCGGCTTCCTCGTGGCCGAGTCCGGCGACGGCGGCGGCGAGCGCCGGGTGCGTCGTGGTGCCGAGGACCGCGCAGGCCCAGGCGAAGCGGACGGTCGAGGTGCCGAGGCGTTCGAGGCGGGTGACGAGGCCGCTGCCCCTGACCGCGGCGGCGAGGTCGCGCAGCAGGTACGCCCCGGCCCCGGTCGGTGTCAGACCCCGGTCGTGGATCTTGGCGGTGAGTTCGACGGTCTCGAAGGGGTTCCCGGCGGTGACGGCCCAGCACTCGTGGCAGAACGCGTCGTCGGCGTGCTCACCGAGGGTCTCCCGCACCAGGTCGGCGACGGCCATGGCGCTGAGTGGTTCGAGGTCGAGGGGGCGTCCGCCGGCCCTGCCCGGCAGTCCCCTGAACGACTCGGCGTGACCGGGGAGTTCATCGGGCCGATAGGCGACGACGACCAGGAGCGGGAGTTGCTCGGCTCGGGGTGCGAACGCAGCCAGCCAGCCAAGGGATTCGGGGTCGGCCCAGTGCGCGTCGTCGAGGACGAGAACCATCGGGGCCCGCGTCACCGCGAGGTGGGTGAGCACCCAGTCGAGGCCGTCGCGCAGACCCTGCTGGTCGGGCGGGGAGCCTTCGGTGGGGGCGCACAGTCCGAGTGCCGGTCCGACGATGCCGTACCAACTCCCCAGCGCGTTACGGAGATCGGCGTCGGCCGACGCCGCGAACTGTGGTTGCAGCAGTTGGCGGGCGACGTGGAAGGCGACGCGCTGTTCCTGGTCGCCGCCCCGTGCGGACAGCACGGTGCAGCCCCGGGCTGCGGCGCGGCGGCGCACCTCGCCGAGGAGGGTGGTCTTGCCGAGGCCGGCTCGTCCCGCGAAGGCGAGCAGGGCACCGCGAGGCCTGGCCTCCCGCTCCGCTCCGTCCGTGCGCAGCCCGGTGAGCTCGCCCAACACCTCGTCCACAGCGGTGAGTTCACTCTCCCGTTCGAAGAGTGTCCCTCTGCTGCGCGCGCTCCACTGCCCCATCCCAAACCCCCCGCCACGGTGGCGCGCCCGCACGGGAGCGAACGCACACCGTGAGCTACAGGGACCTCAGCGTACGCTTTCCGAGGGTGCCGCGGCCCGCTTGTCGGGGAAGGCGTACCGGCCGGTACTCCTGAGTCGTCGGGGGCGGTGGGGGACGGATGACCTACGGCAACTGCAGTTGCTCTGGCCGTGAGCGACAACCCGCTCAGGGAAGTCGCCCGGTGCGATGCACGGCTCGGTGCGGACGTCCGGGTGGTCCTTGTGGTGCGGGGCGAGGAGGGCCTCGGTGAGGACGCGGGTCTCGTTCTCGACGGCGTCCTGGTCGACGACCGGCGGGACGAGTTCACCGGCGGACGCCCAGGCATGCGGCGGTCTCGGGTAGGCGGCGACGACCTGGAGGCGGGCCCCGCGCAGGGCGGCCTCGGCGAAGGCGAGGGTGGTCTCGTCGGGGCTGTCCACGCGCAGGCCGATGACCACTCGGGTGCCCGGCTCGGCCGGGGCATCGCCGTGCACCTCGCGTCCGGGCCGGGGCACCACGACGACGGGGCAGCCGGCGTCACGCGCGGCGGCCATGCCGTTGGAGCCGAGGAGCAGGCCAGCGAAGCCGCCGCGACCGCGGGAACCGAGCACCAACAACTGTGCGGTGGCGCCCAGTTCGGGCAGTACGGCGGCCGGCGTGCCCTGCAGTCCGAGGTACTCCATGACCGGTCGGTCGGCGCGGTCTTCGAGATACGTACGGACCTGGTCGAGCACCTCGTCCTCGCCCGGGTCCGGCGGCCCGGCGACCTGGACACCAGGCAGTGTCCAGGCGGCGGCGTACTGCCACACATGGACCACGCGCAGCGGCGCCCCGCGGCCACGGGCCGCGTCGAGGGCCCGGTCCAGGGCACGCAGGCTGTCGTTCCGAACCGTCGACCGCCGCGATGAGCGGCAGCGTGCTCATGGGTTGCTCACCTCCGGACGGCGGGGCCTTTCCCCTCTGGGGCCGGCCTGGCTCAGGCGTCGGCTCCAGAAGGGTTCTCAAGGTCGCGTGTCCGGAAAAACGGGCGAAACACCCTTCACGTCAGGTCGAACTCCCCTTCCCGCGCCCCCGACACGAACGCGCCCCATTCCGCGGGCGTGAAGATCAAGGAAGGGCTCTCCGGGCGGCCGCTGTTGCGCATAGCGATGAATCCCTCGACAAAAGCGATCTGGACATCTCCCAGTCCACGGCTGCCTGAGTGCCAATCGGCGTCACTGAGGTCCAGCTCCGGCTTGTCCCAGCCCGCGAGCGGGTGCTGCTGGATGGTGCTCTCGGCCACGTCCGTGCTCCTCCCGATTCGTCGTCCGCGGCCAGCCTAGCGATCGGTTTCTGATGCCAACAGGCCATGTGAGGGGGACCTTTCAGGAGTCGGGCGGTTCGCTGCCCACGAGCCACATCGAGAAGAACTGGGATCCGCCGCCATAGGCGTGTCCAAGAACCCGCCGGGCCCCTTCCACCTGGTGTTCTCCGGCCTGGCCGCGGACCTGGAGGGCGGCCTCCGCGAAGCGGATCATGCCCGAGGCGCCGATCGGATTGGTCGAGAGCACTCCCCCTGACATGTTCACGGGAAGGTCGCCGTCCAGCTCGGTCACCCCCGATTCCGTGAGCTTCCAGCCCTCCCCCTCGTCGGCGAACCCGAGGTTCTCCAGCCACATGGGCTCGTACCACGAGAACGGCACGTACATCTCCACGGCGTCGATGTCCCGGCGCGGATCGGCGATTCCCGCCTGCCGGTACACATCGGCCGCGCAGTCCTTGCCTGCCTGCGGCGACACACAGTCCTTTCCTGCGAACAGTGTGGGTTCGCTACGCATGGCGCCGCCATGCATCCAGGCCGCCGGACGTGGGGCGCGGGCCGCTCCCGCCCGGTCGGTGAGGACCATCGCGCAGGCGCCGTCCGAGGAGGGGCAGGTCTCGGAGTAGCGGATCGGGTCCCACAGCATCGGTGAGGCCTGGACCTTCTCCAGGGTGATGTCGTGCTCGTGGAGATGCGCGTACGGGTTCTTCAGCGCGTTGCGCCGGTCCTTGTACGCCACCAGGGAGCCGACCGTGTCGGGCGCCCCAGTGCGCCGCATGTACGCGCGCACATGGGGGGCGAAGAAGCCGCCCGCGCCGGCGAGGAGCGGCTGCTGGAAGGGGATCGGCAGGGACAGTCCCCACATGGCGTTCGACTCGGACTGCTTCTCGAAGGCGAGGGTGAGGACCGTGCCGTGCGCGCGGGCCGCGACGAGATTGGCGGCGACCAGGGCCGTCGAGCCGCCCACCGAGCCGGCGGTGTGCACCCGGAGCATGGGTTTGCCCACGGCGCCCAGCGCGTCGGCGAGGTACAGCTCGGGCATCATGACGCCTTCGAAGAAGTCGGGCGCCTTGCCGATGACGACGGCGTCGATGTCGGCCCACGTCAACTCGGCGTCGTCCAGGGCCCGTCGGGCCGCCTCGCGGACGAGCCCCGCGATGGACACGTCCCGGCGCGCGGCGACGTGCTTGGTCTGGCCGATGCCTACGACGGCCACGGGCTCCTTGCTCATCGCGGATCCCCTTCGAGTACGGCGACCAGGTTCTGTTGCAGACAGGGGCCGGAGGTGGCGTGGGCGAGGGCTCGGTCGGACTCACCCCGGTGGATGCGGGCGGCGGCCTCGCCGATGCGGATCAGGCCGGCGGCCATGACCGGGTTCGCGGCGAGGGCGCCGCCGGACGGGTTGACGCGTACGTCTTCCCCGAGGCGCAGCGCCTTGCGCAGGACGACCTCCTGCGCGGTGAACGGTGCGTGCAACTCGGCGGTGTCGACGGGCCGTTCGAAGGCACCCGCCTTCTCGGCGGCCAGCCGCGCGGACGGTGAGTCGGTCAACTCGCGTACGCCGAGGCTGTGCGCCTCGATGCGGTGGTCGATCCCCCTGATCCAGGCGGGCCGTTCGCACAGTTCGCGGGCCCGGTCCCCGGCCGCGAGGATCACGGCGGCGGCCCCGTCGCCGATCGGCGGGCAGTCGCCGGTGCGCAGCGGGCGTACGGCGTAGTCGCCCTGCGGGACCGAACCACGTACCTGTGCATGGGAGTTGGCGCTCGCGTCGGTGCGGCTGCGGGCCGCCACGGCGGCGAGCGCGGGTTCGTCGGTGTCGCCCGCGTCGATGAGCGCCTGCGCCTGGAGGGCGGCCAGCGCCACGGAGTCCGGCCACAGGGGGGCGACGTAGTAGGGGTCGAGCTGTCGGGTGAGGACGTCGCGTACGGAGCCGGGGGACGACTTGCCGTACGAGTAGACGAGCGCGGTGTCGGCGTCGCCGGTGAGGAGTTTGGTCCATGCCTCGTAGAGCGCCCAGGCGCCGTCCATCTCGACGTGCGACTCGGAGATCGGCGGCCAGGCGCCGACGCCGTCGAGGGCGAGGGTGAAGGAGAAGGCGCGGCCGGCGAGGTAGTCGCTGGAGCCGGAGCAGGTGAAGTCGATGTCGGCGGTCTTGAGGCCGGTCTGTTCGAGGACGCCGTGCAACACCGGCATCAGCATCTCCACCTCGGAGAGCTCCTCGGTGGTGCGCCGGTGGTCGGTCTGCGCGAAGGCGACGACGGCGATCTCACGCATCACAGCAGCTCCTTGTAGGCGTCGTAGTCCGCGTCGGGCTCACCGGTCGGCCGGTAGTGGTCGGGATAGCGGCCGCCCTCGGTCCACACTGCCTCGACGCGCAGCCCCATGCGCACCTGGTCGTACGGGATGCCGCCGATGCGTCCGTGCAGTGCGAGGTCGGCTCCGTCGAGGGCGATGTGCGCGTAGACGTACGGCACCTCGATGTCGAGGTTCTTCGCCTTGATGTTGACGATGCAGAACGTGGTGACGGTGCCGCGCGGACCCACTTCGACATGTTCCGCTGTGGCGACACCACATGTGGGACACGCACCCCTCGGGGGGACGTACACCTTGCGGCAGGAGGGGCAGCGTTCGCCGACGGTGCGCTGTTCGGACAGCGCGTGGATGTAGTCGGTCTGGGCACGGCCGGGCGAGTAGACGTAGTCGAGGCGCGCGGGGGCGACGATGCCGGTGACCATGTTCTCGAACCCACCGGTGTGGTCGGCGAGTTGGCGCGTCTCATCACCCTCGTACGGTTCGAAGCAGGCGATGTCCGTGATGGCTCCGGCGCGTTCCCCGGCCCAGCGGACGCGGACGCGCATGCCGGTGCGGACGGCGTCGGGGCCGGGGGCGTCGAGGGCGTGCAGGAGGGCGGTGTCGGCGCCGTCGAGGCGGACCAGGACCCAGGCGAAGGGGGTGTCGAGGGGCTGGCCGCGGCGGGGTTCGTGGTTCCAGGCCCAGGTGGTGACCGTGCCGACGGTGGCGACCTCGACGAGATCGCGGATCTCCTCGGCGGTGACGGGGTCGTACTCGACGGGCGGCACGAGGACGCGGCCGTCGCCGGTCCGCACCCCGAGGACGACCCGTTCACGCAGCCCGGTGAGGAAGGCGCTCTGGACGGGGCCGAGGGAGCGGGTGAAGGGGAATGCGAGGGTCAGGGGAGCTTTGAGGACTTCGGGCATGAGGGGCTGCCTCCTTGCGAGGGTCAGGCTCGCTTGTAGACGGGCGGTCGCTTCTCGGCGAAGGCACGGGCCCCCTCCTTCGCGTCGGCGGTGTCGAAGATCGGCCAGCCGCGCTTGAGTTCGGAGGCGAGACCGTCGGTCTCGGTCAGCTCGGCGGTCTCGTACACCGACGCCTTGACCGCCTCGACGGCCAACGGCCCGCAGGCGTTGACGAGTTCGGCGATCTCCAGGGCCTTGTCTAGGGCCGTGCCGTCGGGCACGACATGTCCGACCAGGCCGATGTCCGCCGCTTCCCGTGCGCCGTACGGGCGGCCGGTGAGCAGCATCTCCAGGGCATGGGTGCGCGGAATCTGCCGCTGGAGGCGGACAGTTGAGCCGCCGATCGGGAAGAGGCCGCGCTTGACCTCGAACAGGCCGAAGGTCGCGGACTCCCCCGCGACGCGGATGTCGGTGCCCTGGAGGATCTCGGTGCCGCCGGCTACGCAGTAGCCCTCGACGGCGGCAATCACCGGTTTGCGGGGGCGGTGATGGCGCAGCATCGCCTTCCAGTGCAGGTCGGGGTCGGCCTTGAGCCGGTCGCGGTACTGCTGGCCCTCCATGCCCTTGCCCGCGAGGGCCTTGAGGTCCATGCCCGCGCAGAACGCGCCGCCCGCGCCGGTCAGCACGATCGAGCGGATCGCGTCGTCCGCATCGGCCTCGATCCAGCCGTCGTACAGGCCGACCAGCATCGGCAGTGAGAGCGCGTTCTTCGCCTCGGGCCTGTTGAGCGTGAGCACCAGTGTGGCGCCTTCGCGCCGCACGGTCAGGTGTTCCGTACCGCCCATCGCCGTCCTCCCGTCGCCGTACCGCCTCCGGAACGAGAACAGGTTGCAGGAGGTGCCCTGCCAGTACAAGAGGTTTCTGACACTCAGTCAGATTTCTTCTGCGCGGACCCTTCACAGTTGTCGCGCCCTTTGCTCTGATGACCGGCGAACCGACGTCAGGAGGAGTGGTGGAGTACAACATTGCCGACCTGTTCGAGTCGGTCGTCGACGTGGTCCCCGACCGCGAGGCGCTCGTGTACATCGACCACCCGGGCACGGGCGCGGAACGCCGCCTGGCCTACGCGGAGTTGGACGCGGCCGCAAACCGTGTCGCCCATCACCTGATCGACAGCGGGATACGTCCGGGTGAGCACCTGGGGCTCCATCTCTACAACGGCATTGAGTACTTGCAGACGGTGCTGGGCTGTCTCAAGGCGCGGGTCGTACCGGTCAACGTCAACTACCGGTACGTGGAAGAGGAGTTGGTGTACCTCTACCGGGACGCCGATCTCGTGGCGCTGGTCTTCGACACGGAGTTCACCGAGCGGGTGGCGGCCGCGCTGCCGCGGACGGAGAAGCTTCGGCACCTGGTGCGGGTGGGGGCACCGGCACCAGCCGCGCCGGAGGTACCGGCCGTGTCCTTCACGGACGCGGAGGCGGCCGGGTCGCCCGAGCGCGGGTTCCCGGCCCGTTCTGGCGACGACCAGTTCATCATCTACACCGGCGGCACGACCGGGATGCCCAAGGGTGTGATGTGGCGCCAGGAGGACCTGTTCTTCTCGGGGCTCGGCGGCGGCGCGCCGACCGGTGAACCCGTCAAGAAACCCGAGGAGTTGGCCGAGCGGGTCGCGGCCGGCGGGGCGGGCATCACGTTCTTCCCCACGCCCCCACTGATGCACGGCACCTCCACCCTGACCGCGTTCATCGGCTTCAACTTCGGCCAACGCATCGTGATCCACCGGAAGTTCGTGCCCGAGGAGGTGCTGCGGACCGTCGAGAAGGAGAAGGTCACCAGCATGTCCCTGGTCGGCGACGCGATGCTGCGTCCGCTGATCGACGCCCTCAACGGGCCGATGAAGGGCACGGATTGCTCGTCGATGTTCAGTGTCTCGTCCTCCGGCGCGATCATGTCGGAGACGGTGCGCCGGCAGTTCCAGGAGCTGCTCCCGAACACGATGCTGCTGAACAACTACGGTTCGTCCGAGTCCGGCTTCAACGGCACGGCGACAGCCGACTCGGGGGCCGGGCAGTCCTTCCGTATCCGGGTCAACTCCCGTACCCAGGTGGTTGATCCGGCCACCAACGAGCCGGTCGCCGTCGGCGAGATCGGCCGGGTCGCCCAGTGCGGCCACGTGCCGCTCGGCTACTACAACGACCCGCGGAAAACCGCCGAGACCTTCTTCGAGAAGGACGGCAGGCGGTGGGTGCTGCTCGGCGACATGGCGACCGTGGACGAGGAGGGCGTCGTCACGGTCCTCGGGCGTGGCTCTCAGTGCATCAACACCGGTGGCGAGAAGGTGTATCCGGAGGAGGTCGAGCAGGCGCTCAAGTCGCATCCGGATGTCTACGACGCGCTGGTGGCCGGGGTGCCGGACGCGAAGTGGGGCAACCATGTGGCCGCCGTCGTACAACTGCGCGCGGGCGCGGTACGACCGTCGCTGGACGACATCCAGACACACTGCCGCACCCACCTGGCCGGTTACAAGATCCCGCGCCAACTGGTGATTTCGGAGTCCATCCAGCGGTCGCCGAGCGGCAAGGCGGACTACCGGTGGGCGCGGGAGGTGGCCGTCGCGGCGGACGCGTGAGCCGGTGCCGACCCCCGGTTGAACTGGCGGTAGCGTGCGCCCGTACTGGTGGTGACGGATCCGGTGGCCCGGGCCGGGTCCGCCATGCCATCACCGGGCTCAGCACGGAAGGACGTTCGGGTGCCGCTCTTCACTCGCTCTCACCCATCGCCGGACCAGAAGGCCACCGGGGAGACCGACCCGACAGCGACGACGGAGGCCGCCGCACCACCCGAACCACAGGAGCCACCTGAGCGACACGAGTTGGCGGGCGCGACCGAGTCCACGGATTCGGGCGATGCGAGCGGCTTGAGTGAGGCGACAGCTTCGGACGGGGCGGTTGAGTCGGAAGGGGCGGCCGGCTCGGAAGAAGTAGCTGGGTCGGGCGAGACGGCTGCTTCTGTCGAGGCGATCGACTCGGGGGTATCGGCGACGGCCGCCGAGTCCGCAGCAACCGCAGCGTCTGACGAGCCAACGGAGTCGGCTCAGCCTGGCGACTCCGTTGGACCAGCGGCGCCTGCGGAGCCCACAGCAGCCGCAGCGTGTGGCGAACCTGCAGAGTCCACTCAGCCCGATGACCCTGCGGTGCCAACTCAGCCCGACGACCTCGCTGAATCAGCCGAGCCCGCAGAGCCCGCAGCACCTGCCGCGTCCGACAAGCCCACAGAATCCACCCAGCCCGACGGCCCTGCGGTGCCAACTCAACCCGGCGACCTCGCTGAACCAACCACGCCTACCGAGCCCGCAGCACCCGCCGCGTCCGACAAGCCCACAGAATCCACTCAGCCCGACGACCTCGCCGTGCCGACTCAACCCGGCGACCCCGCTGCACCAACCACGCCTACCAAGCCCGCAACGTCGAGCGAACCCTCGCAATCCTCTCGGTCCGACAACCCCGCACAGTCGACCCAGCCCGACGCCCCCACCGAAGCGGCCGCGCCCGCGAAATCCGCAGCATTCGGCCCACCCGCAGAGTCCGGTCACCCCGACGAGCTCACTGAATCGGCCGCGCCCGCGCACTCTGCCGAGCGCGCACGGCCCGACCAGCCCGACAACCCCGCCGAATCAGCCACGCCCGCGAAATCCGCAGCACCCGCAGCATCCACCGAACCCACGGAATCCCCCCAGCCCGACGAGCCCACTCAATCGGCCACGCCCCAGGAATCCGCCGAACCCGCCGCCCAACTCCCAACCCGAACCGGTTGGTTCGGCTGGCGTAGGCGCTATCCCCGGACCGCACGCGCCGTAGGCGTAGGTACGAGTGTCCTGGCCGGCGTGCTGCTGCTCGTCGCGCTCGTCGTGCCCGATCGGCTTGATCGGATGACGTTCCAGTCGTTCATCCGGCTTCCGGTGGAGCTGATCATCCTCGCGGTCGTGCTGCTCGCGCTGCCGTCGCGGGCGCGGCGGATCGCCGCTGTCGTGCTGGGCGCGTTCGTCGGGCTGACCACCGTGCTGAAGTGCATGGACATGGGCTTCTACCAGACCCTGGCCCGCCCCTTCGACCTGGTTTTCGACTGGGTCCTGCTGAGCGACGCGGCGGACTGGATGAAGGACTCGTTCGGGCACTCGGGCGAGGTGCTCGCGATCATCGGGGTGATCGTCCTGCTGATCGTCGTACTCGTGGCGAGCGCGCTCGCGATGGTGCGGCTGGCGGACATGATGGCGAGGCACCGCCCCATGGCCGTACGCACCACACTGGTGCTCGGTGTTGTGTGGATCATGTGCTTCACCCTGAGTGTGCAGGTCGGCGGAGTCACGCTCGCCACCAAGGGCTACAGCCAGTTCCTCAGCAATCGTGTGAAGTACGTCCGCGAGGGTCTGGGGGACGCCGATGTCTTCAAGAAGCAGCTCACCGTCGACGCCTTCGCCAAGACGCCGTCCAACCAACTGCTGACCGGACTGCGCGGCAAGGACGTGCTGTTCACCTTCATCGAGAGCTACGGCCGGGTCGCGCTCGACGATCCGACGATGGCACCGGAGATGGACAAGACGCTCGCCGCGGGCGACGCCAGGCTCAAGGCGGCCGGCTTCGCCTCGCGCAGCGCCTGGCTCAGGTCGCCCGTGACGGGCGCCGGAAGCTGGCTCGCCCACTCGACGTTCCTGTCCGGCCTGTGGATCAAGAACCAGCAGCGCTACCGCACCGTGACCACCAGCACCCGCGCGACTCTGACCAGCTACTTCCAGAAGACCGGCGCCTGGCGCACGGTCGGCATCGTCCCCGGCGTGCGCAAGTCCTGGCCCGAGGGCAAGTACTTCGGCCTCGACAACATCTACGACTCCACACACCTCGGCTACAACGGTCCGTACTTCAGTTGGACGCCGGTGCCGGACCAGTTCAGCCTGCAGTCCTTCGAACGGCTGGAGTACGGCAAGAAGAACCGCGACCCGATCATGGCAGAGATCATCCTCGCCTCCAGCCACAACCCCTGGTCCCCCATCGCCCACACCATCCCCTGGAACGACCTCGGGGACGGCACGATCTTCAACGAGATCAAGAAGGAGGGCACCAACCCGACGGAGGTCTGGAAGAGCGCGAAGCGCGTGCGCACCGAGTACCGCAAGGCCATCCAGTACTCCGTGGACAGCCTGACCCAGTGGATGCAGCGCTACGGCAACAAGAACACCGTCCTCGTCTTCCTCGGCGACCACCAGCCGGTCCCGACGGTCACCGGCGGCACCAGTGACAGGGACGTGCCGATCACCATCGTCGCCCACGACCCGAAGGTGCTGGACCGTATCTCCAACTGGGGCTGGACGGACGGGATCAAGCCCGCCGACAACGCGCCGGTGCTGGGCATGGACAAGTTCCGTGACCGCTTCATGACGGCGTTCGGGAGCCAGGCGAAGTGACGTCGAGGAACGCGGTGACGCGGCGCACGAACCACTCCGGGTCATCCAGCCACGGATAGTGACCGGCCCCCGGCTGGACCGCCGCCTCCGCGTTCCGGAAAACGGCTGCGGCACGGCGGACGAGGTCGGGCCGGGGGCCGCCGTCGAGTTCACCCGCGAGCAGCAGGACGGGTGCAGGCAGGCCGGCGAGGGCGGCCCGGGTGGCGGGCGGGTCGAAGGCGCCCTCGGCGAAGTACAAGTCGGCGGCCTCGTCGGCGCTCTGCTCGTCGCCGAGTGCGGCGTGTTCCTCGGCGGGGGCGTCCCACCGGCCGTAGAAGAAGGGCTCGAAGACCGGGTCGAAGTCCCCGGTGCCCGCGAGCCACGCCTCGAACGCCGGGTACGCGGCCTCGAACCACGGCTCGTCCTCGCGCAGCCGCGCGGCGGCGAGCCGGTCCTCGGCCGTGGCCGGCATGTCCAACGCCCATGGGGTGGCGGTGATGAGCGCCAGCCGTGCCACATGTTCGGGGTACCGGGCCGCGTACAGCATCGCGAGACTGCCACCCGCCGAGTGCGCGAGCAGATCCATATGGTCCAACCCCATGTGGGCGCGCCATACTTCCACGTCGTCGACCAGCCGGTCGCAGCGGTACGACGCCGGGTCGGCCGGCGCCGCGGAGTCGCCTGTGCCTCGCAGATCGAGCAGGATCAACCGGCGATGCGCGGCCAGCCCGCCCAGATCACCGAGATAGGCAGAGGCCCGCATGGGCCCTCCGGGCAGCACGAGCAACGGCTCGCCCACGCCCTGTACGTGGTAGGCGAGTTCGGTGCCGTCGGTGGCGGTGAAGGTCGGCATGCGGCTGATCCTCACCGTCATCCGTTGCCGATCGCAAGGCGGTTGATCGGGCCGAGTCGAAGATCCGAAGATCTGGAGGCAGACTCCTGCGCCTTCGAGCATCACCGGCCTACCGTCCCGCGTCACCCCAGACCCAGCAGCTCCGCCAGATTCCCGCCCAGTACCCGGTCACGGACCTCCCCCGGACGCGTGACGCGTTCCACCGTCGTACGTGCCACGACCGGGTCTCCGTAGGGCGCGTCCGAGCCGAAAAGGGTGCGGGTGGGGAGTTCATGGATGGCCAGGCGGATGGCGAAGACGATGGTGGCCGTGGAGAGTTCGAGGTGGAGGTTGGGAACGGCGCGGGCCAGTTCGATCGCCACCATCCAGTGGGCTCCGCCCAGTTGGCTGATCACGAGCGGTACCTTCGGGTAATGGGCCGCCAGTTCGGCGAGCGTGCGCAGGTCCGCCGCGGTCGTGGGCGCGGAGCCATGGACGACTACCGGAAGTCCGGCGTGGTCGTCGGCCGCCCGGAGCGCGGGTTCCACGAGGGCTGCCTGGTTCGGGGGCGGGGTGAGTTCACCGATGCCGTACAGTCCGCGACCGATCACCTCCCGCTCCACCCGCGCCGCGGTCTCGGCGTCGGAGTGGCCGAGAGGGACGGAGCCGAAGCCGAGGAAGCGGTCGGGGTGGGCGGCGAGGGCCTCGTCCAACTCCCCCATCGCCAGGGCGAATCCGTCGTCACCGGAAGCGCCGCCCAACGCCCTTTCCAGCACACCCATTTCGTACTGGAGCGAGTCGAGATCGGTGGCCCGTTCCGGGTGCGCGCGGGTGGGGAACAGGACCGTGCGGTCGACACCCGCCTCGTCGAGCGCCAACAGGTGGGCGTCCAACGGACCGTGGACATGGCTGTGGGCGTCGAGAATCACGTGCGCCTCCCTGAGTGTCCGGACGCCCGGCGGAATGCGGGCGGCGGAGGCCAGTGTTGAGCCCTGACATCGTTGGAAGGTCAAGTGGGAGAGGAGCGCGTGCCCGTGCTGATCGGGGAGCTGGCCGAGCGGACGGGAACCAGCGAGCGATTGCTGCGCTATTACGAACAGGCGGGACTGCTGCGGCCCGAGCGACTCCCCAACGGCTACCGGGAGTACGCCGATTCGGACACCGCCGCCGTACTCCGCATCCGCGCGCTCCTCGCGGCCGGACTGCCCACCCGGGTCATCCGGCAGGTACTGCCCTGCACCACGGACGAGGCCGCCGTGCGACCCTGTCCGGGCGTACTCGACGCGCTGCGCGACCAGTTGGGCGCCCTGGACCGGAGGGCTGTCGAACTGGACGCGGCCCGCGCGGCGTTGCGGGACACCATCGCGGGAGCGGAGGCCCATAAGACTGTGGCTCCAGCCCCGGCCCCCGCCCCGACTCGTGGGTGACGACGCTCAGCCGCCGAACCGCTCCCGCAACTCCCGCTTCAGGATCTTCCCGCTGGCGTTGCGCGGCAGTTCCTCCACGAACACGACGCGCTTCGGTGCCTTGAAGTGGGCGAGCTTCTCCCGTGCGTGGTCGATGAGTTGGGTCTCGGTGACCTGGCCGCGCGGGACGACGACCGCGGTGACGGCCTCGATCCAGCGGTCGTCGGGGAGGCCGATGACGGCGACCTCGGCGACTCCCTCGTGGGTGTAGAGCGCGTCCTCGACCTGGCGTGAAGCGACCAGTACGCCACCGGAGTTGATGACGTCCTTCACCCGGTCGACGACGGTGTAGAAGCCTTGGGCGTCCCGCACCGCGAGGTCGCCGGAGTGGAACCAGCCGTCGCGGAAGGCGGCGGCGGTCTCCTCGGGCTTGTCCCAGTAGCCCTCGCACAACTGCGGTGAACGGTAGACGACTTCACCCTGTGTACCGTCGGGCACGTCCTTGCCGTCCTCGTCGACCACACGCGCGTCCACGAACAGGACGGGTCGGCCACAGGAGTCCATCCGCCCCTTGTGCTCGTCGGGGCCCAGGACGGTGGCCAGGGGTCCGATCTCGCTCTGCCCGAAGCAGTTGTAGAAGGCCAGCTTGGGGAGCCGCTCGCGCAGCCGCTCCAGGACCGGCACCGGCATGATCGACGCCCCGTAGTACGCCTTGCGCAGGCCGCTGAGGTCGCGGGTGGCGAAGTCGGGCCGGTTCGCCAGACCGATCCACACCGTGGGCGGGGCGAACAGGCTGTCCACGCGTCCGGCCTCGATCAGGTCGAAGAGCCGGTCACCGTCGGGCGCGTCGAGGATGATGTTGGTGGCGCCCACCGCCAGGTACGGCAGCAGGAACACATGCGTCTGCGCCGAGTGGTACAGCGGCAGCGAGTGCACCGGGCGGTCCCCGGCGCTCAGATCCAGGGCGGTGATCGCGCTCAAGTACTCGTGCACCAGGGCCCGGTGGGTCATCATCGCGCCCTTGGGCAGGGCGGTCGTGCCCGAGGTGTAGAGCAACTGCACCAGGTCCTCGGTGCGCGGCTCGGGACCGTCGTAGGGCGGCGCGGACGCCAGCCGCTCCAGCAGCGAGCCGGCCGCGTCCCGCAGCGGCAACGTCCGTACACCCTCGGGAAGCCGGGGCGCGAGGTCGGGGTCGGTGAGCACGAGCGCGCTGCCGGACTGGCCGACGATGTACGCGAGGTCGTCGCCGGTGAGGTTCTGGTTGACCGGCACGTGCACCAGGCCCGCGCGGGCGCAGGCGAGGAAGCCGATCAGGTAGGCGTCCGAGTTGTGGCCGTAGGAACCGACCCGGTCGCCCGGGGCGAGGTCCTGGTCGAGGAGCACGCTCGCCGCGCGGGAGACGGCGTCGTCGAGTTCCTGGTACGTCCAGGAGCGCTCGCCGTAATTCACCGCCACGCGTGCGGGAGTGCGTCGGGCGCTGCGTCGCAGTACCCCGTCAACCGTGCTGCCGTGTCCGGGCGTCATGACACATGATCCTCGGGCCGGCGCCCGGGCGGGTCAAGCCGAGTGGTCGAGGTGGACCCGGCCCACATGTGCCGGGCCCACACAGGCCGCCCTCACATAGGCCGGACACGCCCCTCCCAGTACGGGTCCCGCAGCCGGCGCTTGTACAGCTTGCCGTTGGGGTCGCGGGGCATCTCGGTGATGAAGTCGATGCTCTTGGGCCGCTTGTAGCCGGCGAGTTGCTCGGCGCAGTGGTCGAGGAGGGCGGCGGCGAGGTCCGGCCCGGGTTCGTGCCCGGGGGACGGTTCGACGACGGCCTTGACCTCCTCGCCCCAGTCGTCGTGCGGAATGCCGAAGGCCGCGGCGTCTGCGACCGCCGGGTGCGCGAGGAGCGCGGACTCGATCTCGGCCGGGTAGATGTTGACCCCGCCCGAGATGATCATGTCGATCTTGCGGTCGCGGAGGAAGAGGTAGCCGTCCTCGTCGAGGTAGCCGAGGTCGCCGACGGTGAAGAAGTCGCCGATGCGGTTCTTCTTCGTCTTGGCCTCGTCCTTGTGGTAGGCGAAGCCGCCGGTGCTCATCTTCATGTAGACCGTGCCGAGTTCACCGGGCGGGAGCCGGTTGCCGTCGTCGTCGAAGATCGCGAGTTCGCTGATGGGCCAGGCCTTGCCGACCGTGCCGGGCTTCTTCAGCCAGTCCTCGGCGGTCGCGAAGGCACCACCGCCCTCGCTGGCCGCGTAGTACTCCTCCACACAGTGGCCCCACCAGTCGATCATCGCCCGCTTGACATGGTCGGGGCACGGGGCGGCGCCGTGGATGGCGTGCCGCATGGACGAGACGTCGTAGCGCGCCCGTACGTCCTCGGGGAGGGCGAGGAGGCGGTGGAACTGGGTCGGGACCATATGGGTGTGCGTGCACTTCTCGCGGTCGATGAGGCGGAGCATCTCCTCCGGGGTCCACTTGTCCATCAGGACCAGGCGGTGCCCGATGTGCAGGCTCGCGCCGGCGAATTGGAGGACAGCCGTGTGGTAGAGCGGCGAGCAGACCAGATGCACGTTGTCGTCGAACGGCTTGATGCCGAAGATGCCGAGGAAACCGCCGAGGTAGGCAGACTCGGGGGGCTTGCCCGGCAGCGGGCGGCGGATGCCGCGGGGGCGTCCGGTGGTGCCGGAGGTGTAGTTCATGACCCAGCCGAGCGTGCGGTCGGTGGGCGCCGACTCCGGTTGCCCGTCGAGGAGTTCGGCGTACGGCCGGAAGCCCTCGACGGTGCCGACCGCGTACCGGTGGGTGGCGGGGAGCCCGGCCTCGTCGGCGGCCTGGCGGGCGGGTTCGGCGAACCGCTCGTGCGCGATGAGCACCTTGGCGCCGGAGTCGGCCACGATCCAGGCGATCTCGGAGGCGACGAAGTGGTGGTTGACGGGGACGAGGTAGAACCCGGCCTGGGTGGCGGCCAGATGGGCCGTGAAGAACTCGACGCCGTTGGGCAGGACGACCGCGAAGGCGTCGCCGCGCTCCAGTCCGGCCGCGCGGAGTCCGTGCACGAGTTGGTTGGTGGCGGCGTGCAGACGCCCGGCCGTCCACACCTCGCCGTCGGGCGCGACGAGGACCTCGCGGTCGGGGTCCTGTGCGGCCTGGGCCCAGAAACCGGCGGGGGGTGTGCTCCCGCCCTGTGTGGCCCCGCCCTGTGTGGCGCCACGCTGTGTGGCCCCGCCCTGTGGGTTCTCCCCCTGTGTGCTCACTGCCCGCTCCTTCCGGCGATGCGGTTGACGCGGTCGACGGCGTGCTCGAAGCCGCGGGTGAGGTCGTCGAAGACGGCCTGGACACTGCGTTCGCTGTTCATCCGGCCGACGATCTGGCCGACCGGGGTGCCGAGCAGGGGTTCGACCTCGTACTTCTGGATACGTGAGACCGCCTCGGCGACCAGCAGCCCCTGCAGCGGCATCGGAAGGGTGCCGGGGCCGCTCGCGTCGTCCCAGGCGTCGGTCCACTCGGTGCGCAGTTGACGGGCCGGCTTCCCGGTCAGGGCGCGGGACCGGACGGTGTCGCCGGAGCCCGCGGCGAGCAGCTTCTCGACCAGCTTGGGCGAGGTGAGCTCGGCTTCTGTGGTGGTCAGCCATATGGAGCCCAGCCACACACCCTGGGCGCCGAGGCTCAGCGCCGCGGCCACCTGCTGTCCGCTGCCGATGCCGCCCGCCGCCAGCACCGGCAGGGGGTCGACGGCCTCGACGACCTCGGGGGTGAGCACCATGGAGGCGATCTCGCCGGTGTGTCCGCCCGCCTCGTAGCCCTGCGCCACGACGATGTCGATGCCGCCGTCCGCGTGCTTGCGCGCGTGCCGGGCGCTGCCCGCGAGCGCGGCGACGAGTACGCCCTGGTCATGGGCGCGGGCGACGACGTCGGCGGGCGGGGAGCCGAGGGCGTTGGCGAGCAGCTTGATCGGATAGTCGAAGGCGACGTCGAGCTGGGTGCGGGCGACCTGTTCCATCCACCCGGTGATGCGCCAGCCGGACGCCTCGCCCTCGGCGAGTTCGGGCACGCCGTACTTCGCGAGGGTCTCGGTGACGAACTGCCGGTGCCCTTCCGGGATCATCGCCTCGACCTCGGCCTCGGTGACCCCTTCCACCTTCTTCGCCGGCATGACGACGTCCAGGCCGTACGGCATCCCCCCGACGTGCGCCTCCAGCCAGTCGAGGTCGCGCTTTAGGTCGTCGGGGGCGGTGTAGCGGACCGCGCCGAGCACTCCGAAACCGCCGGCCCGGCTGATGGCCGCGGCGACGGCGGGGAACGGCGTGAAGCCGAAGATGGCGTGCTCGACTCCCAGTTTCTTGCTCAACTCCGTCTGCATGGGCGCAGAATGCCGCAGTCCTCCGGACGACGGAAGGCCTTTTCTGATGCTCCGTCAGATTTTCTCAGCGCCGGGCCCGCTGAGCCGTGAGCACGGGCTGGAAGAAGCCGCTGCTCTCCGGCTCGTGCCAACCGACGTCCGAGAAGCCCGCGTCGAGCACGGCATCGGTCAACTGGCCCCGCGTCAGGGCCCAGTAGGCGCTCCGCCGGACCCGTACCGCCCAGCCGTCGCCGTCCGGCACGAGCTGGAAGTGCTCCAGGTCGTAGCGCTCGCCGTCCTAGTGCCAGTGCCACAACTGGAAGGTGATCACCCGGCCTTCGGTGGTCGTCGACACCTGGGGCGGCGCCGACGCGGGGCGGGCGGCGCGGATCGTGTCGTAGTCCCGGACGCTCAGGACGAGGAGTCCGTCCTCGCGCAGGACCCGGCGCATGCCGACCAGAGCGGCGCGTACGTCGTCCGAGGTGAGCAGATGCGGCAGCGAGTTGTCGGCACAGACCACGACGTCGAAGGCGGCGGTCCGGAACAGCAGCGCCCGCATGTCCGCCGCCGTCACCGGGCGACCGCGGCCGGGCTCAGGTCGCTGCCGACCACATCGTGTCCGGCCCCCGCCAGCCCGATGGCCTGGGTGCCGATGCCGCAGGAGGAGTCCAGCACCCACTGCGGCCCCGCACCCAGCCGGAACATCAGGTGGTAGTCGGCAGCGAGCGCGTCGTAGCAGTCCCGGACCGAGGACACGACCCCCGCTTAGCGGTTCCCAAGTCGTACGTGCAGTTCCCGCTCCTGGTCGCCGGAGGTGGTGGCGAGGTCGTGCACGGTGAACAGGGAGTCCAGGGTCGTACGGAACCGTTCGACGGCCCAGTAGCCGCCCTGGACATCCGCGTCCACGGATGCCGCGAGACGGGGCGGGCCACCGGCGCCTTCCTCGTGGGCGTCGGCGACGTCGAAGGTGCCGAGCCAGACCGTGGGGCGGGTGTCGTGGTGGTCCCGGGGCACGTCGTCGGCGCACCGGTCGGATTCGAAGCACGCACACAGCGTGTCGAACACGATCCGGGCGTCCTCCTTGCTGCACCCGCTGATCTCCACCGAGACGGATTCCGGGTGCCCTGGCACCAGATGCACGCTGTCCATGGCGATCGCTCCTCTCGTCCACTCCAAGAAAAGCACCACTTCCCCGGCAGGGCACCAGGGCGGTCAGTCCTCGTCGCCCTCCAGCACGGCCATGGCCGCGTTGTGCCCCGGTACCCCGCTCACTCCCCCGCCGCGTACCGCGCCCGCCCCGCACAGCAGGACGTTCGCGTGCCGGGTCTCGACGCCCCAGCGGCCGGCGCCGTCCTGGGCGTACGGCCAGGTCAGCTCGCGGTGGAAGATGTTGCCGCCGGGCAGCCGCAGGTCGCGCTCCAGGTCGAGCGGGGTCTTCGCCTCGATGCAGGGCCGTCCGTCCGCGTCGGTGGCCAGGCAGTCCGCGAGCGGCTCGGCGAGGTGGGCGTCGAGCTGGGCGAGGGTGGCCTTCAGGAGTTCGTCGCGAACGGCGTCGTTGTCCCGTTCGAACAGGCGGGCCGGGGTGTGCAGGCCGAAGAGGGTGAGGGTCTGGTAGCCGTCCTCTACGAGGTCCCTGCCGAGGATGCTCGGGTCGGTGAGGGAGTGGCAGTAGATCTCGGAGGGCGGTGCGGCGGGCAGGGAACCCGCCGCGGCCTGGGCGTGCGCGGCGGCCAGTTGGTCGTAGCCCTCGGCGATGTGGAAGGTGCCCGCGAAGGCCTCGCGCGGGTCGACCGAGGTGTCGCGGAGTCGGGGCAGCCGCTTGAGCAGCATGTTGACCTTGAGCTGGGCGCCCTCGGCAGGGGCGGGCGACTCGTCGCCGGTGAGTGCGGCCAGTTGCTGGGGCGAGGCGCCGACGAGGACGTGCCGGGCGGCCACGACGCCTTCGCCGTCGGCCGTGCGGTAGGTGATCTCGGCGGCCCGTCCGTCCGTGTCGATACGGACGGCCTCGTGCCCGGTGGCGAGTACGGCGCCGGCCTCGCGCGCTGTGGTGGCCAGGGCGTCGGTGAGGGCGCCCATGCCGCCGACCGGGACGTCCCAGGCGCCGGTGCCGCCGCCGATGACGTGGTAGAGGAAGCAGCGGTTCTGGGCGAGCGTGGGGTCGTGGGCGTCGGCGAAGGTGCCGATGAGGGCGTCGGTGAGGACGACGCCCCGGACCAGGTCGTCGGTGAAGTTCTCCTCGATCGCGACGCCGATCGGCTCCTCGAAGAGCATCCGCCAGGCGTCCTCGTCGTCCACGCGCCGACGCAGCTCCTCCCGGGTGGGCAGCGGCTCGGTGAGCGTGGGGAAGACCCGCTGTGCGAGGCGGCCGGTCATGCCGTAGAGCCGCTGCCAGGCCGCGTACTCGCGGTCGCCGCCGGTCAGCCGGGCGAAGGCGTCGCGGGTGCGGCGCTCGCCGCCGCCGACGAGGAGGCCGGTGGCGCGGCCGTCGCGTTCGGTGGGGGTGTACGACGAGATGGTGCGCCCGCGGATGCGGAAGTCGAGGCCGAGGTCCCGCACGATCTTCTTGGGCAGCAGGCTGACCAGGTACGAGTACCGGGACAGCCGGGCGTCGACCCCGGCGAACGGGCGGGTCGACACGGCGGCGCCGCCGGTGTTGTCGAGGCGTTCCAGGACGAGCACGGAGCGCCCGGCGCGGGCCAGGTAGGCGGCGGCGACCAGGCCGTTGTGGCCACCGCCGACGATGACGGCGTCGTACGCCCGGTGTCCCTCGTGCGTCCGTTGTCCCTCGTGTGCAGGCATGGTTCTTCGTAACACGAGGTGATCTAGGTCGGCCAGAGGTGGACCGCGTCCGCGTCAGTGGCCGCCGGACGCCCCCTGCTGCCGTAGCACCGCCACCCGGCGGTACAGCTCGACCGCCTCGGCGCCGCGGCCGAGCTGTTCCAGGCAGTGGGCCTCGTCGTTGCGGCTGGCGAGGGTGTCGGGGTGGTCCGGGCCGAGGACGCGCTCGCGGGCGGCGGCCACCCGGCGGTACTCGGTGAGGGCGTCGGCCCAGCGGCCGAGCCAGCCGAGACCGACGGCGACCTCGCGGCGGCTGACCAGGGTGTCGGTGTGGTCGGCGCCCAGCACGCGCTCGCGGATGGCGCACACGTCACGGGACTCGGCGAGGGCCTCCTCCCAGCGGCCGAGGCGACCGAGGTTGACGCCGAGGCCGTGGCGGGCGCGGAGGGTCTCGGGATGGGCGGGGCCGTGGACGCGGGTGCGGTCGTCGATGAGGTCGCGGTACAGCTTGAGGGCGTCGGCGCTGCGGCCCAGGCGGCCGAGGCTGATGCCGATCTCGTAGCGGGCGGCGAGGGTGTCGGCGTGGTCGGGGCCGAGCGCCCGGGCACGGGCCTCGGCGACCTCGCCGTAGGTCTGCAGAGCCTCGGGCCAGCGGCCCAACTGGCCGAGCGCGTACGCCACTTCGTAACGGGTGACCAAGGTATCGGGATGGCCGGGGCCCAGTACGCGGGCGCGGGCGGCGGCGACCTCGCGGGCCATGCGGTACGAGTCCTCCATGCGGCCGAGGCGGCTGAGGTTGAAGGCGAGGTTGTGGCGGCAGCGCAGGGTGTCCGGGTGGTCGGGGCCCATGGTGCGTTCGCGGGCGGCGAGTACGGACGTGTACACCTGGTGTGCGTCGAAGTGGCGGCCCAACTGGCCCAGGACGTACGCCATTTCCTGCCGGGCGGCGAGCGTGTCGGAGTGGTCGGCGCCGAGGGCCCGCTGCCTGGCGCGGGCGACGTGCGTGTACTCGCGCAGGGCGTCGGCCGGGCGTCCGGTGCGGCTGAGGGTGAACCCGAGTTCGTAGCGGCTGGCGAGGGTGTCGGGGTGGTCCGGGCCGAGGAGGTGGGTGCGTTCGGCGGCGACCGCGCGGTGCACCTCGCCGGCCTCCGCCCAGCGGCCGAGCCGGCCCAGGCTCAGGCCCGCGTTGTGGCGTCCGGCAAGGGAGTTGAGGAGCTCCGGGGCGGGTGCGGACGGTGACGCCGGTGCCGGTTCCTCGGCGTGGCCGGTGGCCGGGCGGGCGATCCATTCGCCGGTGAGACCGGCTCCGGCGTCCGGCGGAGTGGTGCGCAGTCCGGCGCCGGTCGCCTTGTGCCCGGTGGTCATGCCGCGCGTCCAGGACGGCAGGCGTGCTTCGCGTGACACCGGTTCGGACGGGCTGAGTTGGGGCTGCGGGGTCACAACTGTCGGCACGTACACGGGTGTCGTACGGCCCATGGTGATCCGGCGTCCCAACTCCCGGGCGTCGTGCGGACGTTGTTCCGGGAGCTTGGCCAGCAGGTCGAGGATGGCCTTCTCCAGGTACTCGGGCAGTTCGGCCCGCTGGGCGCGCGGCGGGCGGGGCGGGGTGTCGCGGTGGCCGATGAGGATGGCCCAGGCGTCGCCGAGGTCGAACGGCGGTGCCCCGGTGGAGAGTTCGTACAGCACGCAGCCGAAGGAGTAGAGGTCGCTGCGCTGGTCGACCTCGTCGCCGCTGATCTGTTCCGGCGACATGTAGTGCGGGGTGCCCATCGCGATTCCGGTGCCGGTCAGCCGGGAGGTGAAGCCGATGTCTGCGCCGAGGCGGGCGATGCCGAAGTCGCAGATCTTCACCGTGCCGTCGGTCAGCCGCATGATGTTCGCGGGCTTCAAGTCCCGGTGCACGATGCCCTGTTGATGGGTGTAGGCGAGGGCGGAGGCGACCTGTTCGGCGATGTCGACGACGTCGGGGACGGGCAGCGGGCGCTGCTGGTTGTCCTCCAGGAGCTGGCCGAGGTTGCGGCCGTCGAGCAGCTCCATCACGAGGTACAGGACACCGTCGGACTCGCCGAAGTCGTGGACCACGGTCACCCCGCGGTGCTGGAGCCCGGCGGCGACCCGGGCCTCACGCCGGAACCGCTCCCGCAGCACACGGGTGAACGACTGGTCGTGGTGCGGGCCCAGCGGCTTGAGGCACTTCACGGCGACATGGCGCCCCAGCGACTCGTCCCGCGCCCGCCACACCTCGCCCATGCCGCCGCGCCCGATCAGATCGAGCAGCCGGTAGCGGCCGTGGATGAGCCTGCTGTCCCCCATCGCCCGCGATCGCCCCCGTCGGTGTTCGTCCCGCCCTCCCCTGGCTCGTCCAGTATGGCGAGCGATCGTCCGACTTTGTACGGGGGTGGGCGAGAGCCGGGGCGGAGCCGTGACATGGCGCGGAGATCGTGCCGGGGTGGGAGCGTCGGCGGACCGACCGGATCGGACCGTGTCCGCGAAGCCGGTGAGGGTGTGGCTGTATTCAAGAGCGGCGTCCACGCCGAACTTCGCGGCGCGTTCCTCGGCGGAGTACCGCGTGACATCGCTGCAGGGCAGCTTGTGCACCACGATCAGCTCGCCGCGCCCGTCGAGCGCCTCGTGGTCGAACAAGTACACATCGGAATACGACGTCGAATGGCGCGTCGCCGAAGGCGCTGAGGTCGCGCATGTCGCCCAGGACGGTGCGCAGTTCGAGTCCGTCGCACTCGGCCACCGTCTGGTCCTGGCCGAGCTGGGGGTGAGTTGTCGAATACGGTGACCCACGCCCCCGCGGCGGCGAGGATCGGACCCTGCTGCCACACCGCGCCCGACGGCAAGCCACCCATCAGCCGCGTCAACAACCCTGCGGGTCAATACACCTAGCGCCGCACCCTCGGCATCCCCAGCCCGATCCACGAGATGATCTCCCGCTGGATCTCGTTGTTGCCGCCGCCGAAGGTGAAGATCACGGCGGAACGGTAGCCGCGTTCCAGTTCGCCGTGCAGGACGGCGCCCGCTGAGCCCTCCTTCAGGGCGCCGGCCGCCGCGACGATCTCCATGAGCCAGGCGTAGGCGTCGCGGCGGGCCTCGGAGCCGTAGACCTTGACGGCGGAGGCGTCCTGCGGGGCGAGGGTGCCTTCCTGGACGGCGTTCACCATCTGCCAGTTGAGGAGTTTCATCGCGTCGAGCCGCGCGTGGGTGCGGGCGAGGAGGCGGCGGACCCAGGGGAGGTCGACGACGCGGCGGCCGTCGGCGAGCTTGGTCTCCATGGCCCAGTGCTGGACGTCGTGCAGGGCGCGGATCGCCATCGTGCCGTGGGCGGCGAGGGTGACGCGTTCGTGGTTGAGCTGGTTGGTGATCAGGCGCCAGCCCTGGTTCTCGTTCCCGACGCGGCGGGAGACGGGGACGCGGATGTTCTCGTAGTAGCTCGCGGTGGTGTCGTGCGAGGCGAGGGTGTTGATCACCGTGCAGGAGTAGCCCGGGTCGGTGGTCGGCACCAGGAGCATGGTGATGCCCTTGTGCGGCGGGGCCTCGGGGTCGGTGCGGACGGCGAGCCAGACCCAGTCGGCGGTGTCGCCGTTGGTGGTCCAGATCTTCTGCCCGTCGACGACGTACTCGTCGCCGTCGCGTACGGCCCGCGTCTTCAGCGCCGCGAGGTCCGTGCCGGCCTCGGGCTCGCTGTAGCCGATCGCGAAGTCGATCTCGCCGGAGAGGATCTTCGGGAGGAAGTACGCCTTCTGCTCGTCGGTGCCGAACTGCATGATCGTCGGGCCGACGGTATTGAGGGCCATCAGCGGCAGCGGTACGCCGGCCTGCGCGGCCTCGTCGAAGAAGATGAACTGCTCCATCGGCGTCAGCCCGCGCCCGCCGTACTCCTGCGGCCAGCCGACCCCGAGCCAGCCGTCCGTGCCGAGCCGGCGGATCGTTTCGCGGTAGAAGCGTTTCTGGGCGGCGGGGTCGGCGTAGCGGGAGTAGGCGTGGTCGGGTACCAACTCGGAGAAATAGGCGCGCAGTTCGGTGCGCAGTCGCTGCTGCTCGGGCGTGTATTCGAGATGCACGGCGCCTCCTGGCTCCCCAAGGCCGGTCCTGACGGCGCACACCGTAGAACGTGTTCCAGAAATTGGGAATGGCGAGGCGGCGATACCGGCGAAGAAGGCGTCTGCGCCGGTCAGTTCAGCGTGGCCATGAACTCCGTGCAGGCCCGCGCGCAGTCCCGGCAGGCCTCCGCGTCCGCCTCCGCGCCCGGCTGCGCGTCGAGGACCTGGGCGTACTCCAGGCAGACGAGCAGGCACCACTTGGCCTGGAGGCGAAGGGCGGACTCGTCCTGGAGGTTCTGTTCGGCCAGCATCCGGCAGGTCGCGTCGCACACCTCCGCGCACAGCAGCGCCTTGCGTCGTACGACTGCCTCGTGGTCGGTCGCGTCCGGATCCGAGCGGCTGACGCGCAGCACACAGGCCCGCGCACACTCGGTGCAGGCCTGCGCGCAGGCGAATCGGTCCTCCAGAAACCGGACGAGCTCCTGTTGGGTCGTCATCGCTGTCACACGGTCCGGGTTGCCGCTGCGGGCCGCCGCAAACGCGGCACGGCGGGCGTACGAGGTGCGCGGGCACCTGGCGATCAGTACGGTGCTGTCGAGGTGTTCGACCTTGGACACGAGCGAGAGCGCACGTCATCGAGGGGTTGAGGCAGCATGGCCGGCAAGAAGGCGGCAAAGCTGCCGCGCACCAAGTACGAGGCCGAACTGCTCCGTCTGCAGACGGAGTTGGTGAAACTCCAGGAGTGGGTGCGGGCCGAGGGCACCCGGCTGGTCATCGTCTTCGAGGGCCGGGACGCGGCGGGCAAGGGCGGCACGATCAAGCGGGTCGCGGAGCACCTCAACCCACGCGTCGCCCGCATCGCGGCGCTGCCGAAGCCGACCGACCGGCAGCGCACCCAGTGGTACTTCCAGCGGTACGTCGAGCATCTGCCGGCCGCCGGGGAGATCGTGCTGTTCGACCGCTCCTGGTACAACCGGGCCGGGGTCGAGCGGGTGATGGGCTTCTGCTCCGAGGAGGAGTACCAACTGTTCCTGCGCCAGTGCCCCATCTTCGAGCGGATGCTCGTGGAGGACGGGATCGTGCTGCGCAAGTACTGGTTCTCGGTGAGCGACGCGGTGCAGCAGGACCGGTTCCGGCGCCGGCTGGAGGATCCGCTGCGGCGCTGGAAGCTCTCGCCGATGGACCTGGAGTCCATCACCCACTGGGAAGACTACTCGCGGGCCAAGGACGAGATGCTGGTGCACACCGATGTCTCGGAGGCCCCGTGGTACGTCGTCGAGAGCGACGACAAGCGCCGGGCCCGGCTGAACATGATCGCCCATCTGCTCGGCTCGCTCCCCTACCGCGAGGTGGCACCGCCGGTCCTCGAACTCCCGCCCCGCCCGCCGTCCACCGGTTACGAGCGTCCGCCGCGCGACCTGCAGACCTACGTCCCGGACCACGCGGCGAGTCTCTGAGCCGGGCCCCATGACCACTCACGGCCCCGGCCGCGCCCCGGGGTGGCGGCGCCTCAACGTGCTCGACGTCGTCAACTGACCGTGCCTCGGCGGTCGTCGACCGGGGTGCCATTCGGGCCTGGCCCTCACCGGCCCCCTCAGCGGGACCCGCTCCACCCGCACGCCTGGAGTAACCTCCCGAAGCATGCGGATCTCTGTTTCCTCGGACATGGACGAACCCGTGGCGCGCTCGCTCGTCGCGGAGCTGCGCGAGCGCGGTCACGAGGTGGTGGCGCACGGGGCGCTGCGGACCGGGGAGGACCCGCAGTGGGCGGTCTGTTCGGAGGTGGCCGCTCGTGAGGTCGCCGAGGGGACGTCGGAGCAGGCGGTCGTGTGCTGCTGGACCGGTACGGGCGCGTCGATCGCCGCGAACAAGGTGCCGGGGGTACGGGCGGCCCTGTGCACGGACGCTTACACGGCGGACGGCGCGCGTCGCTGGAACGACGCCAACGTGCTGGCCCTCAGCCTGCGGCTGACCTCCGAGCCGCTGCTGAAGGAGATCCTCGACGCCTGGTTCGCCGCGGCGGCCAGCGAGGACGCCGAGGACCGCGGGAACGTGGCCCGCATCGGACACCTGGATCTGAACAGGGCTTCCTCGTAGGTGATATGACGGGTTGTCAGGACCGGGAGTCGGACGGGTTCGCGTCGCCGATCTCCACGTCGAGCGTGGCCCGGGTGTTCGGCGGCAGGGTCGTGCGCGCGGTGTAGCCGGTGCCGGAGCGGTGTGCCGAGACCGATACCGGACGCCGAGCAGTTGGCGGGGGTGACGTTCGCCGGGGCGGAGGTCCAGGCGTGGGAGAAGGTCATGTTGGGCTTCAGGGCGGGGTCCCATGCCTCGGTGACGATGGTGGCCCCGAGTCCGTCCCGCCACCGCGGTGATCCTGAGGCGGGTGGTGAAGGTTCCGTCGGTCATCACGGGCCCGGTCGGGGCGCAGATCGGGTCGGCCTGCCACTCGTCCTCGACCGAGGTGGCCAGCAGGGTGGCCGGGGACCACGCGGACGGTTCGTGGCCCCCGGTGCGGACCGTGCGGGGCTTGAGGGCGGGTCCCGCGTACGGCACGGAGGTCGAGGCCGTGGACGCCCGCTTCCCCGAATCCCACACGGTGCCTGGGGCAGGAGGTCGGCGAGCAGCCCGGTCGGCACGGTGTTCCGACCGCCGGAGGCGGCGGTGCCGTAGCTCTCGGCGGCGAAGGCCGGGGAGCCGGTCAGGACGACAGCGGTGGCACCGACGATCTGCAGCAGTCTTCTTCGCGACAGGTCCCCGGACATGCGACACCCCTCAACTAGTGGCCCGTGCCGGGCGAGGGCGAGGGCTGTGCGGCGACCGCCTGTCGGAGCGCGTCGCGGCAGGCCCGGATGGCGGGGTGGTGGCCGCGTCCGCCGCGTACGACGGTGAACAGTGCGCGGGCGCGATGACCGTCGGGGAGTTCGCGCAGCGCGACGGCGGGCGGCCGGCCGCTCCACGCGAGGTCCGGCAACAGTGCGGCGGCATGGCCCAGTTCGGCCAGTCGCAGATGCAGGACCATGTCGGCGGACTCGAACCGTACGTCGGGTTCGAAGCCCGCGGTGCGGCACAGGGCCGTGGCCCAGTGCCGGGCCGGGGTGCCCACGGGTTCCATGATCCAGGGGTGGTCGGCCAGCGCCCGGAGTTCCTCGGTCGGCCCGGCGCCGGTGGATCTCGGGGTGGCCAGGCGCAGGGGGTCGTCACAGAGAGGTTCGTGTTCGAGTTCGGCGGGGCGGGGATGCGGGTCGCCCGGGTACTCCTCGGTGAGGACGAGGTCGTAGTCGCGGGCCAGGAGCGCGGGCAGGGCGTCGCTGGGTTCAGCCTGCGTGACGTGGACCCGCAGGTGGGGGTGGGCGTCGCGGAGCAGCGTCAGCGCGCTCGGTACGAGGGCGAGGGCCGCGGTCTGGAAGGACGCGATGCGCAGGGTGCCGGTGAGGTCCGTGAGCGAGGTGGCGATGTCCGCCTCGGCCTCCTCCAATCGCCTGAGTACGGCCTCGGTGTGGGCGACGAGGATCTCCGCCTGCGGGGTGAGCCGCACGCGACGCCCGACGGGCACCAGAAGGCGGACGCCGACCTCGGATTCGAGCTGCGAGAGCTGCTGGGACACGGAAGAAGGGCTGTACGAGAGGGCCGCGGCGACGGCGGCCAGTGTTCCGCGGTGCTTGAGTTCGCGCAGGAGGCGCAGCCGGTGCAGGTCGAACACGACGTGCCTCCATTGGTCGGTATTCCTGATGGATACCCGTCGAAAACATTCGCTGGACCGATCATATGTTTGGCCGCACGCTGATCATGTGTCCACGACCTCTCTCCTCTCCGGCAGCTCCGTCCCGCGCGGTCTGCCGTGGTACGTCCGCTCCGCCGCCAGAACCTGGACCTGCGCCCCGCCCCCGGCCGACGTACGGGACTTCCACGCCGGCCTGCCCGGCTACGCGCCCACCGCACTCACCGAACTCCCCTCGCTCGCCTCCGAACTCGAAGTCGGGCGCGTGTTTGTCAAGGACGAGTCCTCGCGGCTGGGACTGCCCGCGTTCAAGGCGCTGGGAGCGTCCTGGGCGATCCACCGGATTCTGGAGCGGCGGACGGCGGACGACGACCCGGTGCTGCTGATCACCGCCACGGACGGCAACCATGGCCGGGCCGTGGCCCGTATGGCGCGGCTGTTCGGACAGCGGGCCCAGGTCTTCGTGCCGCGAGGCGTCCATCCGGCGGCCGTGACCGCCATCGAGCACGAGGGCGCGGACGTCGTACTGGTTCCCGGCCCCTACGACGAGGCCGTGCGCCGCGCGGCCGGGGCGGCGCGGCGCGGGTCGGACTCGGTGCTCGTCCAGGACACCGCGTGGACGGGGTACGAGCGGATTCCCGGCTGGATCGTGGAGGGCTACTCGACGTTGTTCGCCGAGATCGACGAGCAGTTGGGGGCCCTGGATGCCGAGGCTCCCGGTCTGGTGGTCGTCCCGGCGGGCGTGGGCTCGCTCGCGCAGGCGGCCGTGGCCCACTACCGCGGTCGTCGGAACGGTGCCGCTCCGGCCGCCCTGATGTCGGTCGAGCCGGAGACCGCGGCCTGTGTCCTGGCCAGCCTCGGCCGCCGGGAACCGGTCAGCGTGCCGACCGGCGCCACCACCATGGCCGGTCTCAACTGCGGCACGGTCTCCAGCCTGGCCTGGCCCTTCCTGCGCGAGGGGCTGGACGCCGCCGTCGCGGTCACGGACGCCGACAGCGCGGGTGCCGCACGCGACCTCGCCGCCGCCGGTGTCTCCTCGGGCCCCTGCGGTGCGGCCTCCCTGGCGGGCGCCCGCGCGGCGCTGACCGGAGACGGCGCCGACGTACGCCGTGCAGCCCTGGGCGTCGGCCCCGCCTCGGTCCTGGTCCTGCTCAGCACCGAGGGCACCGCGGCCAACCCCCACGCGGAGGAGCGACTAGGAGGTTGATCAACTCGGAGGCCGTGGGCTTCTGTTCCTCCTGACTTCCCGCCACCCCGTCGCACTACCCCCGTAGACTGCCCCTGCGGTGACCCGCCGACCGTCCTGTCGCCGCGCTCGCGGACCTTTCCTGGCCCGGCCCGACAAGGATCGAGGTGGCGGCACGATGAGTACGGCCACCCGAGGTGAACCGTTCGCGCATCCCGCGCTGTTCTACCGGGGCGAGGAGCAGTACACGGCCGGTACGGTGCCGTTCCTGCGGGCGGGGCTGACCGCCGGGGAGGCCGTCGCGGTGGCCGTTCCCGGCCCCCGGCTCGAACTGATCAGGGACGGGCTCGGATCGGGCGCCGCCGAGGTGCGGTTCCTCGACATGACCGAGGTCGGCCGCAACCCGGGGCGAATCATCCCTCGTGTGCTGCGGGACTTCGCCGACGCTCATTCCGGCCGCCGGGTACGGATCATCGGGGAACCGATCTGGCCCGGCCGCACCGCCGTCGAGTACCCGGCGTGCGTCCAGCACGAGGCGCTGATCAACACCGCGTTCGGGGGCCGCGAGGTGACGATCCTCTGCCCGTACGACGCGGACGGCCTGGCGCCCGAGGTGCTCGCCGACGCCCGCGCCACCCATCCGGTCGTCATCGTCGGAGACCGCCAACTGCCCAGCGGGACCTACGATCCGCAGCGGGTGCTCGCCCGCTACAACGAGCCGCTCCGCTGCCCGCCGGGCGCCGCGCACTTCGCCTTCGACGCGGACACGCTCCCCAAGACCCGCTACTTCGCGGTCCAGGAGGCCGAGCGGCTGGGCCTGGCGGGCGTACGACTGCAGGATCTGACGCTGGCCGTCGCGGAGTTGACCACCAACAGTGTGTTGCACGGAGGCGGATCGGGGACGCTGCGGATCTGGGCCGAGGGCGAGCAGATCCTCTGCGAGGTCCAGGACCACGGCCGGTTGACGGATCCACTGGCCGGCCGTCGCCCGGCCACCCGCGAGCAGCCCGGCGGACGCGGTCTCCTGCTGGTGCACTACGTCGCCGATCTCGTGCGCGTCCATACGGCTCCGGAGGGCACGACCATCCGCTTCCACCTGGCCCGTTGACGTAGTTGCGGCTACTTCGGCCTGCCCAGGGACCAGCCCGACACATCCGTGAGGCGGCCGCGCCACAGGGGCATGACCGCGGATCCGCCCCCTGGGGCGACGCCGGTGGCATCCCGCAGATGGATCCACTGCGGCAGCCGTTGCGGTGCGGACCGCCCCTGCTTCTCCACGACCACCTCGTCCACCTGTTCCGGGAACCGCTCCAGCAGTTTCGCCCCGGGGCCCTCGACACCGTGCAGGCTGTGTGCCCAGTCGGTGGTCCACGCCTCGTGGGAGATCAGGTCGCCGTGGAGGAAGGCGCCCCCGACGGTGAGCGTGATGGGCAGGGCGGCCTCTGCGTCCTGGCCGATCAGCCGTACCAGTAGCTGCAGTTGGACGTCCGGCACCGGCTCCGTGACGACCGGTGCGGACGGTTGGTGCAGTGGATCGTGGTCGGCGCTCATCCCTGGTGGTCCTTTCGGTGCGGTCCTCCGGTGCGGGTGGGGATCACGTGGGCAGGAGGCCGGTGCGCAGCTTCGCGAGGGTGCGGTTGAGCAGGCGGGAGATGTGCATCTGCGAGAGGTTCAGCGCGCGGCCGATCTCCGCCTGGGTCAGCTCCTGGCCGAAGCGCATCTCGATGATGGTCCGCTCCCGCTCGTCGAGCTGTTGCAGCAGGGGGCCGAGCGTGTGGAGGTCCTCGAACAGTTCCATGGCCGGGTCGGCATCGCCCATGGTGTCCGCGTACTTCGGCGCGCCGTCGGCCTCGTCGTCGCCGGCCGGGGTGTCGATGGAGCCGGCGACATAGCCGTTGGCGGCGACGAGGCCCTCGATGACCTCGTCCTCGGTGAGGTTCAAGTGGGCGGCGAGTTCCTTGACGGTCGGGGTGCGGCCCAGCTCGGTGGCGAGGGTCTCCTTGCTCCTGGCGAGGTCGACGCGGAGTTCCTGGAGGCGCCGGGGAACGTGGACGGCCCAGGTGGTGTCGCGGAAGAAGCGCTTGATCTCGCCGAGGATGTAGGGGATCGCGAACGAGGTGAACTCGACCTCGCGCGTCAGGTCGAACCGGTCGATGGCCTTGATCAGGCCGATCGTGCCGACCTGGATGACGTCCTCCATGTCACCGCTGCCCCGGTTGCGGAAACGACGCGCGGCGAAGGTCACCAGGGACAGGTTCATCTCGATCAGGGTGTTCCGCGCGTACTGGTACTCCCGCGTGCCCTCCTCCAGGACCTGGAGCCGGTCCAGGAAGAGCCGGGACAGCGTCCGCGCGTCCTGGGGGGCCACCTTGGACCCGTCCTCGATCCACGGGAGGTCGTCCACGACCTCCGGGGCCGCCGTGGGGGCGGGAGCGGTTGCTTCGAGGGCGTTCACGGAGGGAGCCACGATGCCGCCTTAGCTGGAGTGGTGAACAGGGTCGAACGTCGCGTGCCCCTTCTGGTCGAATGCATGTCCGTCCGGACCACATCAATCCAACTGAGTTGTGCCGCGCGTCAGTTCACAGGCGGCGCCAGCGTGCCGACGCGAAGGAGAAACCGCCGAAGAGGACCAGCCCGAGAGCCACCGCGACCAGCAGCCACGGACCGGCCGGAGTGTGCGCGAAGGTGCGCAGCGTGGCATCCATTCCCTTGGCCTGGTGGGGGTCGAAGCGGATGGCCGCCACCAGCACGAACACTCCCACCCCGGCGAACACGACACCGCGCGCCGCACCGCCGCCCACGCCGAGACCGGTGACGACCTGCCGCACCCGGCGGCCCATCCGCTCCGTCTCCAGCTTGCGCAGGAAGCGCCGCATCACCGCCCGTACCGCGATCACCACCCCGACACCGATCAAGACACAGCCGGCCAGACCCACCAGCACCTGTCCGGCCGGGAGCTTCAGCGCCGAGGCGGTCCAGTCCTGCGACTTCGCGTCGCTGCCGGAGGAACCACCGGTCCCGGCGGCGAAGGATGCCGTACCCCAGCAGACGAAGCCGTAGAACACGGCCCGGCCGCCATCGAGCAACCGGGACCCGACCTTGCGCCGGGGCCCGTTGTCCAACACCGCCCCGGCGGCCCGCCAGATCGCCATACAGCCGAAGCCGACGACCAGCAGCCACAGCATCACCCGCCCGAAGGGCTGCGCCGCGACCTGCTGCAACGCCCCCTGCCGGTCCGCCTCCCGGCCACCGTCGCCGAAGGCGATCTGGAGCGCGAGGACGCCGACGATGACGTACACGACACCACGTGCGACAAAGCCGACACGTCCGGTGACGGCCAGCGCCTTCTTTCCCTCGGCCTCTGTGGGCGTACGGCTCCGGTCGGTGGAACTCGCGTTCCCCAGGCCCCACTTGTGCGTATGCGACGACGTCATGATGCCTTTCCTCACAACACTGGACGGGCCGAAGGCCGGACGCACGGTTCGCGTCCCGTACTGCCGCGTGCCCCGAGTGGGCGTTTCGATGTGCGGCGGCGGCCCGGAGGCGGAATCGGAGTGCGGTCCCGCCGCGAAACGCCGAACCATCCGATTGCCGTAGCGACAAATCGATTCGCCGGGTGAATGCCGGGGCGTTCGACCGACTACGCGGATCGGCACGGAGATTCTGGGGCGCGTGTCCAACTGATCCGCAGGCACCGGCCCTTCGGGGCCGCGCCTGCCCTGGCCAAGGAGTTTCCCCTTGCGTGTTCGTCGCCTGGTGACCAGCGCCCTCGGTTCCGCCGCACTCGTGCTCACCTCGCTCGGCGCGGTGGCCGCCGCGAGCCCCCTGACCGCCAACGAACCGTGCGGCTTCTACGAGACCGGCTCCGACGCCTTCTACCGGCACTGCACCTCCGACGGCTCGCGGGTCGTCATCAAGGTGGAGGTCGCCCGGGCGCCGGACTACGAGACCTGTGTCGGCCCCGGCCGGACCTGGCTCGGGTCCGCGCGCAAGATCCAGGGCGCCCACTACACCGGGCGCACCTGCTGACACTCGGTCCGAACCGCGCATACGACGGCGGCGGTACCGGTCAACACCCTCGCGTGCCGACCGGTACCGCCGCCGCGGTGCGTCACAGTGCCGCGGTCGTCCCCTCGCCGGAGGCGCTGCCCGCGAGCCACTGGTTCCAGTCGAGGTTGAAGTCGGCGTAGCCGTTGTCTGCCGGGGCCTTGCCGCGGGGCGAGCCGGTGATGGTGATGGGGTCGCCCTGCTTGACCTGGCCGTAGAACCACTTGGCGTCCGACAGCGAGAGGTGGACGCAGCCGTGCGAGCCGCGGGCGCTGCCGCTGCCCGGGTTCGGGTCGCCGGTCGAGTAGTGCACGTAGGTGCCGGACTGGGTGAGGTGGATGTCCCAGGGCAGCGTCAGGTCGTAGTAGTTGGGGCTGCCCTTGTCACAACTGATGCCGACACTGCAGGAGGTCATGTGGACCTTCTCCTGCTTGTCGATGACGGCCATCGTGCCGTCCCACGTCGGGTACTGGGCGCTGCCCGCGTTGATCGACAGGGTGCGTACGGCCGCGCCGTTCTTGGTCACCTTCATGGTGTGGCCGGTCACCGAGACGTCGGCGCGCACATCGTCGCCGATCTTGAAGGTGTGGGTGTAGTTGTGCACGCCGTAGCGTCCGTTGCCGTTGCTGACGCCCGTCATGTCGGCGTCGATCTTCACCGTCGTGCCGGAGGGCCAGTACGTCTTCGGGCGCCAGTCGGCGCGCCGGTCGCCCATCCAGTGCCAGGCTCCGGCCACCGACGTCGAGGCGCTCACCTTCATGTGCTTCTCGACGGTGGCCCGCGCCTTGGACGCCACCGGGTTCGTGAAGATCACCGAGATCGGCATGGCCACGCCGACCGTGGTGCCCGTCTGCGGGGTGATCGTGTCCAGCAGCATCGGTGGCCCGGCAGGCTTCGTCGGCGACGGCGAGGCGCTCGCGCTCGACGTGGCCGAAGCCTTCGCGTCGGCGCTCGCCTTGTCGCTGCCGCCCCCGCCGCAGGCACTCGCGCCCACCAGCATCACACCCGTGACGAGTGCGATCCCTATGCTGCCCTTGCGCCGTCCCACGACGTGCCCCACTCTCTCTCGCTCTTCGGTCCTGACGGACCCGGCACCATGTCAGACAACAACGGACCGGGTGTCAGTTGCGTCCGCCGTGTAAAACGTGTCTCAAGATTCGTCCCTGGCTGCTGTACCCCGGCCGGTCCACGGCAGTCAGGGTGTGCCGGGCGCGGTTTTGGAACCGGGCCGCCGATGCCGTCACGAAGACCTCAACCCCGTTGCGCGAAGCGGCATTTCGTGGCCCTGACCGGTGGCCGTTACGTTCGCGCTCATGGAGTGGAACTTTCGGACAGCCGAAGATTTGACGGCCGCCCTGCGTGCCGGTGACGTGACCTCGGCGGAACTGACCGACGAGGCGATCACCCGTATCGAGCGGGACGACAAGGACATCAACGCGATCTGTGTGCCGGACTTCGACCGCGCACGGGCCGCCGCACACGCAGCCGACAAGGCGCGCGCCCGCGGCGAGGACCGGCCGCTGCTCGGGATCCCGGTGACGGTCAAGGAGTCGTACATCATCGCCGGGCTGCCCACGACCTGGGGCATGCCGCAGCACCGGGACCATGTGCCGACCGAGGACGCGGTACAGGTGTCGCGGCTCAAGGCCGCGGGCGCGGTGGTGCTGGGCAAGACCAATGTGCCGTTGGGGCTGCAGGACATCCAGACCTTCAACGAGATCTACGGCACCACCAACAACCCGTGGGACCACGACCGCACGTCGGGAGGATCCTCCGGCGGATCGGCGGCGGCCCTGGCGTCCGGCTTCTGCGCGCTGTCGATCGGCTCCGACCTCGCCGGTTCGCTGCGCACACCCGCGCACTTCTGCGGTGTCTACGCACACAAGCCGACCCTCGGGCTGGCGGCGAGCCGCGGCATGGTCCCGCCGCTCGCGCCGGTCTTGCCGACCGACCTCGAACTCGCCGTCGTCGGTCCGATGGCACGCACCGCCCGCGACCTCACGCTCCTGCTCGACGTCATGGCCGGACCGGACCCGCTGACGCACGGTGTGGCGTACGACCTGAGGCTGCCGCCCGCGCGCCATGAGCGGCTCGGTGACTTCCGGGTCCTGGTCCTCGACGACCATCCGGTCATTCCGACCGGGTCCGCCGTACGGGCGGGCGTGAACCGGGTGGCCGACGCGCTGGCCGAGGGCGGTGCCCGCGTCGAACGACACAGCCCGCTGCTGCCCGACCTGACCGAGGCCGCGCTGCTCTACGCGCGGTTGCTGTTCTCGGGCACGGCCGCGCGTTTTCCCATCGAGTCGTACGAAGAGGTACGGACCCGCGCCGCCGAACTGGGCGCGGACGACCGGAGTCTCGACGCGGAGCTGCTGCGCGCCGTGGTGTTGAGTCACCGCGACTGGATCGGGGCGAACAACTCTCGCGAGGTCCACCGCCACGGCTGGCGGCAGCTCTTCGCCGAGTTCGACGTCGTGGTATGTCCCATCACGCCCACCCCCGCGTTCCCGCACGACCACAACCCCGACCCGAGGCAACGCCGGCTCGACATCGACGGCGTCGAATACCCCTACTTCGACCAGCTCGTCTGGGCCGGCGTGGCCACCATGCCCGGCCTCCCCGCCACCGCCGTACCGACGGGCCGCTCCCCCGAAGGCCTGCCGGTTGGCGTACAACTCATCGGCCCGATGTTCGAGGACCGCACCCCGCTGCGGCTGGCCGAACTGCTCGAACAGAGGATGGGCGGCTTCCAGCGACCGCAGTAGGACGTACGAGCGGCAGCCCAAGGCTCGGCAGGCTTGGTCCCTGTGGTGGAACGCCAGGAGCGCGCGGGGGCGTGTGCCTCCGTAGGGACCGGTCTTGTCCCGGAACGTGGTGGGGTGCGGGTAGCGGCTGCCGCCCAGGTGCGTCCGGTAGAAATCGATGAAGAGGATGGCAGACCAGGGCATGACGAAGCGGCGCCCTGGCGCTCGGCGAGAAAGTCACCTGCCAATAGGGTGAGCAAGCCGGACGGTGAGGCGGCCCTGCACCCGATGCAATCCGGTGAAGTCGCGGGATCCCGCATTCTCACTCGATGAGAGCACCGCATTGACAGGTGACGCACGATTGAGTCACTCTCGATTCGTCACCACATAAGTCGGTGACGCTACGGCCGTCCCATGGAGGCCGTGCCGGACAAGGTCCGCATCACCTCCCTGCCGATGAGGAACCCACCTTGCAAGATCAGAACGAGTATCTGTACTTCTTGCGCCGCGCCTTCGACGGGATGCTCGACGTCCTGGAGGACCTGGGCGACGAACTGGGCAACACCCGCCCACCGTTGACCGGGGCCAACTCCGTGTACGCGATCACGTACCACTGCGCGGCGGTCGCCGACTACTGGACCGGGCACATCATCGCGGGGCGTGAGGTCGACCGTGACCGTGCTTCGGAGTTCACGGCCACGGGCCAGGGGCGGCAGTTGCGCCGGCAGGTTGATGCGCTGTTCGTGCAGTTGGCGGCCGACCTCGACTCCGTGACGCCGACGGCACCGCCGCTCAACACACCGCCCCCCGACTTCGAAGGGCCCGACCGCGAACTGAGCGTGCGGGGCGTCCAGTTGCACGTGCTGGAGGAACTCGCCCAGCACCACGGCCAGATACAGATCACCCGCGATCTGCTCCAGCAGGGAGCCTCCTCATGACCACCACCGTGACCCGGCCGATGCCCGGCTTCGACGACCTGGACCGCGACTGGCTACGGGCTCGTCGCAGCGTGAAGTGGCATCGCCCGGGACCGCGGGTACTGCCGGCCTGGGTGGCGGACATGGACTTCCCCGTCTCCGCCGCCGTCACCGCCGCGCTGCGCGACGCCGTCGACCGCCGCGATCTGGGCTATCCGGACTGGCCGGACGGCAGCCCGCTGCGTACCGCCTTCGCGCGGCGGATGGCCGACCGCTACGGGTGGGCGGCACCGGCGGACCGGGTGCGCGAGCAGACCGACCTGATCCAGTGCCTCCAACTCGTCCTGCACCTGGCGACGAGTCCGGGGGACGCTGTCGCCGTACAGACCCCCAACTACCCTCCGTTCCTCGCCACGTTGGCGACCATGGGACGCCGGACGGTGCCCGTCCCCATGCATGACACCGACGCGGGTTGGCACATGGACCTCGCCGCGCTGGACGCGACGGTGGCACGGGAGCACTGCAAGGTGCTCGTGCTGGTGAACCCGCACAACCCGACGGGCCGCGTCCTGACCCGTGGGGAACTGGAGGAGATCGCCGCCATCGCGCGCCGGCACGACCTGCTGGTCATCAGCGACGAGATCCACGCCGAGCTGACCTACGCCCCGCACCGGCACATTCCCTTCGCCGGCCTCTCCCCCGACGCCGCGAGCCGGACCGTCACACTGACGTCCGCCACCAAGGCGTTCAACCTCGCCGCCATCCGCTGCGCGATCACCCACTACGGCCCGGACCGGCTCCTCGCCCTCCGTGACGCACAACCGCCGGATCTGTACGGCACGGTGTCGCCGCTCGGAGTCGTCGCGACCCTGGCCGCGTGGAACGACGGCGACGCCTGGCAACGCGAGCTGCTGACCGTCCTGGACCGCAACCGCCGGCGGGTCCACGAGGTGCTGCACGCACAACTCCCCCGGGTACGCCATCACTTGCCCGAGGCCACCTACCTGGCCTGGATCGACACCCGGCTGCTGGGGCTCGACGAACCGCCGGTGGAACGGGTGTTGAGGGCCGGCGACGTCCTGCTGGACGGCGGCAGCCCGTTCGGCCCGGACGCGGACGGGTTCCTGCGTCTGAACTTCGCCACCTCCCACGCCGTCCTGGAGGACATCCTGACCGGCCTCACCAAGGCACTCGGCCAGACACCCAGCTGAGCGGTGGCTTGACACCCAAAAGTGTGAGTGGTTGAGTACTCACATGAAGAGCGAACGTCCCCGCCAGTTGTCCACCGCCGAGGAGCGCCGCGAGACGGTGCTGCGTACCGCGATCGGCGCTTTCGCCGCCCGGGGCTACTGGGGCACCACGACGACCGAGGTGGCGAAGGCGGCGGGGATCTCGCAGGCGTACGTGTACCGCTTGTTCCCGAACAAGGAACTGCTGTTCACGGCGGTGGTCGAGCACTGTTTCGTACAGGTGAGGGCCAGCCTGGAGGAGGGTGCGGCCGGCGCCGAGGGCAGTTCGGCGGAGGTGGTCCTGTCGGCCATGGGTGCGGCGTACGCCAAGCTGATCAGCGACAACGATCTGATGCTGATCCAGCTTCACGCGCAGGCGGCGGCGGTGTCCGAGCCGGCGGTGCGGGAGGCGGTCCGGCAGGGGTATGCCCGGCTGGTGGAGTATGTGCGCGGCGCTTCGGGCGGATCGGAGGCGCAGGTGCAGGAGTTTTTCTCGCGGGGCATGCTGTGCCATCTCATCGTCTCCATGGGCGCGTTCGAGGTGGACGCCCCGTGGACCCGGACACTGTCGGCCGGCATCCGGCACTACTGACATCCGGAGCGGTCGGCAGGATCGCGCAACGGGTCTCACGGGTGGGGCGCACAGCCCCGCCTTTCTTTGGGCATCATTAGTGAGTGGTTGACCACACATGGAGTGCGCAGTGAAATCCACCGACACTGACACCGGTACCGGCCGCGGCCCCGGAGCCGCGCTCGCGGCACTGGCCGCCGCGCAGTTCACCGTCATGCTGGCCACCTCGATCGTGAACGTGGCCCTCCCCCAGATCCGCGACGGCGTCGGGCTGTCCGACAGCGGCATCACCTGGGTGGTCAACGCCTACGGTCTCGCCTTCGGGGCGCTGCTGCTGGCGGGCGGCCGGGCGGCGGACCTGCTGGGCCGCCGCCGGATCCTGCTGGCCGGACTCGCGCTGTTCGGGGTCTCCTCACTCGCCGCAGGGCTTGCCACCTCGTCCACCGTGCTGATCGCGGCCCGCGCGGTCCAGGGAGTCGGCGCCGCGGCGATCGCCGCGGCCGCGCTGGCCCTGGTGATGGGACTCTTCCCGCCCGGCCCGGGCCGGGGCCGCGCCCTCGGTGTGTGGGGGGCGGTGTCCGGCGCGGGAGGCGCGGCCGGAGTCCTCCTCGGCGGTGTCCTGACCCAGGCGTGGGGCTGGCAGTGGATCTTCTACGCCGTCGCCCTCGGCACGTTCGGGGTGCTGGCCGCCGTCGCGGTGAGCGTGCCGCGCACACCGGTCACCGGCAGCGGACGGTTCGACGTGCTCGGCACCGCCACCGTCACCCTGGCGCTCACCGCACTGGTGTGGGGTCTGACCTCGGCCCGCCGCTCGGGCTGGACGGACACCGCGGTCCTCGGAGCCTTCGCCGCCACCGCCGTACTGCTGACCGCGTTCGTCCTGGTCGAGCGGCGTCACCCGAACCCGCTGCTGCCGCCCCGCCTGTTCCGCACCGGACGGGTCAGCGCCGGCAACGTGCTGATGGCGCTGCTGGGTTCGGTGTGGATCGCCCTGTTCTACTTCCTGCCCCTCTATCAGCAACAGGTCCTCGGTCTCAGCCCGTTGGTCACCGGGCTTGGCCAACTCCCCCTCGCCTTCGCCAACATGCTCGGCTCCACTCTGGCACCGCGGATCTCCCGCCGAATCGGCTCCACCGCGACCGTCACCGGCGCGCTGCTGGCGGAGGCCGCCGGACTGCTGTGGCTGTCCCGAATCAGCGCCCAGGGAAGCTACTTCGCCGATGTCCTCGGTCCGACCGTCCTGATCGGCCTGGGCCTGAGCATCGCCTTCGTCCAACTGACCGCGCTGTCCGTCGAGGGCGTCCCGCAGCAGGACGCCGGGCTGGCCGGTGGCCTCGTCAACACCACCCGGCAGGTCGGCGGCGCGATCGGACTCGCCGTACTGGCCACCCTCGCGGGCACCGCCACCGCCCGTGCGGCCGCCGACCAGCCGCACCTGGAAGCCCTCACAGCCGGCTACCGCACCGCCTTCGCCCTCTCCGCCGCCGTCCTGGTGGCCGCCGCGGCCCTCGCCCTGCTGCTCACCCGCCGCCGCACAGACCGGCCGACCGGTACCGAGCCCCGGCCCACCGTCGCACAGCCCTCGGCCTGAGACAGCGCTACGGCCGCACCGACCACACATCAACCGAGAGGAAGACCAACCGTGTTCACCATCGACGAGTCCGCCCCCGTCATCGTCCGACTGTCCACCGTGATCGACGCCCCGCTGGAGCGGGTCTGGGCCCTGCACACCGACATCGACGCCTGGGCCGACTGGAACCCGGACATCGACGAGGCCAAGCTCGACGGCCCGTTGCTGCCCGGCGCCTCCTTCCGCTGGAAGACCCACGGCCTGGACATCACCTCCACCGTCCGCGAGATCGTCCCCGGCGAGCGCCTGGTCTGGGGCGGGCCCGCGAACGGCATCGAGGGCGTCCATGTGTGGACCTTCGAGCCGACCGGCGACCAAGTCACCGTCCACACCGAGGAGTCCTGGAGCGGCGCCCCCGTCGAGGCCGCCACCGCCGAGCTCGGCCAGGCCCTGAACGCCTCCCTGACCGAGTGGCTCGGTGCCCTCAAGTCCCGGGCCGAACAGACCGCTTGATCTGCACTACCGCCAACTCCCCATCCAGAAAACGAGGTTCCGTCATGACCAACACGACCCCCACCACACCCACGGCTCCCACCGACAAGCCCTTCCTGATCGGCCACTACACCCCCGCCGTGGACGAGATCACCGCCACCGACCTGACCGTCGAGGGCAGCCTGCCCCCCGAGCTGACCGGACGCCTGATCCGCAACGGCCACAACCCCAAGCCCGGGGTCACCCCGACCCACTGGTTCAAGGGCAGCGGCATGGTCCACGGCATCCGACTGCGCGAGGGTCGCGCCGAGTGGTACCGCAATCGCTGGGTCCACACTCCCGCCCTGGAGGGAGCGCCGTACATCACCGACAAGGGCGTCGACCTCACCGCCAGCACCGCCGGCACCCACGTCATCGAACACGCCGGCCGCCTCCTCGCCCTGTGCGAGGCCAACTTCCCCTTCGAGCTCACCCCCGAACTCGACACGGTCGGCGCCTACGACTTCGACGGCAAGCTGCGCAGCGCGATGACGGCGCACCCGAAGTCCGATCCGGTCACCGGGGAGTTGCACTTCTTCGGCTCGTCCCCGTTCCCGCCGTACCTGATGTACTACGTGGCCGACGCCAAGGGCCACATCACCCACACCGCCGAGACACCCGGGGCGACCGCCTCCCTCAAGCACGACTTCGCCCTCACCCGCAACCACGTGGTCTTCGTCGAGGGCACGGTCACCTTCGACCCGAACGAGCACTCCGGCATCCCCTACGGCTGGAACGACGCCCAGCCCGCCCGGATCGGCGTCATGCCCCGCGGTCCCCAAGGCGCCGACAAGATCCGCTGGTTCCCCATCGAACCCGGCAACATGCTGCACGCCGGCAACGCCTACGAGGACGCCCAGGGCCGTATCGTCCTGGAGGGCCCGACCGTCGACCGCGAGGGCTTCCAGCTCTCCTGGAACTGGTGGGTCGGCGCCCCCGGTCGCGGCAGCGAGCCCAACACCCGCTCGTACAACCGCCGTTGGGTGATCGACCTGACCGCGGGCCGCGTCGACGAACAGGTCATCGACGACCTCGCCGTCGAATTCCCCACCCTCAACGAGGAGTTCCTCGGCACGGAGAACCGCTACCAGTACGCCATCTCCTTCCCCGACCAGGAGGGCTACGGCGGGTACGGCATCGTCAAGTACGACCGCAACACCGGTACCCGCCACATCCACCAGGCCGGCGACGCCCGCCTGCCCAGCGAGGCCGTGTTCGTGCCGGCCGCCGGCGCCACCCGCGAGGACGACGGTTACCTGCTCACCGTCATCTCCGACCTCAAACAGAACGCCTCCCAACTCCTGGTCCTGGACGCCTCCGGCCTCGACCGCGTCGCCACCGTCCACCTCCCGCGCCGCGTCACCGGCGGTATCCACGGCTCCTGGATCCCCGACGCCGACGGGTCCGACAGCTGAACCGCCGTCGCCGGGCCGGGGGGCTTCGCACTCCCCGGCCCGGCCCGGACCACCCACCAAGTCACCGACCCGGGTTCCTGAACCGGCGACCAACCCAAGCCACAGCTCTCCCAGGAAGGGAAACCCCCGATGCCGGTCGACACCGCGCTCCTCACCCTCCACGTCCTCGCGGGCCTGGTCGGTTGGACCACGCTCGTCGCCCTCGGCGAATCGCTGACCGGCAAGGACCTCCGCAAGATGGCCAAGGCGGCCCGCAAGGCCGACGTCGATGTCACGCTCGATCCGGCCGCCAGGATCCACCGCCCCCGCCTCTGGTCCTCCGTGCTCACCCGCACCGGCGTGGGCGCCGCCGTCCTCACCGACTTGGTCGTCAAACCCGGCCTGATCCCCGCGCTGGCCCCCTCGCCGCGCACCTGACCGCCGTACAACACCAAGCGCTGCCCACCACACCGGACAGTCCTCTCGTCCCGTGACGATCACCGACCACCCCGCCCGGAGACCCCGCTCCGGGGAGGGGAACCGCGCGTCCCGAACCCCCCTTCGGAAACGCGCCGAGCCCCGCCCGCGCTCCCTGCGGGCGGGGCTCCTCCCCCCCAGCGACCACCTGAACGGCACGGAGAGAGCAGGCAGCCATGACCACCGCGCGGACCATCCGGCAGCGCGTCCACGACGACTTCGTACGGGAGATCCGCGACACCGCGCGCCGCCGGCTCGCCCAGCACGGACTCCAGGCACTCTCCCTGCGCGCCGTGGCCCGGGAGATCGGCGTCACCTCGTCGGCGCTCTACCGCTACTTCCCCGGCCGCGAAGCCCTCCTGAACGCCCTGGTCGACGACGCCCACCACGACGCGGCGGACTTCGTCGAGCAGCGGGTCGCCGACTGTGGCCCCGCCACCGCGGCCGTCCGATGGCGCAGGGCCTGCCACGCGCTACGGGCCTGGGCGCACGCCCACCCCCATGAGTTCGCGCTGCTCCACGCCCCCGCGCCGAGGCCCGAGACACCCGCCCCCGGCTCGTCACGGATCCCACTCCTCCTGGCGGACATCCTCGTAGGGCAGGGTGACGGGGACGGCGTGCCGCGCATGCTCACCGGATGGGCCCAACTCGTCGGCGCCATCACCCTCGAAACCAGCGGGCATCTACGCGACTACGACGACACCTGCTTCAGCCACTCCGTCGACCTCATGGCGGCGCTGCTGCTGGCCGGACCGGATCCGCGGTGAGCAGTAGAGGGGAAGGGGGCGGCTCTCACGCTCCGGGCTCGGTCACGGCCTGCTGCTTCTTGCGCCTCCGGTAGCTGGCGGCCTTGTTCCTGTTCCCGCACTCCGCCATCCCGCACCACCGCCTCGCCCCGGAGCGGGAAAGGTCCACGAAGAGCCGCGTGCAATCGGCGTTCGCGCACTCCCTCATCCGCGGGAACTGGTCCGAACTCAGCAGGTCGACCGCGTCACGGGCAATGGCCCCGAGGACCTCGTCGGTACCGCCGGTCCGGGTCAGTCGGCCGGTCTCGTCGAGTTGATGCCTGGGCAGCGGAAGCCGGGCCGCTTCGTTCACCTCGGCAAGCGCATCCCGGGTGCCGGCATCCGGAGCGTCGGCCGGCGGCCAGGCGCCGACGAGGGTGTAGACGGCCTCACGCAACCGGCGGACCCGCTCCAGCCCTCGGGCGTCCTGCGGACCGGGGTCGTCCACGAGGTCTGCCTCGCGGACCCAGAGCCGCAGGTCCTCCGGAGAGTCGAGTAGTTCGGTGCGGAGGGTGCGCCGCCACAACCGGGTGCCCGCAAGGTCGAGACACAGACGACCACTCACAAAGACGAACTCAGCCACGTACCCATACTGACAGGTGACGCTTCCCGCGTCGATATCGGACTTCGGGCGAAGTCATCGCACGCAGAGACACTGGACCGCTTTGGCTCCACCTCGAAAAACCCGTTCCTCGTCGCCCCCTTGACCGGTGTCGAAGTCGACAGAAAAGGACGGGCCGGCCTCGCGCCCGACGCCCGCGCGACTCAGGTCAACGGCAACCGCATGATCGTAAGGTCGAGCCAACGGCCGAACTTGGTGCCCGCCTCCGGCACCGTGCCGACGTGGTGGAACCCGAACCGTTCGTGCAGCCGGATGGATCCGGTGTTCCCCGCTTCGATGTCGGCGATCACGGCATGGTGGCCCGCGTCCCGCGACGAGTCGATGAGGGCGGCCAACAGCGCGGAGCCGATGCCGAGCCCGTGCCGGCCCTCGCGGACGTACACGGAGTCCTCCACCGTGTGCCGGAAGCCGTCCAGATCCCGCCACGGCGCATAGACCGCGAACCCGGCCACCTCCCCGCCTTCCACCTCGGCCACGAACGCCGAACCGCGCTCCACGTGGGCGCGCAGCCAAGCGACTCCCTCCCGCTCGGACTGCGGAGTCCGTGTCCACAGCGCCGTCGAGTGTTCTATCGCGTGGTTGCGGATGGCGCGCACAGCCTCCGCGTCACCGGGGTGCGCGGGGCGTACTGTCACCACGGCACCTCTCTCGTATAGTGGATTCATGTCCAACATAGTAGATACCGTGGTGCGGCAGATCGCCGACCGTGTCCGCGCCGAGCGGGAACGCCGCCGGTGGACGCTGGCCCAGCTCGCGGACGCCTCCGGCGTCTCCCCGGCCATGATCAGCAGGATCGAGCGTGGCGAGAGCAGCCCCACCGCCGTCGTCCTGGGCAAGCTGTCCGCCGCCTTCCAGCTCAGCGTCTCCTCCCTGCTCGCCCTTGCCGAAGGAGCGGCTGAAGGAACGGCCGAAGGAGCGCAGGACGACGCGAGCACCTTCGCGGGCGTGCGCCGCCTGGCCGAGGCGGTCGAGTGGCGCGACCCCGACACCGGCTACCGGCGCCGCCAGATCACCGGCGCCCGGTTCCCCGTGGAGATCGCCGAGATCCACTTGCCCGCCGGAGCCCAAGTGCCTTATCCGGCAGCGGCGTTCGCCTTCGTACGACAGGCCGTCTGGGTCCTCGACGGGCATCTGACCTTCCACGACGGCGACACGGTCCATGAACTCGACGCGGGCGACAGCGTCGAACTCGGCGATCCCAGCCCACGTGTGTTCGCCAACACCACTGACACGGACTGCCGTTACGCCGTCATCCTCACCCGCGCCGCACACCCGTGACCCGTCCCCTCCCCCGAGGCGGCACAGTGCTCCTGGCCGCCATAGCCGGAACGGCGATAGCGAACAACTACGCCGTCCAGCCCGCGCTCGCCGCTGTCGCGGCCGACCTGGACGCCCCGCTCCCGCTGATCGACCTCGTGCCGACCGCGGCGCTCACCGGCTGCATGACCGGCTTCGCCCTGCTGCTCCCGCTCGCCGATCACCTCGCCCCGAACCGTCTGGTCACGGCCCAACTGACCGCTCTGGCCGCCGGTCTCGCCCTCGCCGCAGCCGCGCCCGACGCGGGCGTGCTCCTGGCCGCCTATCTGGTCATCGGTGCCGCCGCCAGTGTCGCGGCCCAGGCCGGCAGCATCGCCGGCCGCCATGCCGCACCGGGGCGCGGCGGACGGGGAGTCGCCACCGTGGCCGCCGGTCTGTCGGCCGGCATCCTGCTCAGCCGTCTGGCGGGCGGCGCGCTCACCGAACTCCTCGGCTGGCGGCGGATGCTCCTCGTCTTCGCCGCCCTCGCCCTGCTGGGCGCGCTCGCCGCCGCCGCGTTCCTGCCCCGGCAGCGCCCGCACTCCGGGCGCGGCTACCGCGCCACCCTCGCCGCACTGCCCCCGCTGCTGCGCCACCACCCGCGACTGCGCCGCGCGGTGGCCACCGGGGGGCTGTGGTACTTCGCCTTCAACGTCACCTGGGTCGCCCTCGTTCTCGCCCTGGCCCGTCCGCCCCACTCCCTCGCCCCGGCCGCAATCGGCCTGTACAGCCTTGCCGGACTCCTCGGCTTCGCCGTACTCCCCCTCACCGGCCGTCTCTCCGACCGGTACGGCTCCCGCGCCGTGATCACCGTCGCCATGCTGACCGCGGCGTCCGGCACCGCCCTGCTCGCCACCGGCCTGAACACCCCGCCGGTCACCGCCCTCGGACTCGCCCTCTTCGACGCCGGCTGCTTCGCCGCCCAGGCCGCGAACCAGAGCCGTGTCATCGCCCTCGACCCGCACCGCTCAGGCAGCCTCAGCAGCGTCTATCTCGTGTGCTACTTCGCGATCGGCGCCGTCGGCACAGCCCTCGCCGCACCTCTGCTCAACGCCCTCGGCTGGCAGCGCACCGCCCTGACGGCTCTGACCGCACTACTGATCGCCGCCGCCCTCGGCCGCACGGGCGGCCGGGGGACTCGCTGAGCGGCACGCCGGTGTCGGAGGCGGATCCGGAGACGACCACCGTCACCTCCGTCACCGTACGGCGGGGCTTCCTCCACCCGGAGCGCGCCTTCCGTCCCGCCCCACAACAGCCGGTCCCGGTCAGCCGTTGTCCCGCGCGTTTCTGCGGCGCAGGGCGATGAGGCCGCCCGCGATGGCCAGTACACCGGTGGCGGCCACCGCCGCGACCCCGCCCGCGCCCGAAGCGGCCAGGTCCTGCCCGCTGCCACCCTGCGCCCTGGTGTCCTCGGCGCCCGCCGGGGTGGGTTCCTGGGTGGCCGTCGTCTTTCCTCCGGCACCGGTCGCCGTGCTCTGCGCAGGGGTCGGCGAGGCGGCGGAGACGATCACCTTCGGCCGGGTGAACGCCAGGGTGCCGAAGCCGAGTTGGTCGTAGCCGCCGCCTTCGCCGTAGTTGCCGCCGCCGCCCTCGGGGCGCACCTTCTCGGCGAACGCGGTGACGTACGGGGCGTCGAGACCGCGACGGTTGACGTAGTGGTTGTAGATCGACTCCCAGATCGGGCGGAGGTCTCCGCGGGAGGCCGTCGACGGGGCGGCCAGGGTCTGCGAGCCGCCCCAGATGCCCGGCGCGCCGTACTTCCAGGTCCAGGAGGTGTAGGGCACGTCCTGGCCCAGGTTCCACTTGGCGACGTACTCGAAGCCCTTCAGGAGACGGTTGTCGTCGTAGCCGTACAGGTCGATGCCCTGGTTCCAGGCCATCTCGGCGATGGCGCCGGCCAGGCCGACGCCCAGGGTGGCGTGTCCCTGGTCGCGGCCGACCTCCACCCACTGTCCGAGTCCGCCCGGGTGGATGTGCGTGATGAGGTTCTTGACGGAGCCGTTGCCCTTGCCGGTCTTGAAGTAGGTGACGGCCTCGTCGACCTTGCCCTGGTCGTCGCAGAGGATGCCGGTGGCCAGCACGCAGGCGATGCTCAACAGGTCCCAGCTACCCCAGTAGTTGGTGAGGTAGGCGCCATTGTGATGGGCGAGGAAGTCGCTGCTCTCCTTGTAGAAGACGTCGACCAACATCTTCTGGAAACGGGCGAGTTCGAAGCCCGGGTAACCGCGCATGATCTCGGCGGCGTTGGCGAACTGGTAGCCGTGCAGGCCCGCCGCGATGAACCGGTCGGCGTTGCCGTCGACCGAAGTGAGCACGGCGGACCAGGCGTTGAGGATGTCGCGGGCGGCGTCGGCGTGGGCGCTCTCGCCGGTGACCTTCCAGCGCAGGGCGTTCTGGTAGGCGGCATGGACGTCGTGGTACAGCGTGCCGACGTTCGTGCCGTCGCCGCCGCGCACCACCTTCGCCAACGGGTTGGGCTTCCAGGTGCTCTGCGCATGGGAGTTGGCCGCCAGCACCGCGTAACCCGCCTTGTACGGCGCCCTGTCCGCCTTCACCGCTGCCGCCATCCGCTCGAAGTCGGCCTGGGTGTGCAGCATTCCGGGATGCGCGAAGCCGCCGCTCGCCGCGGCGGGGGCGGCCCCCACGGTGGCCGTCGCGGTACCGGCCACCGCGGCCGCGGCACCCATCCTCAGCACGCCGCGCCTGCTCATCGTCGGTCGGCTGTTGTCCTGGCTCACTGGCACTCGCACTCGCACGGGTGGCTCCTGGCTCCTGTCGATTCCGGTCGTACGGAGTGGGAGACGTGCGAGCGGACCGCTCATAACAAAAAACCGCCCCATGGAAGGGAACCGTTTTCTACACCCGGGACCACTCCTGGCACACTGTCCACTCTCGACACGTCGACGGAACAAGGGTGGGACGGGTGCGCACGCAGGACGTGCAGGAACGGCCGGACGTCACCGTCGTCGTGGCGGCGCGGGCCGGTGACCCACAGGCTTCGGAGCGGCTCGTACGGGAGTGTCTCCCGCTGGTCTACAACATCGTCGGTCGCGCTCTGGACGGGCACAGCGACGTCGACGACGTGGTCCAGGAGACGATGCTGCGCGTGCTGGACGGACTGCACGGGCTGGAGCGACCGGACCGTTTCCGGTCCTGGCTGATCGCCATCACGGTGCGCCAGATCCGTGACCGGTGGCGCAGCGGACGGACCCGGCCGATCGCGGATCCGCTGGAGGACACCCCCCAAGAGGCCGATCCCCAGGCCGACTTCGCGGATCTCGCGATCCTGCGGCTGGCGCTGTCGGGGCAGCGGCGCGAGGCGGTGGAGGCGACCCGATGGCTGGAGAGCGAGGAGCGCGAGGTGCTCGCGCTGTGGTGGATGGAGGCCGCCGGTGAGCTGACCCGGGGTGAGCTGGCGGCGGCCTGCGACCTCACTCCGCAGCATGCCGCGGTCCGGGTCCAACGGGTCAAGGAACGGCTGGAGACGGCGCGCGCCGTGGTACGGGCCGTGACCGCCTCCCCGCGCTGCGCGGAGCTGACCACCGCGCTCACCTCCTGGGACGGGCGGCCGTCCGCACTGTGGCGCAAGCGGCTGGCCCGCCACGTCCGCGACTGCCCGCAGTGCCTGTTCAGCGCGTCCGATCTGGTGCCTGCGGAGGGCCTGTTGGCCGGTCTCGCATTGGTCCCCTTGCCGATCGGGCTGGCCGGACTGGTGCTGGGCAAGGTCTTCGCGGCGGGCTCGGCGGCAGGAGGAACGGCGGCCGCGAGTACAGGTGTCCAGGCGACGGGCGGTGCTGGGCGGGTGGCGCGCCTGCTCGGCAAGTTGGCCGCCAAGCCGGTGCTGGCGACGACGACCGCCGGCGCCGTGGCCCTCACGGCCGCGGGGGTGGTCTGGTACGCCACCTCGTCGCCGCACCAGCCGACACGACACCCTGCCGCCGGGGCCGCGCCCGCGCCCGCGGTCTCTTCCCACTCGCCGACTCCGAGCGCTTCCCCGTCACCGAGCCCGACCCCGAAGCCGTCTCCGACTGGCGCCGCGAGGCTTTCGGGCCGACACGCGCTACGGTCCGTCGATGACCCCGGTGACTACGTGGCCCTGTCCGGCGGCGTGGGAGTGCTCGCTCCGGTCGGTGCCAACAGCGCCACGTCCACCAGGGAGACGGCCACGCTGACGTTCGTGCCCGGTCTCGCCGACCCCGACTGCTACTCGCTCCGCGACGCCGAGGGCAGGTATGTACGGCACTACGCCTTCCGTATCCGGCTGGCCGCGAACGACGGATCCGCCATCTTCCAGAAGGACGCCACCTTCTGCACCCGCCCCGGCTCCACCCCAGGGTCGGTCGCCCTGGAGTCGTACAACTATCCCGGCCGCTATCTCCGCCACCGCGACAACCGTCAACTCTGGCTCGACGCCGCCGAGAACACGGCCGCGTACCGGGCCAGTCGCTCCTTCGTGGTCACCGCGCCGTGGGTCTGAGGGGGCGCAGGAAATAGGGATGCGGGGCCGGACCGCTCCGGCCCCGCGGTCGAACCCGGCGTACCCGTCAGGCCCGCCTGGTGCGGCGTTTTCCGCTCCCCTGGAGCAGACCGGTGCCCGCACCCAGCGAGACCAGCCCCATGCCGATCGCCATGCCGATCCCCGTGGCCCCGTCCAGGGCGAAGGGAGCGATCGCGGCCACGGTGAGGTTGAACAGGAACAGGAACCACAGCACCGGGCGCGAGCCGAGGAACGACTTCAGAGGTTCGCGCCGGAAGAGGGCGACTCCCGCGACGAGGGAGAGAATGCCCGCGCCGATGGTGGCCGCGGTCCTCTGCGTGCCGTCGAGGTCGCCGAGCACGGCGCCCGGTGCCAGCGTCGCGGAGAGCCCGGCCAGGAACAGAACGGTCAGGACCGTCCAGGAGAGCAGGGATTTCATGGGGATCCTCTTTCTCTGGACGGCTCAGCCGCGTAGGTGCATGCCGCCGCAGATCGACCAGACCTGGCCGTTGATCCACTCGCCGTCGTCGGAGAAGAGGAAGGCCGCGATGCCGGCGACGTCGGAGGTCTTGCCGAGGCGCGGGCTGAGGGCGGCGGCGATGGCCTGGGCCTGCATCTCCTTGTTCGCCTGCCGGATCTGGGTCTCGCCCATGACCAGGCCGGGGGCGAGTCCGTTACAGCGGATGCCCTCCTTGCCCCAGCGGGTGGCGATGTGCCGGGTCAGGGCGTTCACCCCGGCCTTGGACGCCGAGTACGCGGGCCGCACCCGCGCACCGCTCCAGCCCGCGCCGGAGGAGGTGTTGACGACCGCGCCGCCACCCGCTTCCAGGATGTGCGGGATCGCCGCGCGCGCGGCGAGGGCGTAACCGATCAGGTTCACGCCCAGCGTGCGCTCCCACACCCCCAGGTCCATCTCCAGGAGGTCGAGGTCGCGGCCGAGGTTGGCGTCGGAGACATCGGCGCCGACGTTGAACAGGCCGTCGATACCGCCGAGTTCGGACGCCGCCCGGTCTATCAGCGCCTGGATGGAGCCCTCGTCGGAGAGGTCGAAGGCGACCGGAACCGCCACGCCGCCCTTCTCCGTCGCGCGCTTGGCGGTGGCCTCCGCGCCCGCGATGTTGATGTCACCGACGACGACCGAGGCGCCCTCCTCGATCAGCCGCTCCACGCCGGCCGCCCCGATGCCGGTGGCTCCGCCCGCGACCACGATGCGCTTGCCCTGCAGTCCCCTCATGATCCACTCCTTCTCGTGAAGCACGTACACATGGATGGAACTGAGTCTCATCTACGGGGCACTGCTTCGCAAGTGCTCACGTGGTTCGCTTCTGGGTATGCGTGTGGGTACGATTGCCGGATGAGTGAGAACACGGCGATCACGGGGTTGACCAGCACGCGGGACATCGCGCGGGCCGCCGTACGGGCCCGGCTCGCCGAGGTGGCGTTCGAACTGTTCCGGCGCGAGGGCTTCGACCGCGTCACCGTCAACGAGGTGTCCGCGGCCGCCGGGGTCTCGCGCAGCACCTTCCTGCGCTATTTCGCCACCAAGGAGGAGGCGATCCTCAGCGCCTTCGACGCGCAGGACGCGCTGGCCTCCCAGGCTTTGCTGGACTGCCCCGTCGACCAGGACGACTGGACCGCCCTGCGGCACGCGATGTCGACCACCCTCGAACCCTTCCGCCGCGCCCAGCAGGAGTTCCTTCCGCTGGCCCGCCTCGTCGACTCCACCCCCGCGCTGTCCGCCGGCCGCCGGGAGAAGCAGGTCGCCTGGCGCGACGCACTGGCCCGGGCCCTGGCCGAACGGGCGGGCGGCTCCACGGCCGAGGCACCCCCGCTGCACGCCCTGGTCCGCGCCGCCGCCGCGGTCGAGTGCATGAACATCGCGGTCTCCCAGTGGACCAGGTCGGACGGCCGCGCGGACCTCGACGATCTACTGGACGCGGCGTTCGCGGCACTGCGCGAGGAGTGAACGCGCCGGTTCGCACCGGATGCCACAGCGATCGGGCCCTGGTTCCTCTTCCTCAGGCGGGCGGGATGTCCTGCTCGGCCCAGATGCACTTGCCCTCGGCGAGATAGCGGGCGCCCCAGCGCCGACAGAGCTCGGACACCAGGTACAGGCCCCGGCCGTCTTCGTCGGTGTACTCCGCACGGCGGATGCGCGGAGTGCTGAGGCTGCCGTCGTAGACCTCGCAGATGAGTGACCGGCTGCGGAGCAGGCGGAGACGTATGGGCCCCTTCGCGTGCCGGACGACGTTGCCGACGAGTTCGCTGACCAGCAGTTCGGTGGACATGGTCAGCTCCTCCAGTCCCCAGACGGCCAGTTGGTCGCGCACATGCTGCCGAGCCTGGCCGGCTGCCTGCGGCGCGTCCGGCAGGTCGAACGAGGCGACCTCGTCGGGAGCGGTGCAGCGGGTGAGGGCGATGAGCAGCGCCGCGTCGTCGGTGGTGCGCTCGCCGTCGGGCACCAGAACGGAGACGACGCGGTCGCAGAGGCCGTCGAGAAAGCGGGCTGCTTCGGACCCGTGTCCGGGAAGACCGGGGCCTTGCCCGGCCATTTCCTCACCGAGGGTGTGTCGGAGCACGGTCTGCCCCTGGTCCATGTCACGGGCGGCCGTTTCGACGAGACCGTCGGTGAAGAAAACGAGTACGTGCTCGCCCGGCAGGCTCAGTTCGTAGGTGGTGAACGGTGGCACCGCCACGCCCAGCGGTGGATCGGGATCGAGGGGAGGCTGCTCGACCGTGCCGTCGGGACGTACGACGACAGGCGCGGGGTGACCGGCCGAGCAGATGGTGCAGGTCTGGGCGACCGGGTCGAAGACGGCGTACAGGCAGGTGACGAAGAAGCCCTCGCTCAGGTCGACGACAAGCTCGTTGAGGCGGCCGAACAGCTCCGCCGCGGGCATCTCCAGTTCGGCGAGGGTACGGACCGCCGTGCGCAACCGCCCCATGGTGGCGGCTTCCTCGATGCCGTGCCCCATCACGTCACCGATGACCATCGCGACCCGGTCGGCGGACAGCGGGATCACGTCGTACCAGTCGCCACCGACCTCTTCGTCCACCCCCACCGGCAGATAGCGGGCGGCTGCCTGTACGGCGGGCAGATCGGGCAGCGTCTTGGGCAGCAGCGCGCGCTGGAGCCCCTGCGCACGGGCGTGCTCGACGTCGTACAGCCGTGCCCGCTCCAGCGCCTGGGCGACCACTCCGCTGCTGGCGGCCATCAGGGCACGCTCGTCGTCGTTGAAGACATGTGGCTGCCGGTAGGTGACGACGCAGATGCCGATGACCCGCCCGGAGGTGGTGAGGGGGAGGAACGCCCAGGCCTTCATGGGCGACATGTCGAGGTAGGCCTTGTACTCCGGGTTCAGGTCGGTGAACCCGGCACCGGACTCGATGAAAAGCGGGGTGCGCGTACGGAGCGCCCGAGCGATGTCGGGAAGGTCCTGTACCTCTACCGATGCGACACTCCGCAGGTAGTCCTGTGGATACCCGACCTCACCGACCACCTGGAGTCGGCCGCCCTCAAGCACCTCGATCCCCATCCCGTCGGCGTGGAAGGCGGGAAGGAGGTGCTCCGCGACGGTTCGTACGATGTCCTTCGACGTGACGGCCTCGGACAGCCCGGCGGTCAGCCGGTCCATCCGGGCGGTCCACATCGCCACCGGCGGCTCGGCGGCGCCGGTCTCGGGGTCCCTCTCCTCCAGGTCGACCACATCGGTGAAGGAGAGGGCCGACCCACCGGCCCGGGAGGGCACGCACCGCACCAGCAGGAGAGGGCGATCAGCCGACCATTGCCCGGTGAAGGCGGCCGGCGTGCCGTCGGCGAACGCCCGGCGGCACCGATCCTCCAAACCGGGCACGCCACCCGCGGGTGAGTCCCACAGCGGACTGCCGAACCATTCCCTGCCGGGGCCCAACAACCGCTCGGCTTCCTCGTTGAGATAGGTGATCCGCCAGCCGTCGTCCACGGTCAGGAACGGCTCGCGCAGAGTACGCAGCGTGTCATGGGCCCTGTCCGGCGCCGCGTCGGACCCTTCCGCGTCGGCTCCTTCGAGAAATCCGGTCAGCCATGCCGCGGTACTGCCGAGAAACGACCGCTGTTCCGTGCCGGGCGCGATGGGCGTAAGCAAGGTGAGTGCGCCGATCGGTCCATCGGCACTCATCAAGGGCATCGACGCCGAGCCGGAGACCTGGCCCGGCGTGCTCTCCGCTCCAACCCAGACGTATCGGCCTTCACGTACCGCACGTGCCGGTGCGGCGTCCCCGTCCTCCGCAAGGTCTCGCCACGCTGCGGCGGCCTGCGATGTGAGCCCTTCGGACACGACCAGGCGCAGCCGTCCGGCGCCGGGAGCACGTTCGTGCACCAGCTCGCCGACGCCTTCGAGCCTCGCCCTCACCGACTTCAGGGTCAGGAGCAGCCTCTGCGGTCCAGGCAACGTCGTCTCCATCAGCTTCACTGCCGTCAACGTTAGTCCCGGACAATCGCCGTGGCATGTGCTCCTACCGCGCCTGTTTCCCGAGCACCGCTTCGGCTTCCCCGGTCAGGTGAGCGCTGCCGGAGAGGCATTCTCCCTCTTGGCGAGGTAAGCGCGCATGCGGTCCTCGATGTCGTCGAACTGACGACCGGGAGCAGCGAATCCCCGGAAAAGGGTTTCGCAATACTGCTGAGCGAGGAAGTCCGCATTCCACTCGCCCTCGGGTTTCACCCACTGGTAGGTGTGGTTGTGCAGGTTGAGGAACTGCAAGGTGGCCAGTCTCGGCTCGATCCTGCGGAAGGAACCGTCCTCCATCGCCTGGAGGAGCAGCCCCTGGACGATGTCCTCGAACTCCCGGCGCTGACGCAGCAACCGGCGCAGGTTCTCCCCGTCCAGGCTCCGGTAGTCGTGCTCGTACACCCAGACGTGGTCGAGGCGGGCCATGATGTTCTCCACCAGCGTCTGCGACACCATACGAAGGCGCAGCACGGGATCCTCGTCCACGGCCGTGATCCGCAGGGCGCTGGCCAGCAGTGGCCCCATCACCCGGTCCTGGATCTCGACGAGCAGATTCCCTTTCGAGCCGATGTAGTAGTACAGCGCGCCCTTGGCCAGTCCGACAGCGGTACCCACCTCGGCGATGCCGGTCGCGGCGTAGCCCTTCCGGGCAAACAGGGCGGCGGCCCTGTCGATGATGTCCTGACGCCTGGTCTCGTAGTCCGGCCCATGTCCTGGTGGTCTCGCCATAGTGCCTCACCCTAAGGGCTGTCCCGTATTTGGAGCGGCCCCCTCGTGGAGCAGGAGCCGAAGGAAGCGCCAGCTTGATCATCTCGTATCGAATCCGGCGGACCACGACGGGTGACGTGGGCAGGGAGGCGACGGGCTCTATCATTCGTCCCCAAGAGACGGGCAGTCGCAGAGAGGGCCACAGGGATGGCGGCAGTACGCATGGCGGCATCAGTGCTGGTCACGTGGACCACGTTGATCGTGCTCCTGCTCGCGCCGTCGGCCCTACCCGAGCAATGGCAGTACTACATCTACTCGCCAGCGAGCGTGGGATTGTGGATGCTGACCATGCTCGTCGCACCCGTAGTGGTCTGCACTGTTAAGTGGCCGTGGATCAAGTCGGGCAGCAGGTGAACCCCGTCCTGCTCTGAACAGGGGAGTTCACCTCGAACCTCCTGGTCAGCGCCGGGACGATCGACATGGCGTCCAGTCTCTTCCTGCCGCCAGACGACACCGCTTCATATACGGGACAACCCTTAGGCGGTGCCGAGGCTGAGATCGACAACAGGAAGAGCGTTACGATCGACGGTGATCACTGAGTCGTCACGTCAGCCGGCGTGCGAACTGCGCCGGTGTCGCCTGGTACTGCTTCTTGAAAGCGCGGATGAAGTGGCTGCTGTCGGTGAAGTGCCAGCGCGCGGCGGCCTCGGAGACGGTGAGCCCTGATCCGGGGGCGGTGAGCGCCTCGGCCGCTTCTTCCGGGCGTCGGCGGCGGATGTAGGCGCTGAACGACTCGTCCAGACTCGCGAAGGCCCGCTGCAGTGTGCGGACGGAGACGTGCAGGTGCGCGGCGATCGTGGCCGGTGACAACTCGGCGTCGGTGAGCCGGGCATCGGCCAGGTCCTTGGCGGCTTGTGCCAGCGCCGGGGTGAAGGCGGGTTCACGGTCGTCGAAGTGGTCGAGGATCAGACCCTTGGCCAGTTCGATCAGGGCGTTGCGGGAGGCGTGCGCGCCCGCCGGGCCGAGGCCGCTCAGGGTCCGCTGCACCATGCTGGTGTGTGCCATGAGCATCTGTGCGGCGGGCGAGGCGGCCTGGCCGGTGCGCGGTTTCCCGGCGACCAGGGACCTTAGGGCGTCGCCGGGAAAGATGAAGATGCGGGTTCGTGCGGGTCCCGCAGGGCCACCCCGCCGCGCAGCCCGACGTACAACCTGATCTCGTCGTGCTCGTGCGGCCCGACCGCCCGGGTGCTCACGGGTGAGGACGCCCAGAGCTCGTTGACGGCGGTGTCGTCCAGGGCCACCGAGCGCATCGTCCCCCGAAAGCCGTCGACCGTGGAAGCACTGAATTCCGGCAGGGGATACCGGTCCCCCATGCGGTCGTTCCAGGTGTCGATGAACGGCTCCCACGTTCCGCGACCGCTGCCGGTGGAATCGGCGTCGACGGTGAACGTGCCGACCGTGTCGCCCGGGCCGAGGAAACGCGGACTGCTCTTCATGTGTCCTCCGCCGCGATGCCCCCGACGACCCCGATGAAGATGTCGCCGGAATCCCGTCCAGTGTCGCGAACGTACACCCTTTCCACGCACGCCCGTTCCTACGCTTGGCAGCGCTTCCACCCCACAACGATCGCGACCGAGACCTCTCGGGCGAAAGCGAGAACAACCATGAAGGCAGTGCGTTTCCACCAGTACGGCGACCCCGACGTCCTGCGCTACGAGGACGTGGAGCAGCCGGTTCCTGGCAGCGGGCAGGTGCGGGTCCGTGTCGCGGCGACGTCGTTCAACCCGGTCGACGCCAACATCCGCGCCGGTTTCATGCGGGGGCCCATCCCTGTGACGTTGCCGCACACACCCGGCATCGACGTCGCCGGCACGGTCGACGCGCTCGGCGAGGACGTGACCGGCATTCAGATCGGTGACCAGGTCGTCGGCTTCCTGCCGATGGCGGAGGCCGGCGCCGCCGCGGAGTACGTTCTGGCACCGGCGGAGGTCCTGACACCGGCGCCCAAGAGCGTCGCGCTGTCCGACGCGGCCGCGCTGCCGCTGGTCGGCCTGACCGCGTGGCAGGCGCTGTTCGAGCACGCCAAGCTGACCGCCGGGCAGCGCGTGCTGATCAACGGCGCGGGCGGAGCGGTCGGAGACTTCGCCGTGCAGTTGGCGAAGCAGGCCGACGCCTACGTGATCGCCACGGCCGGCCCGCGCAGCAGCGGGCGCGCCACGGCGGCGGGCGCGAACGAGGTCGTCGACCACACGGCCGCCGATGTCGTCGCGGCGGTGGGCGAGCCGGTCGACGTCGTGCTCAACCTCGCGCCCGTGGAACCGGCCCAACTGGCCGCGCTCCTGGGCCTGATCCGCCCCGGCGGTGTCCTGGTGAACACCACGGTGTGGATGCCCGCGCCCGCCGACGAGGAGCGCGGCGTACGCGGCATCGACCTGTTCGTCCGCAGCGACGCGGAGCAACTGTCGCACCTGGTGGAACTGGTCGACCGCGGCGAACTGCGTGTCGAGGTCGCCCGGCGGGTGCCGCTGGCCGAGCTGCCCGCCCTGCACGCCGACGCCGCAGCGGGCGCACTGCCCAGCGGCAAGGTCGTCGTCGCCCCCGGCGCCTGACCCCCACCCGACCGACCCCCTCGGAGACGACCACGATGGTCCCCGACGACGATTCGTCCCGCCCGCTGACGGTGGCGGACCCCGATGACCCCGGCACGACGTACATCTCGCTGGTGGGCAACACGTACGCCCTGCTGCTCCTCGAAGGCGAGATCGAGTTCACCTTCCGCGGCGAGAAGCACACCGTGCGGGCCGGATCCACGATCAACATCCCGGCCAACGCACCGCACAACTTCCGCAACACATCGGGGGCGCCGGCCCGGATACTGTGCATGTGCGCCCCCGCCGGCCAGGACGAGTACTTCCTGCGCGTCGGCGATGTCGTAGCGGGCAAGGACGCGCCGCCCCCGCAGCTCTCGCAGGACGAACTCGCGGAACGCCGCCGCCACGCGGCCGAGTTGGCCCCGACCTACCGAAGCGAGTTCCTCCAGCCCGCAGGGCGGTCGAGCCCGGCACCGATCTGCCGAGGTCCTCAGAACGTCTTCCGCCGATATACCGGGCCCCGGCACATCGGGGAAGGACCGCGACGACCTCCCCAGGCACGAGCGGTCCTTCCCCGGGTACACACCGCCCGACTACCCGGACAGCCACCGCTCACGCGCATCACCGGCGGCACTGCCGTATCAGACGATCCGGCCGAGCGGCTGTCGAACGTCTGCCGGGGCCCGTGCGATCACGGGAGTTTGCGGGCCAAGGTCAGCCCGTCGGCGATCGGGAGCAGCACCGCCTCCACGCGCGGGTCCTCGCGGACCAGGTCGTTGAAGTCGCGGATGGCCGCGGCGTTGCCGGTCGCGGCGGGGTTCGCCGCTTCGCCGCCGTACAGGACGTTGTCGGCGAGCAGGAGGCCGCCGGGGCGGACGCGGGGGAGGAGTTGGTCCCAGTAGTCCGCGTAACCCGGCTTGTCGGCGTCAAGGAAGACGAGGTCGAGGACGGGGTCCTGCGGGAGTTGGCGAAGGGTTTCGCTCGCGGGGCCCAGGCGCAGGTCGATGCGGTCGGAGACGCCTGCCGCCTGCCACGCCTCGCGGGCGACGGCCGTCCACTCCGGCGAGAGGTCGCAGGTCGTGATCCGGCCGCCGTCGGCGGGCAGACCGTAGGCGAAGGCAAGGGTGGAGTATCCGGTGAAGGTGCCGACCTCGACGATGCGGCGGGCTCCGGTCACCCGGGTGAGGAGGGTGAGGAAGACGGCCTGTTCGTGCGGGATCTGCATCTCGGCCGGGCCGCCCAGCTGCCGGGTCACCTCGATCAGCTTCCGCTGTACGGCGTCGGGGGGCGAGGTCTGCGCGAGGAGGTAGTCGTAGAGCGGGGGTGTCATCACGACGTTCTTCAGGTCGGTGTCCATTACAGCGGTACCGGGCTCTCTTCTCGGGCGATGGTGGTGGTGAGCGAGTGGGCCAGTTCCTCCAAGTGGCCTACAACCGTTGCCTCGTCGAGCGGAAGCTGCGGCCCGCCGCCGTCCAGCCCGTGGGTCGCGAGGTCGGCCAGCATCCACTCGGTCCTGCGCAGCAGTTGTACGGCGAAGCCGGACCGGCACACCGGCCCCCGTTCGACGCGGAAGAAGGCGTCGTACCGCGAGATCTCGTCCGGTGTGGGCCCACGGCCGGACGGCCTGCCGGCCGTGCGCAGCAGTGATGCTCCATGCGGTACGAGCCGTTCGGCCATGGCGCGGTGGACGCGGTGGCCGGTGTGCACCGCGTCCATGAGCCGGCCGAGGACGCGGGGAGGGTGCGCACTCCGTACCCGGGCCAGCAGTCCCGGCAGGGGGGCGTGGTCGGCCGCCCACTCACCGCTGAAGGCGGGGTCGCAGTTCCTCATGTCGGCGCGCACGGTTGCCTCGTAGCGCTCCGCCGAACAACTGCCGGTGTAGACGAACAGCGCGGAGGAAAGGTCGTACAGCCTCGCCGCCTCCTCCACCGCCGACGGTCCGTGGGCGGAGGTGGGTGCCGTGAGCGGGATCAGCGCGTCCGCGGTCAACCTCCAGACCATGAAGGCGACTTGGTGGCCCAGGATCCATCGCCGACGGGTGCGCGCGTCCGCGCCGCTCGGGACGGGCAGGGCCGCCGGAGATTCCCTCGGGGGGCGGCAGCGCTCCCCCGCCATCCCGCTGCCGGGCTCGGGCAGCCACAGGACATCCGCCCACGGCTCGGCGCGACAACCCGCGCAGCCGCCCGTCATACGGCCGCCTCACACGCCAGCGTGTCCAGGAGCTCCGCCGCCCGTCGTACGTCGGCGTCGAGCGGCCGGTCCGGGTCGACCGCCGGGACCACCTCCGCGAGCCGGTCGAGGAGGTCGGCGCAGGCCGGTGCGGTGGGCCGGCGGGCGCCGACGTGGGCGGCCTGGCGCAGGGCGACCGCCAGTGAGCCGTGCAGCAGGCTCAGCAACTCGGCCTGGTCCAGGGCGTTCAGGGCCGCCTGGGTGCCGAAGGGGACGACGTCCTGGTTGTGGCCGTTGGTCGGCAGACTCTGGATCGATGCCGGAGTCGCTGTGCGCCGCATCTGGGCGACGATCGCGGTGGCCGCCAACTGCACGCCCTGTACCGCGTGTTGGCGTCCTGGCTCGCGGGCGAGCATCGGCGGCAGGCCCCCGTTGCGGTGCGGGTCGACGAGCAGGTCGAGTTGGCGTTCGGCGAGGTTGCCGGTCTGTACGGCGGCCAGGGTGAGCAGGTCGGCCACGAAGGCGACGGGCTGGCCGAAGAAGTTGCCGCCGTGGGCGATCTCGCCCGACTCGGGGAAACACAGCGGGTTGTCGCTCACCCCGCCCAGGTCGTCGCCGATGACCTCCCCGGCGTGGCGCAGGCTCGATCCGACGGCGCCGAGGAGTTGGGGGGTGGAGCGGATGCTGTACGGCTCCTGGAGCGGGCGCAGTCCGGTGGGGACCGTCCCCGTCAACAGGTCACGCAGGAGCGCGCCCGCCCGCACGGCGTCGGGGTGGCCGAAAGCGTCGAGCAGGGCCGGCGACGCGAAGCCGGGCGCGCAGCCGAGCAGGTCGGCGAGAAGTGCCGTGAGCCGGAGGGCAGTTGTGTGCGCCCGTCGTAGCCGACTCACGGCGAGCGCGGCGGCGGCCACGGTGAGCGAGGTGCCGTTGACCAGCGCCAGGGCGTCGCGGCCGTCCAGGACGAGCGGACGCAACCCGGTCCGCTCCAGCGCCTGCGCGGCCGGCATCGCCGTCGTACCGACATAGGCGCGGCCCCTGCCCCGAAGTGCCTGGACGGCATGGGCGAGCGGGATGAGGTCGCCGCTCGCGCCGACCGAACCGAGCCGGGGTACGGCCGGGGCGAAGTCGGTGCGCAGTGCGGCGGCCAGGGCGTCCAGCACCTCCGGGGCGACGGCCGAGTACCCGCGCGTCAGCGAGGCGAGCCGGACCATGAGCGCCGCGCGCACCACGGACACCGGCAGGTCCGCTCCCTGCCCGCAGCCCAGGTGGCCGAGCGCGTTGTCGCACTGCTCGGCGGCGTCGTCGCGGCCGTTGTATCCGACGAGCGGCCCGAAGCCGGTGCTGGCGCCGTAGACCACGGTGCCGGCGTCGAGCCGTCCGGTGAGGAACGCGCGGCAGGCCGCCGTCCGTTCGCGCGCCTCGGGGGTGACGCGGATCTCCATGGGGGCGGCGGCCCGCTCGATGTCCTGAAGGGTGAGCGCGGCCGGGAGCGTCAAATCGGCGGTGGGGAGCGTCTGTTCAGGCAGCAGCATGGCGGTGATGGCCCGTCGGTCGTGGGAGGGGGAGGCGAACCGCTGGGTGGCGTCCCGGTGTCAGGTCTCGGTGGTGAACACGGCTACCGCGTTCTGCCCGCCGAAGCCGAAGGAGTTGCTGACCGCCGCCCGCATGCGGGCCGGGCGCGGCTCCTTGCGTACGACGTCCAGGTCGAGGTCGGGGTCCGGGGTGTCGAGGTTGGCGGTGGGCGGGATGGTCCGGTGCTGGAGGGCCAGTACGGTCACGGCCGCCTCGATGCCGCCGGCCGCGCCGAGGGCGTGGCCGAGGACGCTCTTGTTGGCGGTGACGGGCGGGGGCGTGCCGAACACCGCCCGCAGGGCGCGGAATTCGGCCGCGTCGTTCAGCGGGGTCGACGTGCCGTGCGCGTTGACGTGGTCCACGTCGGCGGGGGTGAGTCCGGCGTCGTGCAGCGCCGCGCGCATCGCCTCGGCGGCGCCCCGGCCCTCGGGGTGCGGGGCCGCGACGTCGTGGGCGTCGGTCGAGGCGCCGTAACCGGCAAGCAGCGCACGGGACTTGGCACCCCGGGCCGCCGCGTGGGCGGCCCGCTCCAGGACCAGGATTCCGGCGCCCTCCCCGAGGACGAAGCCGTCCCGGTCCCGGTCGAACGGGCGGGAGGCACCGGCCGGGTCATGCGTACGGGTGGACAGTGCGCGCATCTGCTGGAAACAGGCGACGGCCGTCGGAGTCGTACCGGATTCGGCCCCGCCGGTGATGACGAGATCGCAGGAGCCGCTCCGGAGCAGGTCACGGGCGATACCGAGGGCGGTCGTGCCGGAGGCGCAGGCGGTGGCGACGGAGAGGCTCGGGCCGCGGGCGCCGAGGTCGAGGGCGATCTCGGCGGGGACCATGTTGGGGACGCTCCGGACGACGGTGAGCGGTGAGATGTGGTCGGCCCGGTCCGCGTTGAGCCGGCCGAACTCCCGCGGGTAGCGCTCCAAGCTGTTGCCTCCGACGCCGAGGACGACGGCTACCCGGGTCGGGTCCCAGTCTCCGGCGGTGAGTCCCGCGTCGGCGACCGCTTCACGAGCCGCGAGGAGGGCGAACTGAACAGGGCGGTCCAGTCGCCAGGCGAGCGCGCGGCCGAGCAGTCGGCTCGGCTCGGAACCGTGGACCCGGCAGGTGAAGTCGACGTCGAGACTGGCCAGTTCGGCCAGCCGGGGGTCGGTGGTGGCCGTCGGCCGGCCGTCCAGCAGGCCCTGCCAGGTCGCTTCCACGCCGATGCCCGCCGGGGTGACCAGACCCAGCCCGGTGACGACGATGTCGTCGTGCTTCACGCGGCCGGCCCCGTAGCGGCCGTCGCCGACGCCGCGTCGAGCAGGGCCGCGGCCTCGGCGAGGGTGGAGCGGAGGCCGATTCCCTCGATCAGGAATCCGAGGCGCTCCTGGACGACGACGCCCAGTTCGAGGAGGGCGAGGGAGTCGAAGCCGAGGTCGTCGAAGGTGAGGGCGGGATCCAGTTCCTCGCGGAGTTGTCCGAGTTCTTCGGCGAGGATGTCGGCGAGTTGCTCATAGGTGGCGGACAAGGCGGACTCCTTCACGCGGAGGCGGTGGCAGGGTCGGGTCGACGGGCGGGCAGCGCCCCGCGGAAGGCCGCCGCGAGGTAGCGGATGTCCGGCGCGGGCGGGTCGGGGACGCACCCCTTGAGCGCGCCCAGCAGTGCGGTCCGGTCGTAGCGGCGGCGTACGTACGTATAGGCGTGGACTCCGCCCATCGCCCGGAGCAGCGCGGACTCCCCCGGGCCGAGTGAGCGGAGGGTCGCGCGCGGATCGATGCGCGGCTCCAGCCAGGGACACAGCTCGCGCATGACGGCCAGGCAGTCCCGCACCGGTGTGTCGCGCGGATGCGTCAGATGGAACGTCTCGACGAGCCGGTCCGGGGCCGGGTCGGGTGCACGCAGTGCCAGGCGTACCGCCGCCTCCGCCGCGTACTCGACCTGCACGAGATTCAGCCCCGCGCCCTCGTGGCCTGGGATCGGGACGGTCAGCGGGTCGTCACTGTCGATGCCGGTGCCGGGAAAGAGCCGGGAGCGGTCGAGCCGGGCCAGCAGCGCCAGGCGGGCGCCCGCCTCGGCCAGGGGGTGCCGGGGTGCCCCGGAAGGGAGGGGCCGGTCGGTGGTGAGGACCGCGGGGCGCAGCACCGTCACGGGATGCCGGTGCTCGCGCGCCCAGGCGTGGACCACCTGCTCGGCGGCGTGCTTGGACTCCTCGTAAGGGGTCAAGAAGCCCTGGCTGTCGTCGAGTTCGTCCTCCCGTACGGTTCCCTCCAGCCGTCCGCCGGCCACGTAGGCGCTGCTGACGACCACGACCCGAGGAAGCGGTCCTGGGGAGGCCGCGGCAAGGTCGAGGACCCTGCGAGTGCCTTCCACGTTGACCTCTGCCAGGTCGTCCAGGGACGTGGCGAGGTCGAGGGTGGCGGCGCTGTGCCAGACGGCGTCCGCCTGCCGGGCCAGTTCGCGGTGGCGGTCCGGGGTGAGGCCGAGCAGCGGCTCGGCGAGATCGGCCCGCTCCAGGCGCACACGCGTGCGCAGGTCGTCGGGGACGGGTTCCCCGGTGGCGGCGAGGGCCCGCTCCAGCCGCTGCCAGCCGGCCTCGCCGTCGCGCCGGACGAGCGCGGTCACCTCGCCGGGGTGCCGCAGAAGTCGTACCAGTAGGTGGGAGCCGAGGAATCCGGTGGCACCGGTCAGTACGGTCAGCACGAACAGGCGTCCTCAAGTTCGGTGAGCGCCCGCTGCCACAGCTCGGGCAGGAGTGCCGGGTCCGGGTCGGCGCGGTCGGAGATGAAGACGACCGTGGCCTCGGGGCCGTAGCTGGAGAGGCCCACCATCAGGGGGTGGTCGAGGAGCAGGGCCGGGAGGCCGATGGATGCGGTCACGGGGTCGCCGTCGAAGGTCATTCCGCCGGGGACGCGGATGTTGGTGACGGTCAGGGCGGTACGGCGGGGCCCGAAGAAGTACCGGATGAGCGCGGCACCGGTGCGGGGCAGCACCCGCAGTCCGGCGCGGGTGGCGGCGCGCCGCTCGGGGGTCGTACGGGCCGTGCGGACCAGGGACTCCAGGCGTCGGCGGGGGTCAGGCTCCCCGCAGGGCAGGGGGACACGGAGCATGGCCATGTGGTTGCCGAGGGTGGTCTGTTCCCACCCGGCGGGGCGGGTGTCGAGGGGCATGAAGGCGTGCAGGGGGCGGGCCGACGGGGGCCAGTCGCCGGGGCTCCAGGCGCGCAGGGCACCGGCTGTGGCGGCGAGGTAGACCTGGTTCAGGGTGGCCCCGGCCGCTTTGCCGAGCGTGCGCAACCGCTCCACCTCGACATGGGTGCGATGCAGGGTCCGGTGTTCGTCCGGAGCACGGGAGGCCGGGGTCCAGTGAGCCGTGCGCCGCGCCGCCGCCGGGATATCGGCGCCGAGCATGGCCACCAACTCCCTTGCTTTCAAGGGTGGTTCGGCGTCGGCGGGAACGGTGAGCGGCAGGGCCCGGTCTCCCGGCCCGAACAGGGCGCCGACCGCTGTGGCGCCGCCCATGCCGTCCTGGAGTGCGTGGTGGACCCGATAGCAGAGCGCGTACGCATCGGGGGCCCACCCGTGGACCAGCCACACACCCCAGTCCCGGGCGTCGTCGGGGAAGGGGAGCCGGAGCAGTTCGCGTGTCATGCGACCGACAGGGTCCGGGCCGGGCGGGAGCAGCAGTTCGTGGACGTGAGCCCGTGGCTCGAACCGGTCGCCCGCCTCCCACGCCGGCCGTCCGCGCCGCTCGGTGATGCGGTACGCCCAGACCGGGACGCGCGGCGCGGTCTCGGCGACATGGTGCCGGACGCGTTCGACGGAGGGCGGGGCGCCGTGGAAGAGCAGCAGGTAACCCTGATACTCCGCCTGGTTCCTGGCCTCCCGCGCGACCTTGTGCAGGAAGCGGTCGACGGGCGTGGGGGCGAGAGGTTCCAGCGGCATGAAGGGCGCGTCTTTCTCATGTCAGCGTGTCAGCGGACGACGCGGACTCTAACACACAGTGTTCGATGAATTACTCTCCGCTACCATCGAATGTCTGCCCGTACGGAGTTGGGAGTGCCGAGTGAAATCGCCGTCGACGCAGGAACCCGACAGGAACCGAACGCGACGGCGGTGCATCACACCGAAACTCCCCCGCCTCTCCTCCCCTTGGCGGGTTCTGGGCGCCGCCGCTCTGTTCGCCGTCCTCTGCACGGTTCTCGCCGCCGGTTCCTTCGACCGGCTCGGGCAGAGCGGTTACACCCCGGGAGACACCGAGGCGGAGCGTGCCGAGCAGGCGGTGTCCAGCCAATTCGCCGTCCCCGTAGGCGACTTGGTATTCCTGGTCAGGACTCCGGGGAGGGTGGACGACCCCACCGCGCTACGAGCCGGGACCGCGCTCGCCGAACGCGTAGCCCGTTCGGCGGGCGTACGCCGAACGGTCTCGTACTGGACCTCGGGCGACCCCGCGCTACGGTCGCGGGACGGCCGATCAGCGCTGATCGTGGCCGAGTTGCGGGGCGACGAGTCCGCCCATGTACGGGCGGCGGCCCGTGTCGTACCCGAACTCACCGGCGATCAGGGCCCGTTGGAGGTATCGGCCACCGGTCCGGCCTGGGCCCAGCACGAGGTGGTGGAACAGAGCCGACACGACCTGATGCGCGCCGAACTCATCGCCGCCCCCCTGGTGTTGCTGGTCCTCACCGCCGCCTACGGCTCCCTCGCCGCGACGCTCCTGCCGATGGTCATCGGTCTGCTCTCGGTGGTCGGGGCACTGGCCGTCCTGCGCGTGCTGAGCCATTTCACCGAGGTCTCGGCGTTCGCCGCCAACATCACCACCGCCCTGGGCTTCGGACTGGCCGTGGACTACGGCCTGTTCCTGGTGGCGCGCTACCGGGAGAGCACCGCACGCGGACTGCCGGCGCCCGAGGCGGTCACCGAGGCGTTCCGTACCGCAGGCCGTACGGTGCTGTTCTCCGCCACCATCGTCGTCTGCGCGCTCGGCGCGCTGCTGCTCCTGCCGCTGCCCTTCCTCACCTCGCTGGCCTGGGCCGGGATCGCGGTCGTGATGCTCTCCGCAGTGGTGGCGCTGTGCGTGGTCCCGGCTCTGCTCACCGTCCTCGGACCGCACCTGGACCGGGGAGACGTATGGCGGTGGCTGCGGCGGAACAAGGGGGTGGCGTCGGCGGAGAGTCCCGGCTGGCGGCGCCTGGGGAGCGCGGTGGCGCGCAGACCCGCGCTGTTCGGCGGGGTGTGCTGCCTGCTGCTGGCCGCCCTCGCGGTGCCGTTCGCGGGTGCCCGGTTCGCTCTCGTGGACGTACGGAGCCTGCCCGCTTCGGCATCCTCACACGCGACCGCCGACCTCATCCACGCGGACTTCGCGACCCCGCCCGACCGCGCGCTGACGATCGTGATGACCGCCCGACCCGGTAGGCCAGGAGGCTCGGCGGGACCGGAGACCATCCCCTACGCTCGCCGGCTCTCCACCCTCCCCGGTGTCACCGACGTACGGACGTCCTCCGGCACCTACCGCCACGGGCGACGCCTCGCCGGGCCGACCCCGGCGTCGGCCGCGTACGACGGACGCGACGCCACCCTGCTCACCCTCGCCGCACCCCAGGCCCCCGGCAGCGAAGCAGCCGGGCAACTGATCGACGCCGTAAGGGAATTGCCCGCGCCGGGGCCCACCCTGGTCGGCGGACAGGCTCCCCTGGCCGCGGACACCACACACGCGTTGGCGAACGCACTCCCCCGCGCCGGGCTGGTCATGCTGCTCACCACGTTCCTGCTGCTCCTGATCTTCACCAGGTCGCTGCTGCTGCCGGTCAAGGCGATCCTGGTGGGACTGCTGAGCCTGACCGCGGGATTCGGCGCACTGGTGCTGGTCTTCCAGGACCGCCACGCCACCTGGCTGGTGGGCGACTTCACCCCGACGGGCGCGCTGGATACGAGCATGCCTCCGCTGCTGTTCTGCATCGCCTTCGGGCTCTCCGTCGACTACGAACTCCTGCTGCTGTCCCGGGTGAAGGAGCACTACACGGCGCACGGCGACAACCGCGCGGCCGTCGTCTTCGGCGTCGCCCACACCGGCCGTCTGGTCACCGCGTCGGCACTCGTCGTCGCGATCAGCATGGGCGCACTCGTCTCCTCCGGCATCACGTCACTGAAGCTCCTCGGCTTCGGCCTGGCGCTCACCGTGCTGGTGGACGCGACCGTGGTCCGCGGCATCCTGGTACCCGCCGCGATGTGCCTGGCCGGCCGCGCCAACTGGTGGATGCCACGCCCTGGAGGGGCAGCCGACGAGCCGAACGCACCGAGCATGAGCGCGAGTTGAGACCTTACGACAGTACGGCGTCTCACCCGGCCGGGATTGCCAGAGACGAGGTTCACAGAGGGAGTACAGCGCCTGCCATGCGGCTGATCAACGACCGCGCCACCGACGGATTCCTGCAGGTGGTCATGGGTCGGCAACCAGCGTCTTCACAAGGCCGTTCAGATCCTGCGCGTTGAAACTGGGCGGGGTCATGGTGCGCGGGTACACGGAGACTCCGCGCCGCAGCCACGCCCCGTCCAGCCCGGCTCTCCGCGCCCCGTCGATGTCCCAGGGATGCACGGCGACCAGCATCGCCTGCTCGGGCCGGACACCGACACGCTCGACGGCGTAGGAGTAGGCGGCCGGCGCCGGTTTCCAACAGCGCGGACCGCGTACGTCCGACAGGGCCTCGAAGCGGTCCAGCACTCCTGCCGTGTCCAGGAGTCGCTCGGTCTGGGCGACGCTGCCGTTGGTCATCGCCGTCAGCCGGTACCCTGCATCGCTCAACTCCCGCACGCCGTCCGGCACATCGGGGTGCACGTCCAGATGGAGGAAGCCGTCCAGAATGTGCTGGGCCGCGGCTTCTTTGTCTCCCGTCCACCCCTCCAGTCCGGACAGCAGCGTCCGTAGTCCGTCGTGTGCGATGGAGGTGAAGTCCGCGTATGCGCCGGCGGCGGTCAGGGCGAATCCGTCCCGCAGTACCCCGGCGAACCAGGTCGGCAGCAGATGCCCGGGGGCACCGATGTCCTCGAAGCGACCGCGCAGCGGTGTGAGGTCACTGAGCGTCTCGTTGACGTCGAAGACGAGAACCTGGTGCCGGCCGGTGGGCATGCTCTCCTCCTGTCCTTCGGGCGCCCGTACGGCGATGCCGGATCCGAGGCCCGTCAGGCTGCGAGTACCCGCCCTGTGCGCAGTCGCTCCAGCGGGCTGGTCCTCTCTGCGTGCCGCACGGCATCGGCGCCCTCATCCCCGCGGCATACATGTCCATCGCGGCCGCGAACCTCTTCACCCGCAACATCTACAAGGACTTCATCAGGCCGGACACGACGCCGGCCCAGTGGAAGCTGCCCCGTGCGATCAGAGAGCCATCGATTCCTTTTGGTGGTGGCCGGGATCTACATGGTGAGGGGCGCGGCCCGCACGACGGGCCGGTCGGTCTCTCTCCTGTACGCCGAGAAAGAAAGGCTGATCGCCGATGAGCATTCCCGCGACCATGCGCGCGCTGCAGCAGACTTCCCTCAACGGCCCGAGAGACATGCGCCTGATCACCGACGCGCCGGTGCCGAGCCCCGGCCAGGGCGAGGTCTTGATCCACGTCACCGCCGCCGGGGTCAACTTCGCCGACATCTCGAAGGCCCACGGCACGTTCCTGAACGGCCCGCAGCCTCCGTACCTGGCGGGTTTCGAGGCCGCCGGTGAGGTCGTCGCGGTAGGCGAGGCAGTGACCGGCCCGCAGCCGGGGGCCCGCGTCGTCGGCGTCGGAAGCGGGGCGTTCGCCGAGTACATGGTCCTGCCCGCGGCTGCGGCGGTGCCGGTGCCTTCGGGCTGGACGGAACAACAGGCGCTGTGCCTGGCCGTGAACTGGCCCACCGCGCTTGCCGCGCTCAAGCCTCTGGGCGGCGTCACTGCCGGGCACGTGGTGCTGATCCACGCCGCGGCGGGCGGGACCGGCCAGGCTGCGGTCAGAATGGCCAAGCACTACGGTGCGACGGTCATCGCCACCGCCTCGCCCGCCAAGCACGAGACAGTGCGGGCGCTGGGAGCCGACCACGTCCTGGACTCTCGCGGCGGCGACCTCGCCGTCGAGGTGGCAGAGCTCACCGGGGGTTCCGGCGTCGATGTGGTTCTGGAGTCCGCAGGCGGCGCCAGCTTCGCTGCCAGCCTGGCCGCGGCCAAGCGGGTCACCGGCCGTGTCGTCGTCTACGGCGTGGCCGACGGCGAAGCCCTGATCACCAACTGGGAGCTGGTGTACAAGCACCAGGTCCACATCATCGGCCTGAATATCGGCGTGTTGATCCAGGCCGCACCGCAGATCTTCGGCGAGCTGATGGGTGAGCTGTCCGCGCTGATCGCGGCCGGCGTGCTCGCCCCAAGCCTGCCCACCGTGTACGAACTGGCCGACGGTCCTGGCTCTACAAGATCGCCACCAACGTCTGCCTCAGGGCGTTGCGACCGCGCCGGTCCGGGTGCTGCCCTCAGGTCTGGCAGGCCCGTACGACGGGCCTGATCGTCCGCCGAGTCCCGCCTCGCCGGGCGAAGTCGCGTGGCTGGAACCGCTGCCGGACGCATGGATCGCCCCGCCCGCCGACGATCCCGCTGCGGTGGTGGTCGACCGCGAGTCGCTGCGGCTGGCGCTCCTCGCCAGCCTGCAGCACCTGCCCGCCCGCCAACGCGCGATCCTCATTCTGCGCGAGGTGCTGGCGTTCTCCACGGCCGAGACCGCAGAGATCCTCGGCACCACCACGGCGGCGGTCAAGAGCGGTCTGCAGCGCGCCCGCGCCCGGCTGGACGAACTGGAGCCGGAGACCGAGGAACTGCTCGAACCGACCGACCAACGGGCACGCGCGCTTCTCGACGCCTACGTCGCGGCCTTCGAACGCTCCGACGCCGGCCTGCTGGAACAGGTGCTGCGCACGGATGCCACGCTGGAGGCGACGCCGTTCCGCGATTGGCAGGCCGGCCGGACGATGTGCATCCAGGTGCTCGACACGTATGTGTTGGGAGCGCCGGGCGACTGGCGGATGATCGCCACCACGGCCAACGGGCAACCCGCCGCCGTCGTGTATCACCGAGATGCGGACGGCGCGCTCCAAGCCGATGGCGTCGTGGTGCTGGCCCCCACCGCCACCGGCGTCTCCCACGTGATCAAGTTCCACGATCCCGTACTCGTCGCGGTGTTCGGCTTCCCGGACGTGGTCGCGCACTGACCCACCAACGGATACAGCCAGAACCGGCCTGCTCGAACCACCGGCGTTTCGCATCGGCGTCGCCAAGTTCTCGCAACTGATCGGCCGGATTGGTACGGCGTACGAGAATCTCACCTGCATCCCGCGGCTCCACGCCTGGCAGGCGGAAATCACCGTGGTATCCGGATGTTCAGCGCATCGGCATGTGAAGCCGCATACCGGCCTGGGTCTGTGACATCTGTGACCCGCCCGTACCAAGGAGTGCGCAGGGCAGCGGGACTGCAGCCTGCTGGAACCGCAGCGGCGCCGGCCCCGCGATCACCCCGGCCGCACCACGCGCACCAGGGGCCCCACTGCATCCGGCCCGCGTGCCGCGCCCGTGCGGGTACCCAGGCCACCCGTCCAGGTTTCACAAGTTCACTAAGTTGCGGGTTGTGCGACCTGTCCGCGGCTTCCAGCCCTGGCCCGGCAGTCCCGGGTGCTGCTGAACTGGACTTTCCGCTACCGGGAGTTGACCCACAGTGACCGGGCGGCGGCCTGTCGCGTCATGCCTGTGCCGTACTGCCCGCCGCTCCATCAGGCAGAAGGACCAATCAAATGGCGCATTCATCGACCCCACCAGTCCAGGCAGTCTCCCAGCCCCTGCCTGATCCGGCGCAACTGCGTAAGCTTTCCGAACCGGAGCTCGACCAACTCGCGGCAGAGTTACGGTCGTTCCTGATCGAGAATGTGTGTGCGACAGGCGGGCATCTGGGCCCGAACCTGGGCGCGGTGGAACTGACCCTCGCCCTGCACCGGGTGTTCGACTCGCCCCGGGACAGCCTGATCTTCGACACCGGCCATCAGGCGTATGTGCACAAGCTTCTGACCGGCCGTGCCGAGCGATTCGCCTCGCTGCGGCAGGCCGGCGGCCTGTCGGGGTATCCCTCCAGGGCCGAGTCCGTCCACGACCTGGTGGAGAACTCGCACGCCTCCACCGCCCTGTCCTACGCCGACGGCCTGGCCAAGGCCCGGCAGTTGTCCGGTGAGCGGGAGCGGTCGGTGGTCGCGGTCATCGGCGACGGCGCGCTGACCGGCGGGATGGCATGGGAGGCGCTCAACAACCTCGGCGCCGCTCAGGACCGGCCGGTGATCGTGGTGCTCAACGACAACGGCCGCTCCTACGAGCCGACCGTCGGCGCCCTGGCCCGCCACCTGGACCGCCTGAAAAGCGGCGACAACAAGGGCGGGCTTCGGAGCGTGTTCGCCGAGTTCGGCTTCACCTGCTTCGGGCCCGTCGACGGGCACAGCACCGGAGCGGTCGAGGGAGTGCTGCGGCGGGCCCGAGCCCTCGGCCGCCCCGCGCTGGTGCATGTGGTGACCGTCAAGGGCAGGGGGTTCGTCCCGGCCGAGGACGACGAGGCGGACTGCCTGCACGCCGTAGGCACCGTGGACCCGGTCACCGGACGCCCCTCGAATCCCAACCTGCCGTCGTGGACGGAGGTGTTCGGCCGGACACTGGCCGAACTCGCCGCCGAGCGGTCCGAGTTGGTGGCCATCACGGCGGCCATGCTGCGACCCACCGGCCTGCGCCCGATGCAACAACGCTTCCCCGAGCGGGTCTTCGACGTCGGCATCGCCGAGCAGCACGCCGTGACCTCGGCCGCCGGGCTGGCCATGGGCGGCCTGCACCCGGTCGTCGCGATCTACGCCACCTTCCTGAACCGGGCCTTCGACCAAGTGCTGATGGACGTCGCCCTGCACCGGCTGCCGGTCACCCTCGTCCTCGACCGGGCCGGCATCACCGGCCCCGACGGGCCCTCCCACCACGGCATGTGGGACCTGTCGCTGCTGTCGACGGTGCCGGGTATGCGGGTGGCCGCCCCGCGCGATGCGGTACGGCTGGAGGAGCTGCTGGGTGAGGCCGTCGCCTACGACCAGGGGCCCACCGCGCTCCGCATCCCGAAGGCCACCGCCTCGCGGGACATCACGGCGCTGGCGCGGATGGACGGGATCGACATCCTGCACCGCAGTCCGCGGCGGCCGCTGGAAGTACTGCTGGTCGGGGTCGGCCCGCTGGCCGGCGCGGCCCTGGACGCCGCGGCGCTGCTGGAGGAACAGGGCATCGGGGTCACGGTCGCCGATCCCCGGTGGGTGCTGCCCATCAGCCCCGCGTTGGCGGCGTTGGCGGCCCGTCACCGGCTGGCGGTGAGCGTCGAGGACGGCGTGGTCACCGGCGGGATCGGCTGGGCACTGGCCCAGGCATGCCAGGCCCAGGCGGTCAGCACACCGGTACTGCCGCTGGGGCTGCCCCGCTCGTTCATCACCCACGGCCCGCGCACAAGCCTGCTGGCCGAGGCCGGACTCGACGCCACCGGCATCGCCCGCACCGCCCACGACGCCCTCTCCGTACGGCCGTTGGCCACCGGCATCCCCTTCTCAGGCCGGGAGGCAGGGCGATGAGCGCCACTGACCTCGGACTCCCCGCGGTTTCCGTCCCGCCGGTATCGATACACCGTCGGGCCACCCGTCAGGTGCGTGTCGGATCGGTGCCGGTCGGCGGCGACGCCCCGGTCTCCGTGCAGACCATGACCACCACCAACACCGCCGACGTGGATGCCACGTTGCAGCAGATCGCCCAGGTCACCGCGGCGGGCTGCGACATCGTCCGGGTCGCCGTTCCCTCCCAGGACGACGCCGACGCCCTGCCCGCGATCACCGCCAAGTCACCGATCCCGGTCATCGCCGACATCCACTTCCAGCCCCGCTACGTCTTCGCGGCCATCGACGCCGGCTGCGCGGGCGTCCGCGTCAATCCCGGCAACATCAAGAAGTTCGACGACAAGGTCGGCGAGATCGCCAAAGCCGCCGGTGCCGCCGGAGTGCCGATCCGCATCGGCGTCAACGCCGGATCCCTCGACCCCCGTCTGCTGGCCAAGCACGGCTCCGCATCGCCCGAGGCACTCGTCGAATCCGCCCTGTGGGAAGCCTCCCTCTTCGAGGAACACGGCTTCAGCGATGTGAAGATCGCCGTCAAACACCACGACCCGCTCACCATGATCGCCGCGAACCGGCTGCTCGCGAGCCGCTGCGACTATCCCCTGCACCTGGGCGTGACCGAAGCCGGCCCCGCCTTCCAGGGCGCCATCAAGTCGGCCGTCGCCTTCGGGATCCTGCTGGCCGAGGGCATCGGCGACACCATCCGCGTCTCGCTCTCCACCGACCCGGTCGAACAGGTCAAGGCCGGCTGCCACATCCTGTCCAGCCTCGGCCTGCGCCCCCGCAAACTGGAGATCGTCTCCTGTCCCGGCTGCGGCCGCCTCCAAGTCGACATCCATAAACTCGCCAACCAGGTCGAGGCCGCCTTCGACGGCTTCCCCCACCCCCTGCGCATCGCCGTCATGGGCTGCGTCGTCAACGGCCCCGGCGAATCCCGCGAAGCCGACCTCGGCGTCTCCTGCGGCAACGGCAAGGGCCAGATCTTCGTCCGCGGCCAGGTCGTACGCACCGTTCCCGAATCCCGCGTGGTCGAGACCCTCCTCGACGAAGCCCTGCGCCTGACGAACGAAGCACCCACCGAGCCGGCAGGTGATACACCATGACCGCCGCCTCCCTGAACACCGAACCCATCAACCTCGCGCACGCGCAGAGCCGGATCGACCAGGAGCTGCACAGCTTCCTCGACGCCAAGACACGCACGGCCGAGGACCGGTCCCTGCCCCTGGACGTGCCCACGGCGCTGCGGGACTTCCTTGACGCGGGCGGTAAGCGGCTGCGCCCACTGCTCTGCGTACTGGGCTGGCATGCCGCCGGAGGCCACGGCGACGACCAGGCCGTGATCCAGACGGCGGCGGCCCTGGAGATGTTCCACGCCTTCGCTCTGATCCACGACGACATCATGGACAACAGCGCCACCCGCCGCGGCCGGCCCACCGTCCACCGCACGCTCGCCACCCGGCACGGCCACGACCGTCTTGGCACCAGCGCGGCCATCCTGATCGGCGACATGGCCCTGGCCTGGTCGGACGAACTCCTGCACAGCGCCGGCCACCCGCCCCACCGCCTCACCGGACTGCGCCGGGTCATCGACGTCATGCGCCAAGAGGTCATCTACGGCCAGTACCTGGACCTCATGACACCTCTCGGGCCGATCACCGACGACGAAGCGGCCCTGCAAGTGATCCGGTTCAAAACCGCCAAATACACCGTGGAACGCCCCCTGCACTGCGGGGCGGTTCTGGCCGACGCCGAGGCGGACCTGCGCGCCGCGCTGTCGTGCTACGCACTCCCCCTCGGCGAGGCCTTCCAGCTCCGCGACGACATCCTCGGCGTCTACGGCCGCCCCGACGACACCGGCAAACCCGTCCTGGACGACCTGCGCGAGGGCAAGCACACCGTCCTCCTCGCCCTCGCCGCCCAGCGCGCCGACGCCACCCAGCGCAAGCTCCTCGACACCCTGGTCGGCACCCCGGACCTGGACCACGACGGCGCCGCGCGCATCCGCACCGTCCTGGACGCCACCGGTGCCCGCGCCACCGTCGAGGACATGATCGCCACCCGGCGCGCGCAAGCCCTCACCGCCCTCGACACCGTCCCGTACCCGCAACCGGCCGCCGCCGCACTGCGGCACATCGCCGCCCGAGCCGTGGAGCGCACCTCATGAACCCCCGCAAACGCGTACTGCTCGCCGCTCCCCGCGGCTGCTGCGCCGGGGTCGACCGCGCCATCGCCACGGTCGAGAAGGCCCTGGAAGTACACGGTCCCCCGATCTACGTACGCCACGAGATCGTCCACAACACCCACGTCATCCAGACCCTGGAGGCCAAGGGGGCCGTGTTCGTGGAAGAGACCGAACAGGTACCGGAGAACAGCGTCGTCATCTTCTCCGCCCACGGTGTCGCCCCGCAGGTCCACGCCGAGGCCACCCGCCGCCGCCTCACCGTCATCGATGCGACCTGCCCCCTGGTCACCAAGGTCCACAAGGAAGCCATCCGCTTCGCACGTGAGGGCTACGACATCGTCCTGATCGGCCATGAGGGTCACGAGGAAGTGGTCGGAACCCTGGGCGAGGCCCCGGACCACATCACGCTCGTCGACGGCCCCGCGGACGTGGCGAACGTAGAGGTCCGCGACGCGTCCAAGGTGGTCTGGCTCTCCCAGACCACCCTGTCGGTCGACGAGACGATGAAAACCGTCGACGCCCTCGCGAGGAGGTTCCCTCAACTCCTTTCCCCGCCGAGCGACGACATCTGCTACGCCACCCAGAACCGCCAGGAGGCCGTCCAGCGCATAGCGGCCGAGGCTGACCTGGTCATCGTCGTCGGCTCCAAGAACTCCTCCAACTCCCTCCGCCTGGTCGAGGTCGCCCTCAGCGCGGGTGCCCACGACGCGCACTTGGTCGACTGCGCCGACGAGATCGACGAGACCTGGCTGCAAGGAGTTCGCACGATCGGTGTCACCTCCGGAGCATCCGTCCCCGAAATCCTCGTCGACGGCGTCCTCGGCCGGCTGTCGCCCCACGGCTTCGCCGACATCGAGATCATCCAATCCGCCCAAGAACACCAGCACTTCGCCCTGCCCCGCGAGCTGACACGGCGAACGGGAGGTTCCCATGAGTGAGAGCTCCGCATTCCAGGAGACGGGATTTCATCCAGAGCCTTCTCGACCGTGCCGGTGTGCTTGCCTCCGGGAGATGGGGCCTGCATGAACCTGCCAACGAATGTTTCGAACCCGCACAGTGCCTTTCCGGCCCCCGGCTTCGACCTAAGCGCCGCCCGTGATCGGGCTCTTGAGTATCTGGCTCATCGTGTCGGGCCCGACGGTGCGCTTCATGAAATGTGCGGGAGCAGGTGCCTGGAGTCGGCCTTGATGCTGACGTTGCTGCGGCAGCAGGGCGTCCTTCCTCAAGCGCAGGCGCAACTGACCGCGTACTTGCATGCGGAGCCCCGGCGTAGCCCTCTCGACGGTCTCGTAGGGCGGGCGGCTACAGGGAGAACGCCGTCGGCGGCCGAGATTAGGGCGTTCCTGGCGTCATTTGACCACCCGACCGGCGCCCGCAAGCGGCTTCTGCTCCGATCAGTTCTCAGGTCTCTTGGCTGTGAGGTCCCGCCTGTCGGCCCGGTACCTGACTATCGCGGTCATGCGACGTGGACATCCCTGGTTCTCTGTGCGATCGGAATGGTCGAAACGGCAGGCTCGGCGGAGGGCGACGCCAGGCGCGAGTATCTGACCGGCGTCCTGGCGGACCGGAATGGGCAGGTGTTCGAAGGAAACGTGCTGGCCCACCTGGTCGCGTTGCATGCCCTCCGTCAGGCTGATCCAGGAAACCCGGTGATCGAGGACGGGATCGCCGCCCTGGAAGCGATACGAGTCCCGGGCGGAGGGATGCCCTTCATCACGGGGCAGGAGATTTTCGTGACGGCTCTGGCGGCGCTGTGTCTGGCCCGCGCCGGAGCCGAGGACGGCCTGTTGGAACGGATGGGTGATTTCCTGTCCAGTGCCCAGCACCCGGACGGCGGATGGGGCTACACCGCGCTTGCCTCTCAGAGTGACGTCGACGACACCTCCCGCTGTCTGGAAGCCCTCCGCGTGATCAGTGTTTCCCAGTACCGGGAAACACTGGACATGGGCGAGCGCTACCTGCTGGCCATGGCCGGCGCCGACGGTTCTTTCCCGACCTACGTCAAGGGGCGCGAGGCGGACGTCGACATGACCGCAGGCGCGATCCTCGCGCTCGGTCCACGCTTGGGCCAGCGTCTGACGGCCTCGGCCGGCTTCATCGCCTCCCGGCAGCATCGGGACGGGACTTTCCCAGTTTCCTGGACCCTCAGCACGGCGAGCGTGGCCAACCGGGCCATCGACGCGCTGGAAGCCTCCGGGCTGCACAGTCACAGCGTCAAGCAGGCGGTCCGGTCGCTGGCGCAGTCGCAAAACCCCGACGGCGGTTTCGGCCAGCGCCCGGGGATGACCAGCGATGTCCTCTCGACCGCCCAGGCCGCCCGGGCTCTCGCCGGACGCGCCGCGGGGCGGGTGGTGCCCGACGCCCTGCACTACCTGTCGGAACGCCAGAACAGCGACGGCTCCTTCACCTCGGTGCCCGACCAGGTCGGTCCGCGGCCGATCCCCTTCGACTTCCCAGTCCTGGCAACCATCCACGCTCTGAACGCCCTCAACCACTGACCGCACACACTGCCCGGAGGACAACATGTCATGGGACTACCGGCCCGCAGAGCTGCGGGCACGCGAGATCGTCGGGGCCGCGTGCCCGCAACCGCCGCCTCGCCCGCAGACGATGGCGTGGCCGGGCGGTCAGCGACCGCAAGGACTCGCCTTGGACCGGTGCTACGAGTTCGTCCGCGAATGCGGAAGTAAGAGGATCACTGGCCGGCGGCTCGAGGCGCTCACGGTCCTGTGGGGCTGCCTGCGCGAGCTCGCCCTGGCCCCGCAGAGCGCGGTCAAGGCGGGTGACGACGTCGAGATCGGCGGCGTCTCGGTGAACGCGATGCTGACCTGGCTGCTGCCCGGTGCTTGCGGATCGCCCCACGCATCCTCCGGCCGCCCCCCGCTTGTGGACACCTACATGGTCGTGGACACCTGCCTTGCCCTGGCCACGCGCCCGCCTAAGCAGCCTCTGGAGGTAGCCGCCAGGCTGCACGCCCTGTGGTTCAAGATCCACTGCGCCATGGCCGACTGCGCCGTCCTGACCGAAGCCGATTACCTGATGGTGGGGAGGGTTGCCGCCGTGCTGAACCCCAGCCTCGGCGGTCTGGCTGCCAGCTACCTTCCCGAGGCTGGCATCGACGAGATCATCCGTGACCGGGTGGACGTCCTCGTCGCCAACATCGCACACATCGGCTTCACCATGCTCAAAGGCGACGAGGCCGTACGCGTACTCGTGATGCGGTACCTCATGGGCAACGCGGTCAGCGGGGTCACCGACCGGGGACGGGCCGAGGTGACACGGTACGGTAACGCTCTGGAGGATGCGCTGGCCAAACCCTCCTACGAGCACAATGACCACGTCAGCCGTGGCACCTATGACCACAGCGTGGCGCGAGTCATGGGCGACTGGGGCGATCGCACGGACATCAGCGCGGAGATCGCCCGGTGGGGGCAGGTGACACGCGACGCGGTGAACCGCCTGCCCGTCGAATTCACCAAGGACCAGGCGTCGAGCAACAACATCGTGATCTTCGCCGTCCGAGACGCTGTGATGGCCGTGCAGTCCCAGCCTGCCTGGGGGCGCGAACCCAGCCATGGCATCGGGATCCCGTTCTCGATCTCGATAAGTCACATCGGCTGCACGGTCGAGAAGGTGTGGGCGCTCGCCGAACAATTCGCCTACTACGTCGGCATTGAGAAGGCCAGAGACGCCGTCAAGGGCGACTGGGGGGGTGTGGAACCGCTTCCAGAACCACCGCCCGCGACCAGGGACATCCTCACTGCGGGGTGGCCGGAACCGGTGAAAGCCGAGTACTCACGGGTACACGCTCAAACCCAGCGGATCCGCTCGGGTACGTTCTGTCGAAACCATGAAGCCGGCGCCATCACCAACGGCCCGGCGACCTTCAGCCAGGGTCCCAACTATCAAGCATTCATGTGGGACCGAGCATTCGATGGTTTCTGGCCCCAAGGCGAGATGCACGGGACCGGCGAACTCGGCGGCCCGCTGCACATCCTCGAGCAACCCGGATTCTGGATCGACGCCGAAATAGGCATCTGCGCCTTCGAGGTCTACAACGGCCACCGCCGCAAATGGGAAGACAAGGGAGGCGGAGTCCTGGCCCACCTGGTGGGCCCGATGGCAGGGCGCGCCACATGGGTCTTCGATCGGACCATGGACCTGCGGCGATCCCAGGCAACCAGCTACGAGACCGACACCGTGCGCCCATCCGGATGCACCGTCGACGCCACCTTCTGGTACTGGAGCCTGAGCTTCCCCGGCACACCGACCTGGAACAACCTCACAGGCCAGACATAGCGCGTCAGGCGCGTACTCGACACGACCCGACGCCTTGATCGGAACAGCACCCGGAGCTGCGGAACGGCGCGCGACTGAGCGCGCCGTTTCGACCATCGGTCGGCGATAGTAGCGACAAGTGAGGCAGCAAGGAGCCATCACATAAATGGTCCTCGATGCAACATCCGGCGCCAACAACGTTGTTGCAGGTCGCCACGGTTCAGCAGTCGTTTCCTTCCTCTTGACGCGTGAAAAGCACTCCTGAAACGAACTCGACGTGACAACCGACGCCCACAAGCCCGTTGAAGCGAATTTAGCCAACTGTGCGCGAGAGAGAGCCGGCTCGGCCGCCCTCGAAAAGGGAACAGTGCAAACCAATTACTATGCAGTTTCCTCGGCCTGTCCGGTGGTTTGCAGCTCTTCGAGGGCGCGGTCGACTACCTGCTTGAAGGGCAGGTCGTTCTTGGGCAGAGCCAGCGCCATCGCGACCTGTTCTCCGATCGCTGGCAGGCACCAAGGGTCGGCTCGCCTGGCCGAGGCCCGCAGTACTGCGGCTGCGGGGTGTTGAGGCGGTGCAGGCAGCGTTCGGCACTGGTGCCCGCGACCACTGCGACGGTCCGCCTCTTGAGGTCGGAGACACCGGCGATGCCGGACTCCATCTTCGCCAGCACACTCAGACCCGTGATGAACACGGTCTCGGAGAAAGCGAGTTGGCTCTCGCGGCCGACAGCGGAACTGATGAGTCCTGCCTCAAGATCCGCTGCTTCCTACTGCACCTGCGTGAACCGGTAGCCCGCAGTCACCGGAACCTATGTCACCAGCAGCGACCCCAGACCCACCTCCTGCGCAACGGCGTCCGTAACGCACCCCGCGATGTCGATGCTGCGCCGACCAGCAGCGCGGCCCCGGTGACGTGGGAGAACGGCATTCGCGGACTCCCGATACGGGATAGCCACACGAAGCGACGCTTCCATCTCCATCGCAACATAAGCCATAAATACCCTGTCGCTTAAACTTTATGGACATAGAGGTGCACGTGAGGCACAACGGCGCAGTCGGTGCGCTCTGGTCGCCGTCAGTGCTGCGGCCGCCGAACGCGGCCTGGGAAGGGGCACTTCGCCAACCCGCGGTCGGCGGGGCCGGAATCAACGGGAGGGTGTCGAGCCGGGACAACAGGCCTCCCCGCCGCAAACGCCGGCGAAAGCCCTGCACTCCGCCCATGTGTCATGCGGGCCCAGGACGTCGCCCACCGCGAAATCGCCGGCATTCACGCTGGGCCAGTCGTCGGATTAGCCCGATCAGCATGTCGCTGTCCGCCGGAGCCTTCACCCGCAGGCGAGAGCGCCAGGGGCGGTGGCCCGCGTCATCGCGCCATGCCCGGCGGAGCAGACCGCCCCGTCGCGCTGGACGTTCGTGGGCAGTGGGCCGGGCTGGGACGGTGGGCCTGGCGGTGTGCACGGCGAGCATCCGGTGGCCGTCGGGCAGGGAAGCGGGGATGTAGCGCCCTGCGGAGAGCGGGGGGTGGGCGTATCCGACGTACTGCAGGGAGTCGGGCAAGGGAGAGCCGGTGGGGGGTTCGGTGGGCTGGAAGGGGGCCAGGGTGTGTCGGTGGGTTGGGGGGCCGTGGCTCCTTCGGAGGGTGTGCTGGGCGAAGCCGTGGGAGAGCTGGGGGTGGTAGGCGGTGATGGGCAGGGGCCCCGCGGCGGTGAGCTGGGGGAGTTGGGCGCACGGGAGGGGGACGGCAGTGGGGTGGGGCTGGACGTCGCTGTGCCGGGCGGGGATGTGTGGGGGTGGCGGGTGGGACTGTTGCTGGCTGTCACGGTGACGACGGCCGCGGGGCTCGGTGCGGGAGGTGGGTAGCCGGTGTCCGGGTTGGAGGGTGGCATGTGGAGGTTCACGGTGACGTGCGGGGCGGCGATGGAGGCCCATGCCGTCAGGCCGGCGAGGAGGGTGAACAGGATTGAGGTCAGCGCTGCGCGCATGCGTCATCCGCCCCTTTGGCGTGCCGTTCAGGACTGGGGCCCTGCTTATTTCAGCGATGACAGGAAGATGCCCAGGGAGGTGTAGAACTGCAGGACCGCGTGGAGGGTGTCACGGATGAAGTGGGCTGTGGCGCGGGGGGCGACCGCGATGGTGTACAGCACGATCGACAGGATCAGCCAGAAAAAGGGCCCGCGGCGTGGGTAGATCATGCTGGTGCCTTCTGCTGAGGTGGCCGGACACCGGGTCGGGGGCGGCGGGTGGCGTCGCGGCCGTCATGGTTTTCGTCGCGTTCTGCGCCTGCCCCAGCCGAAGGCCACGCCCGCTGCGGCGGCCGGCACGATGCCGCTGCGGCCCGCGTTGCGGTGGCGCCAGCCGGCTTTGATGGGGTCTCCCAGATTGGTGCGTGCCTGGAGGGTGAGCTGTCCGACGGAGAGGTCGGTGAGAAATGCCTGCAGTTGGGCGGGGCTCTGGGTCGCGACGCTCAGCAGATGCAGAGCTGCCTGGGCGCCTTGTTCCTCGGTGAAGGTGTCCAGCAGCAGGTCCCGCATGATGTCTTTGAGTGTCGTGCGCAGGGCCGTGGAGAGTTTCAGCTTGGGGTAGAGGTAGCGCACCGAGCCCTCGATATTCGCCACGGACTTTCCCACGACCGAGACCAGGGGGGTGATCTGGACGCCGCGGCGGGAGGAATAGCGCAGCATTGACATCAGGGCCACGCCGAGGTTCAGTTCGGCCAGCGTGGCATCGCTCCAGTACGGGACGATGCGCGTGAGGTCCCCGACGAAGGCGGACAGATTGCTCCACGGTGTCGGAGTGCCGAGGTTGACCCATTGTCTGGCCATGCTGGTTCCATCGTTGTGTGCCATGGCCAGGAAGGTGCCCAGGAGGGCGGTACTGGTGGAGCGGTCGAGTTTTCCGACCATGCCCCAGTCGATAAGGTGTGCTTTGCCGTCCGGGCTGACGATGATATTGCCCGGGTGTGGGTCGGCATGGAACTTCCGTTCCAGGAAATAGCAGCGGAACATGAATTGGATCAGCTGGTAGGAGATCTCTTTCCGCTGTTTTTTGCTGAGTTCGTCAGGCTTTACCCGGTTGATCGGGTTGCCCTCTGCGAAGGTCTGCACCAGAACCCGGGGAGTGGCGGTGATGACCTTGGGAACGCGGATGCGTGTGAAGTCTCTGGCGGCTTTTCTTGCGTCTTTCATGTTGCGGGCCTCGCGCGTGAAGTCCAGTTCGGCCTCCATTACGGTGAACAGGACTTCCAGCATGGCGCGGATGTCGACCACCTCGTTGAAGTGGGGCGCCGCCTTCGTCATGAGCCGGGTGACGGTCCTCAGGACGGACATGTCGCCCAGGACCGCTTCAGTGGCGTTCGGCCGCTGCACCTTGATGACGCAGGTTCGGCCATCGGCGTGGACCGCCTTGTACGCCTGGGCGAGGGAGGCCGCCCCCAGGGGTTGGCCGGTGCTGATCTCGGTGAAGTGCGCCCGCCAGTTCGGCCCCAGGTCTTGCTTGAGAACGGGCTCGAAGGTGCTGAACGGCTCAACGCTGGCGCGGTCGTTGAGGTTTTCCAGTTCGTCCCGGATGTGTTGCGGGACGAAATCGGGCCGGGTGGCGAGGATCTGGCCGACCTTCACATACAACGGACCGAGTTCCTCAAGCGTGCGGCGGAAGTTCTGTGCCCTGTGCAGCTTGAGATCCTCCGGTTCCCCGCCGCCTGGCCGGGAGTGTCGGGAGCTCAGGGTGTTCAGGGAGAGGCTGGCTTCGGCGGCGAGGGACCGGGAGATGATGCGGACGGTGCGTCGGGTACGCCCCTGGGGCATGGGTGCTCCTCGCTGGGCGCGCGGCGTTCAGCAGGGGCCTTCGTCAGGCGCTGAGCGAAGTGTGCTTGCGGTCCTGGGACACGACGCTGGTGAGGGTGGAGACCTGCTGGGTGAGCTGGCCGAGCTGGTCGGCGAGGGCGTTGATCTGCCGCTGGTTCTTCTTCGCCCGTTTCTTGCTCTTCGATTTCTTCTTGGTGCCCAGGCCCTTGCGGACCGCCCGGAACGTGTCCTTGTCCATGCGTTCGGCATTGCGGACCAGCCTGTCGAGGTAGTTCTTCCTCGCCATGACGGGACTCCTTTCCTTTGTAGCTCTTGCTTGGTGGGTATCACGTCCGTCGTGTTGCCCCGGGACACCCGGGCGGGTTCGGCGGGGGACTCGGGATTCCCGCCCGACCCCTTTCCACCTCTTACTGTTTGCTCACCTTTTGGGCATGGTGTGCCGACAAAACGGTCGGCGCCGGCTGCCAGGGGATTATCAGTGCGGGAAACGGACGGAAGAAAGTTGTGCGGTGTGCGTTCCGAACGTTCGGCGGTCTCGATATGGAACTGGTGCCGCCGCTGAGTACTTCGACGTTCGCCCGAACTTAGGTGGCCTGTCAAGGGAACCGCACTGACTGGGTGAAGCGAACCTTCCGGCTACGCTCGCGGCGCGCTCCGGTTCGTGCGCAGGGGCGTACGGGGCACGCGAGTTCATTTCCTCTCCCCCTCGCGCCGTCCGCTTGCGCTACTTCGCGCCCGATGGGGCAAGTCGTCCGGATTGACGTTTCTTCCTTGGGGCAGTCGTCTTTCGGTATCGGACGTTTGCCTCTGGAAAAAGTGGTGCGGCGTATGTCTGCAGTAGAAAACTCCCGTGCCGAAACACCTGCCGTTTCACGGAAGAGGGCAGGAGGCGGCGCCACCCGGGCGGTGAAACCACGGTGTGGGCATATCGCCAGGGGACGGCCTATCGACGGCGGCCGGCTGATCGCCGGGCTGCCTGAGCAGCGCTGCCGGTTCCCTGGGGACGTGGCTGCCTGCAGACCCGCACTGCCTGCCGGGCGGCCCGGGTGGCACCGGGCTGACCCTGGCGGGCTTGGCGCCCACCGGAATCCCGCACAGCGGCGCCGCCCGGGGCGTGTTGTGCCGTCTACGGACAACTGTCCGGGGGTCGGTACCGCCGGCCCCGGGCCTGCCTGACGACGAAGCACAGGACTCCTGATGACCGGTGAGAAAGGTGGGGCGATGGACGAGGCGATCGCGGTGGTGGGTGCGGGGGTGTCGTTGTCCCGGCGGGGTGGAGTCACATCACGCGCTGGGGGCGGCTGCCGGCCGAGGGCCGGGGGACGGCGCGTGAGGTGCCCGCCGACCGGTGGACCAAAGACGAGCCGGCGGTTCCGCCGCAGCCGGTGGCGGATCGGATGCCCTACGGCAGCTTCCTGGACGGTGACCTCTAGGCCTACGAGCCGGAATTCCTCGGCGTCAACCAGCAGGAGGCTCCGTGGGTGGACCCCTGGCACCGGCTGCTGTGGGAGGTGGCCTGGGAAGCCCGGCGGCCACACCATGATCGAGCCGGAGGAAAGCATCGCCGCGCTGGAGAAGATCCTGTGCCACGACCGGACCCGCACCGGCTACAGGCCCCTGAACGCCGCCGCCCAGTGGCTCGCGTCGTACCCCGACACCGCCGCCCTCACCTACTCCACCGGAGGTGAGGGCGCGCCCCCAACCGCCTCCCACGACCTGCTGGTCGCACTGCGCGACTCCCCCGCAGATGCCCGCTGCTGGGCCTGGACTCCCTGCGCGCCCGCCTCCCACGGGACCTGCACGTCGCCTTCCCCCACACCGCGCCGCGGACCAACCCCACCCCCGCCGCACTGGCCCGCCATCTTCGCGGCCGGCTCACCGACCAGCGCCTGCTCCCCACCTGAAGACCAAAGCCCTTCACGTACCAGGGTGAAAAGAACCGACATGGCACCACCGCGCCGCCTGATCAACCCGCTGGTCATCCTCGCGGCTCTGCGGGGCCTCGAGCCCCGCCTGACCCAGCCGATGCACCAGGCCGCCCACCCGGCACCTGACCGCCGACTTACCACGGCCCGCCGATCACACCAGCCGGCCCGAACCCAGCGGACCGGGCGGCACCTGGCTGCTGCTCACCCCCGCCCGCTCCACCACCACCGACCGACCTGCCCGCTCAACTCGGCCGGGAACTGGAACGCCTGGGCGAGCGCTGCACGATCATCGGCGGCGGCGCCCTCATCCGCCGCTTCACCGGCGCCACTCACGTCGTCGCCATCCTCCCCGCTCCCCACCCCGGACAGAACGCCCCCGACCCGCACACCATGCGCTGGCTGACCCGAATCACGCGACGCCTACCCCAACCTCCCGCCTACCCGCCCCACTTGTTCATCCTGTCCCCCTACCCGTCACACCCTGAAACAGCCACCACCGGCATGCTCCACAACCTCGCCAGTCGCGGGCCTGAAACCATCGCGCGGCACCTGTTCGATGCCTCCACCTGACCACCGAGCACCTGAACGCGGCCCCATCACCGCCAGCCACCGCCGGGCTGCCTCACGGCTCGATGAACCGCACTCACAGCTCGCTCGATGGACCACACGCCCCTGCCCGCCCGGCCCCACAACCCACCCGCCCACCATCCTTGACCGGCCGCCGCGGACGCCTCGCCGACGCAGGCAGCCCGTCATCAGAAACGGAACACCTGCCTGAGGCACGCCACAACCGCCGAGCCGCCGCCCGCGCCGCCCGCGGTCGGCGTGCTCGCCATGGCCCGAAAGGCGCCGCACCGACGAAGGCGTGGCCCAAGAGACCGGCTAGGACGCCCAGTGCTCGCGCGTCCGGGAGGCTGTCATGCCGCGCACACCCAACACCCAGCTCACGCTCCTCCTGGAGGCAGCCGGCTGGAGCCCTGCCCCGTTCACCGCCGCGCTCAGGGATGTCGCCGCGGAGCAGGGGCTGACGCTGAACGTGCACCTCACCACGGTGCGGCGCTGGCTGGAGGGCGCCCAACCCAGACCCCCGCTTCCCGCCCTGATCCTGGAATGCCTCTCCCGACGCCTGGGCAGGTGCCTCACGGCTCACGAGGCCGGCCTCACCCGAGCCCCGGCCCAGCTCGTGGACCCCGCCTGGGAGGCCGACCCCCTGCGCAAACTCCTCCACCTCACCCACGCCGAACTCGACCCGCACCGCCGCGCCCTGCTCGGCGCGGGCGTCCTCACCGCCACCGCGCTCGCCCTGCCGCCCCACGGCGAGGGCCCGGCCGCATCCGGCGGACAGAAGTACCCGGGCCGTCGCACCGTTGCCGACGACGTGGGCCAGTTACAGGCCATGGCCCAGGTGTTCGCCACCTCGGCCGACCAGCACGGCGGCCGGCACGTGCGCGCCGGCCTGGCCGCCTATCTCGCTCACGAGGTCATCCCCCTCCTGCACCGCCCGCCCCCTACCCGAGTGCACCAGGGCCTACGGTCCGCCACCGCCCGGCTCGCCCTCCTGCTCGGTTCGATGTGCGCCGACAGCGGCCACCACGCCCCGGCCCGGCACTACCACCAGATCGCCGCCCGTCTCGCCGCCGATGCCGACGATCCCACCATTCTCGCGATCGCGCTGCGCACCATCGCCACCCACGCACACGGCCTCGGCGATCACACCCCCGCCGTGCTGAACCTCGCCGAACGCGCCGACCAGTACGCCCGCCACGCCCCGCCCGCTGTCCGCGCCTACACCCACATCCAGCTTGCCGTCCTGAACGCCCACCACAACCGGCACGCCGCCATGGCCGCGCTTGCCCGCGCCGAACGCCTCCACGCCCAGGCCGACGCCGAACCGGGCCCCTTCAGCAGCTACCCGGCCGGCGCCCTGCACTTCCAACGCGCGCAGGTACTTGCCACCCTCAGGGAGCCCACCAACGCCCTCACCGCGTTAACCACCTCGCTGCGCCTACGCACCGAGACCGAGCGCCTGCCCGCCGCGCTCACCCGCGCCCGCCTGGCCGAAACCCACCTACGGCTCGGCCACCTTGAACCCGCCCTCGCCCACTGGGCAGCCTTCCTCGACGCCTATCCCACCCTGCACTCCGCCCGCGCCGGCCAGCGCGTGACCGCGGCGGTCCAGTACCTGCGCCCCCACCAGCGCCGGGCCGACGTCGCCGACCTCCTCGAGCGCATCACACAGGTGGTCGGCCCGCTCCGGTGATCGGGGCCGTCCGGCCGCACGGCACAGTCAGCGGCACAACCCGAAGCAGCCCGCACGCCCATGAACGTCCGAGCCCGTGACCTTCACTCCCACAAGGTCGATACTTTCCACAGAGGCCCTATCACCGACCCACGCGCGCGATTACCACGACCGCCAAGATCCATATCTGACGAAACCTACTCCGACCGCCGAATACCCAGGTCAGAGAGACGTCTGCCAGCCCTGCCAGGAGGCACCCCTTGAAGATGTTGATCAATGTCGCGGAGACCGTGGTCACGGACGCACTGCGAGGTATGGCGGCCGCCCACCCCGAGTTGACCGTGGACGTCGAGAACCGGGTGATCGTACGGCGGGACGCCCCCGTGGCCGGGCAGGTGGCGCTTGTTTCCGGTGGGGGGTCGGGGCATGAGCCGTTGCACGGTGGGTTTGTCGGGCCGGGGATGTTGTCGGCGGCCTGTCCTGGGGAGGTGTTCACGTCGCCGGTGCCCGATCAGATGGTGCGGGCCGCGGCCGCCGTGGACAGCGGGGCCGGAGTGCTGTTCATCGTGAAGAACTACACCGGCGACGTGCTCAACTTCGACATGGCGGCGGAACTGGCCGAGGACGAGGGCATCCAGACGGCCAAGGTGCTCGTCAATGACGATGTCGCCGTCACCGACAGCCTCTACACCGCGGGGCGGCGCGGGACAGGTGCCACCCTTTTCGTGGAGAAGATCGCCGGTGCCGCCGCGGCCGAGGGGCAGCCGTTGGACCGGGTGGCGGCCGTCGCCCGGCAGGTCAACGAGAACTCGCGCAGCTTCGGCGTCGCGACCAGCGCCTGCACCACTCCCGCCAAGGGCAGCCCGACCTTCGATCTGCCGCCGGGCGAGCTGGAGTTGGGCGTCGGTATCCACGGCGAGCCGGGCCGGGAGCGGCGGCCGATGATGACCTCCGGTGAGATCGCCGACTTCGCCGTCCACGCGATCCTGGAGGACATGCCGCCGCGCAACCCGGTCCTGGTCCTGGTGAACGGCATGGGCGCGACCCCCCTCCTTGAGCTGTACGGCTTCAACGCCGAGGTGCAGCGTGTCCTCGCCGAGCGCGGGGTCGCCGTCGCCCGCACACTGGTCGGCAACTACGTGACGTCCCTCGACATGGCGGGGGCCTCGGTCACCCTGTGCCAGATCGACGAGGAGTTGCTACGACTGTGGGACGCGCCGGTGAGGACGCCGGGACTGCGCTGGGGCGTGTGACACACCGGCGCGATCGGTCAACTCACCCACCACGCAAGGAGATCCAGTGCTCGACGCCGACTTCTTCCGCCGTTGGATGACGGCGACCGCCGCCTCCGTCGCCCGCGAGGCGGACCGGCTCACCGACCTCGACTCACCCATCGGCGACGCCGACCACGGCGCGAACCTGCAACGCGGGTTCACCGCCGTGGCGGCCGCCCTGGAGAAAGAGGCGCCGAACACTCCGGGCGCCGTCCTCACACTCGCCGGACGACAGCTCATCTCCACGGTCGGCGGCGCGTCGGGGCCGCTCTACGGCACGCTGCTGCGCCGAACCGGCAAGGCACTCGGGGACGCCGCCGAGGTGAGTGAGGCGGAGTTCGCCGAGGCGCTGCGCGTGGGAGTCGACGCGGTCATGACCCTCGGCGGCGCCGCACCCGGCGACAAGACCATGATCGACGCCCTCGTCCCGGCGGTCGACGCGCTCCCGGACGGTTTCGCCGCGGCGCGGGCCGCCGCCGAGGAGGGCGCCGTGGCCACCACGCCCTTGCAGGCCCGCAAGGGGCGGGCGAGCTATCTCGGGGAGCGGAGCATCGGGCACCAGGATCCGGGCGCCACGTCCTCCTCGTTGCTGATCGCCGCGCTCCACGAAGCAGCGGAGGCCCACGGTGAGTGACCAGACGCTCGTCGGGATCGTGCTGGTGTCGCACAGCGCTCAAGTCGCCGCCTCGGTCGCCGAGTTGGCGCGCGGCCTCGCGGGCGCCGGCACGGCGGTGCCGCTCGCTCCGGCCGGAGGCACCGAGAGCGGCGGGCTCGGCACCAGTGCCGAACTCATCGCCGCGGCGGCCGCGTCCGTCGACCGCGGCGCCGGAGTCGCCGTCCTCACCGACCTGGGCAGCGCCGTACTCACTGTGAAAGCCCTCCTCGCCGAAGGCGACGAACTCCCGGCCGGCACCCGCCTGTTGGACGCCCCGTTCGTCGAGGGCGCGGTGGCCGCGGTCGTCACGGCGTCGACGGGGGCGGACCTGGACGCGGTGGAGGCGGCGGCCACGGAGGCGTACACCTATCGGAAGGTGTGAGACGCGCACACGGGTGGCTGTGACGCGGTATGTATCTGGCACGTAGCGAAAGACACACACGTGCGCCGGACGCAGCAACCCGGCCGCCGCTGGCACGGCGCCTACAGCGGCGGCGGCAGACCAACGGCTCCCAGCGGTGCGCATATGGCCGGAGCCACGCCTGACCGGCTCCGGCACAGCGCGTACGAGGGAAGCCAGCGCGCGCAGCGGAAGCCTGAGCCCGCCTCCCTCCGGCACAGCGCGTACAGCAGAAACGCAGCCCCGCTCCGGCACGGACCGCAGCCCGACCACCCCACAACTCAGCGCGCACGGCGTAAGCCGTCGCCAAAGTCGGTCGCCTCCGCCAGAGCACACCCAGCCGAACACGCTCGCCCCGGCGCCCCACATGGCCCGCCCACTGAGTCGGCTGGATGGAACCCGCCCCACCCCTGCCTACGAAATCCCCTCCGCCGCAATGGCCAGCGCCGACCGCATCGTCTCCGCCACCTCGGCCTCCCCCGTCGTCTCCCGCGTAACCGCATCCGTCGCCCCGTCCGCCCCCACCCCACTCGCACGCCAAGCGAACCGCTCCACCGCCGCACGCAGCGCAGCGTTCAGCATCGCCGCCTGGATCATGGGGCGCAGGTCGTCGGCGGGCAGGCCGGCTCGGGTGGCCAGGGCTCGGGCGAACGCCGGTTCCGCCTCGTCGTAGGTCTGGAGCCAGATCGCGCGCAGGCCCGGTTCCGTGCGGGTGAGGCGTACGAGGGCGGTGCCGGTGGCGCCGTCAGGGCCCGTGGCGGTAAGGAGGCCGGGGGTGAAGAGTTCCTCCAGGGGGCGGCCGGGCTGCCACTCCCGCAGCCGGGCGGCGATGACGTCGATTCCGGCCGAGAACAGGGGGCGTACGCAGCTCTCCTTGCTCGGGAAGTAGCGCCACACGGTGCGTGCGGAGACGCCGACCGCCTGGCCGATCTGCTCACCGGTGGTCGCCGCCACGCCCTGGGAGACGAACAGTTCCACCGCGGCGCGGGCGATCTCGAGTCGGATCTCGGCCTTGCGCGCCTCGGTGAGAGGTGGTCGTCCGGTGCGTCCGCTGGGTGCGGTCATCAGTTCCCCTCCGGCTGCCGTCGTGACCTCCCGGGATTCTCCACCATGGCCCACCTACCAATTTATGTCACTCGCAGACATTAAGTCGTAGGGTGAGGGCACAACGGGGCGCGAAGCCCTGCGCGACCAATGCGCACGACGAACTCGCACAATGAACTTGCACGACGAACAGGAGCACCTCATGGCCAGTGGACTCGACGGACGCAGCGTCATCGTCACCGGAGCGGGTTCGGGCATCGGGCGGGCCGCCGCTCTGGCCTTCGCGGCGGAAGGTGCGAAGGTCGTGGTGGCCGACCTCAATGCCGACGGTGCCCAGACGGTCGTCAAGGAGATCGAAGAGGCTGGCGGCACCGCCATCGCGGTCACGGGTGACCTGAGCGAGCAGGCGGTCGTCGACGAGGTGACCGCGACCGCCGTGGAGCGCTTCGGCGGAGTGGACGTGCTGGTGAACAACGCCGGGATCATGGACCGCATGTCGGCGCTCGCGGACGTGGACGACGCGGAGTGGGAGCGGGTCATCCGGGTCAATCTGACCGCTCCCTTCCTGCTCGCCCGGGCCGTGCTGCCGCACATGCTGGCGGCGGGCCGGGGCGCGATCGTGAACACCGCCTCCGAGGCGGGCTTCCGCGGCAGCGCGGCGGGTGCCGCCTACACGGCTTCCAAGCACGGGGTGGTGGGCCTGACCAAGTCCCTCGCCGTGATGTACCGCAAGCAGGGCATCCGTGCGAACGCCATCGCTCCGGGCGGCACGCTGACCGGCATCGTCGTGGAGGCCGACCCGGCCGCCCTCGGTCCGGCGGCGCTCGGCCCGCACTTCGTGAACCTGGGCCGCGTGGCGCAGCCCGAGGAGCAGGCCGCCGCGATCGTGTTCCTCGCCTCGGACGCGGCGAGGAACATCAACGGCGCGATCCTGCCGGTCGACGACGGCTGGTCGGCGGTCTGACGCCCGCGCCCGGAGGGCTCGGCGGGCGCGGCCCTACGGCACCGGCCGCCCGACCCCGCCCCGCACGAACAGCCGCGCCAGCCGCTGCCCCGTCGCCACGGCGGCCGCGTGGTCCTCGATGGGCTTGACCCGGGCGTCCTTGAACACGATGTAGGTGACTCCGGTGTCCGTGCCCCCGCCGCGCGGATCGGCACGGATACCGAGGCCCTTGGCCGTCGCGTACGACGCCTCGCCGATGATGTCGTGCGGACCGACGTCTCCTACGACGGCGTACTGCACCCGGTCCCGGTAGACGACGGCGGCGACCGAGCCACCGTCGATGCGGTGGTCCCGGTAGTTCCAGAGGGCGCTCGCGGCCGGAACCACGATGTAGGGGAGCCGCTCGGCGTTCAGATAGCGGCCGTCGGACTGCTGGTAGGCCGTCATGGACGAGAAGAGCGGGTCGGTGCGCGCGTTGCAGAGGGTGCCGGCCTGTCCGTCACAGTCGATGTCCAGGTCGGCCTTCCAGTAGACGGCTTCCTTGGTGCCGCAGACCGGGATCGTCGCGGGTTCCCCGTCGTCACTGCGGTACCGGCCTCGCGAGACGGGAGCGCAGTCGCGCACCCTGGCCAGCAGGTCGGCCGCCGCGACATCCCCCTCGCGCAGCGCCACCGTCCCCGCCTGGGGACGGACGAACGCGACGGGTGCGGCGGGAAGCACGATCGGGGCGATCAGAGCGGCGCCGGCCGCGGCCAGCGTCAGCGACTGGACACGCACGATGGGGACCCTCTCCTGGGGATCTGACGGACACTCAGCCCACCCTGGTACCGGTCCGCTCACGCGGCCACCGCTGAGGGGCCGGACGGTGCACACCCGGAACGACAGCGCCCACCCGGAACTCCCGACAGAGACCGAATCCCTGAGCCCGCATCACTTCCGACGGGGGCCGGGCGCCCGAGCCCGTGTCGGCTCCGGCCGCCCGGCCGCCCGCGCCGGCGCGGGCTCAGCGACGACAGCGGTCCGCGCCACCGGCATGAACTACCCACTCTCAGGGGTGAGTTCAGCCGTGAGGGCTTCAGCATACGTAACCCTCGTGAGCGGACGGCACCGACGCCCCTCTTGATACGGCCGCCCCACTCGCGCCATATTGGTCCGGACCTTTTCCGTCGTGTGATGCCCGTGCAATGCCGGGGAGGCAGAATCGTGCGACGCGTCGGCGCCCTCGCTCCCGCTCGCACCGTTCTGGTCTGCGCCGCCCTCCTGCTGCTCACCTCCTGCGGCACCGGCGACGACGGAGACGGCCGCGCGCCCGGCGCCCCGGCCGGGGTCACCGCGGCGGCGGGGAGCGCAACCAGCGTGCACGTCATGTGGGACGCGGTGACGGCGGACCCACGCGTCGGCTCGTACGAGATATATCGGGGCACCACGAAGGTGAAGGAAGTGCCGGGTTCCGAGCACATGGTGGATGTCACCAGGCTCCGGCCCGCAACCATGTATGCCTTCACCGTGCGGGCCCGGGACACCGACGGCCGCCTGGGGCCGCGCAGTCGTGAGGTCAGGGCCCGGACACCCGTCGCCGTCGCGGCTGACCACTCGGCGCCCACCCGCCCGCGCGCGCCGCAGGGCCGGGCCATCGGCAGCCGGGCGGTCCAGTTGTCCTGGGGCGCCTCGACGGACGACCGCAGCGTGGTGTCGTACGACATCTACCAGGGCGGGACGAAGATCCACAGTGTGGGCGGCGCACAGACGGCCACCGTGGTCATGGGGCTGCGGCCCAGTACGCGCTACTCGTTCATCGTGCGGGCGCGGGACGCCGCCGACAACCTCTCGCCGGCGAGCACGGCGGTCCCGCTGACCACCGCGCCGGGCAGCGACGACGGACAGGGCACCGCGCCCACGGACTTCCGCGCGGCCACTCACCGGGGCGGCGACGGGGCGTACTACATCGACCTGTCCTGGGTGCCGCCGCGCACGGACGGGGTGGTCACGGAGTACCAGATCCACCTCGACGGACAGGCGGCCACCTCACTGGTCTGGGGCGGGAGCGCGCCGCGCGACCGGGCGACGTACAGCTTCTACGCGGGCGGGAAGGCCGGGGTCAGCCATCGGGTACGGCTCAGAGCACGGCTGCCGGACGGCACCTGGGGCGGATTCTCGGCGGAGCGGACCGTGACGACGGGCGGGACCGCGACTCGGCAGCCATAGGCAATCCCTAGGGGGAGCGTCATGATCCATCGGGATTCCCATGACGGTGCGCCGCTCGATCTCTCGCTCCTCCGCACGTTTCTCGGCGCGTGCGCCGGGCCGGTTCGTTCACCGCGGCGGGGCGGCTGCTCGGGTTGTCGCAGCCGACGGTGACGACTCAAATCCGTTCGCTGGAGGAGCAGTTGGGACGGGAGCTGTTCGAGCGGCGCTCGCGCGGTGTCGTGCCGACCTCGGTGGCGGACCAGTTGACCGCGCAGGTCGCGGCCCCCTTGGACGCGCTGGCCGCGGTGGTGGCGGGCCCGGCCGAGCTGCGGTGCACCCGGGTGCTGCCCGCGCTGGCACCGCTGACCGAGGAGGGCGTACGGCTGCGGGTCGGCCCGGGGGGACGGACGACCTCCTCGACGGGCTGCGGGCCGGCCGCTTCGACCTGGTGATCGCCACCGCTCGGCCGCGCGGGCGGACGCTGACCTGGGAGCCGTTGGCGGACGAGGAGTTCGCGCTGGTCGCCTCGCCCGCGTGGGTGGAGCGCATCGGGAGCCGGCGGGTCGCGGCCCATGGCCTGTCTGACCATTCCCGTCGTCGCCCGGAGGGCGGCCGCGCGGCGCCGCGAGGCAGACGGGAATGGTCAGACAGGCCCTAGGGGCCCGCCGCCCTGCACGGGGTGCCCCTGGTGTCGTACGCGGAGGATCTGCCGATCGCCCGGCGCTACTGGCGGCACGTCTTCGGTAGCCGGCTCGGCGGACAGGCCGCGAACACCGTGCCCGATCTACGCGGGGTGCTGGCGGCGGTCGTGGCCGGTGCCGGGATCACCGTGCTCCCCCGCTATCTGTGCCTGGACGAACTGGCGTCCGGCGCGCTGGTGCCGCTGCTGGTGCCCGAGGACCCGCCGATCAACACCACATATCTCACCCGGCGTCCCGGCGCGCCGGACAACCCGCACGTCACGCTCGTACGGGAGCGGCTGCTGCGGGCGGCGCCGACCTGGTGAGTCCGGCCCGCGACCCCGCCGGCGCGTCGCCCCTGAGCCGGACGAAGGAATCCGTCACCTGCCCGGTCGCCGTCCGCATGCGGGACGGGCCGGTGGCGCGTTGGCTTCCTTGGAGGCAGCACGGCCGTTTCCCGACCCCGGCGGCGCAAGGATGTTCCGCCAACCGTGCCGCCGGAGGGCAGTCCCATGCGCACTTGTCAGCTACTCCTCCGCTCCGGCCTGACCGTGACGGTGGCCGCCGCTCTGCCGCTCGCCCTGACCGCCGTCCCCGCCGACGCGGCCTCGGGGATCTCCGTGACCACCACGGGGACCACGGTCTCGGTCACGACCAGTGCGTGCTCCCAGAACCGCACCACCGGCGTCTGGGGCACCGGCTCGCTGCTCACCAGCAGTCAGGCGAGCTTCGCCGAGGGCCGGAAGGCGACCCTGTCGGGGACGACCGTCAGCCAGTCCACCGCCTGGACCAGCGTCACTCCTGGCACCTACACCGTCATCGTCATGTGCCAGAACTCCACCTCACCCGCGGGCACCCAGACCGTGATCGTCTCCGCCTCCGCGACCCCCAGACCATCCGCGACACCCAGAGCCACCGCCACCGCCACGGCCTCGCCCTCGCGCGGTGTCATGGGCGGACTCGGCGGAGCCACCAAGGACTACGGCCCGCTCACCCTGGGGATCGGCGGTGCTCTGGTGGGTGCCGGTGCCATCGCGGCGGCCTGGTTCCTGCGCCGCCGCTCGAAGCCGTACCGCCTCTGACCGTGCACACCTCTGAGGGGCCGCCCGTGATCGGGCGGCCCCTCACACATGTCCTACGGCAACTCGGCGAACTCCTCGATCGCGTGCGTGAGCCACTGCGTCCAGAAGGTCTCCAGGTCGATGCCCGCGCGCAGCACGAGATGCCGGAGCCGGTCCTGGGGGCTGTCCCGGTCGGGCGGGAAGTCGCGCTTCTCGATCTCCTCGTACTCGGCCAACTGCCGCTGATGCAGGTCGAGATGACGGCGCAGGTCGGCCTCGACGCCGTCGGTGCCGACTACCGCGGCCGCACGCAGCCGCAGCAGCATCGTGTCGCGCAGCGGCTTAGGGTCCTGGGCGGAGGCCGTCCAGCGGGCCAGTTCGGCTCGGCCCGCGGGGAGGACCTCGTAGCTCTTCTTCTGGCCGCGGGCCGGCTGCTCGGACGCGAGGGCCCGGATCTGGCCCTCGGCCTCCAGTTTTCCCAGCTCGCGATAGATCTGCTGGTGCGTCGCAGACCAGAAGTAACCGATCGACCGGTCGAAGCGCCGGGTCAGTTCCAGACCCGAGGACGGCTTCTCCAGAAGGGCGGTGAGGATCGCGTGCGGGAGTGACATGGAGTCATCCTAGGGACGGCCGTCAGAGGGCGGCCGCGACCTCGGTGCCCTGCTTGATCGCCCGTTTGGCGTCCAGTTCGGCGGCCACGTCGGCACCGCCGATCAGGTGCACGCTACGCCCGGCGGCGGTCAACTCGTCGTACAGGTCGCGGCGCGGGTCCTGGCCTGTACACAGGACGACCGTGTCGACCTCCAGGACGGTGCTCGCGCCGTCGACGGTGACGTGCAGTCCGGCGTCGTCGATCAGGTCGTACTGGACGCCCGGGACCATGGTGACGCCCCGGTGCTTGAGTTCGGTGCGGTGGATCCAGCCGGTGGTCTTGCCGAGTCCGGCGCCGACCTTGGTCGCCTTCCGCTGGAGGAGGTGGACGCTGCGGGGCGTGGCGGGGCGCTCGGGTGCGGCGAGGCCGCCGGGGGCCGCGTAGTCCATGTCGACGCCCCAGGCGCGGAAGTACGCCGCCGGGTCCTCGCTCGCCTTGTCGCCGCCGTCGGTGAGGAACTCGGCGACGTCGAAGCCGATGCCGCCCGCGCCGAGGATCGCGACGCGGTCGCCGACGGGGACGCGGTCGCGCAGGACGTCGAGGTAGCCGACGACGCTGGGGTGGTCGACGCCGGGGATGTCGGGGGTGCGCGGGGTGACGCCGGTGGCGACGACCACCTCGTCGTAGTCGCCCAAGTCGCCTGCCGTCACAGGGGTGTTGAGGCGTACGTCCACCTCGTGCTCGGCGAGCCGGGTGCGGAAGTAGCGCAGCGTCTCGTCGAACTCCTGCTTGCCGGGGACCTGTCGGGCGACATTGAGCTGTCCGCCGATCTCGGCGGCCGCGTCATACAGGGTGACCTGGTGGCCGCGTTCGGCCGCGCTCACCGCGCAGGCGAGTCCGGCCGGGCCCGCGCCGACGACCGCAACGCGTTTGGTCAACCGCGTGGGGGCGAGGACGAGTTCGGTCTCGTGGCAGGCGCGCGGGTTGACCAGGCAGGAGGTGATCTTGCCGCTGAAGGTGTGGTCGAGGCAGGCCTGGTTGCAGCCGATGCAGGTGTTGATGGCGTCGGAGCGGTCGGCCGCGGCCTTGGCGACGAAGTCGGGGTCGGCGAGCATCGGGCGGGCCATCGAGACCATGTCGGCGTGCCCGTCGGCGAGCAACTGCTCCGCCAGTTCGGGGGTGTTGATGCGGTTGGTGGTGACGAGCGGGACCGAGACCGCGCCCATCAGTTTCTTGGTGACCCAGGTGTACGCCCCGCGCGGCACCGAGGTCGCGATGGTCGGGATGCGGGCCTCGTGCCAGCCGATGCCGGTGTTGATGATGGTCGCCCCGGCGGCCTCAACTGCCTTGGCGAGACTGATGACTTCCCCGAGGGTGGAGCCGCCCGGGACGAGGTCCAGCATCGACAGCCGGTAGACGATGATGAAGTCCTCGCCGACCGCCTCGCGCACCCGGCGCACGATCTCGACGGGGAAGCGCATCCGGTTCTCGTAGGAGCCGCCCCAGCGGTCGTCGCGGTGGTTGGTCTGCGCGGCGATGAACTCGTTGATGAGGTAGCCCTCGGAGCCCATGATCTCGACCCCGTCGTACCCGGCCTGCCGGGCGAGGCGGGCCGCGCGGGCGTAGTCCTCGATGGTCTGCTCGACCTCGGCGTCGGTGAGCGCGCGCGGCGGGAAGGGGCTGATCGGCGCCTGGAGGGGGCTCGGCGCGACCAGGTCCCGGTGGTACGCATAGCGGCCGAAGTGCAGGATCTGCATCGCGATCCGGCCGCCCTCGCGGTGCACGGCGGCGGTGATGGCGGTGTGCTGCGCGGCCTCGGCGTCGGTGGTCAGCTTGGCGCCGCCCTCGTAGGGCCGGCCGGCCTCGTTCGGTGCGATGCCTCCGGTGACGATCAGGCCGACACCGCCACGCGCGCGTGCCGCGTAGAACTCCGCCATGCGCTCGAAACCGCGCTCGGCCTCTTCCAGGCCCACGTGCATGGAGCCCATGAGGACGCGGTTGGGCAGCGTGGTGAAGCCCAGGTCGAGCGGGTTCAGCAGGTGCGGGTAACGGCTCATGGGCCCCTCCGTGCGCGGTGTCGTGCCTCTGTTGTAGAGGACGGGACACGGTTTATGCAACTAGTTGCACAATCGAGGGTGAACCCGCGGACCCGGGATTCACAGGGATCCATTACCTGTTCTTTATCGCCGGCCCCGGAGAATCACAGGTAGGCGTGCCGGTGGGATGCCGGGCGCGGAGCCTAGGGAGCGAGCCGTGACGCACGATCCTGAACACGAAGTCGGCGACAACTCCGCGATACCGCCGATGCCCGACCACGCACCCGAGATGGAGGTGCTCACGGGCCCCGGCGGCGCGGAGCGCGATCACGGTCTCGACCGGCTGTGGCGGCAGCGGTCCAGGCGCTCCCGGGCGGTGATCGCCGCGGCCACCGTGGGTGTGCTGGCGCTCGGCGGGACCGTCGCCTATGCGGCCACCTCGGGGAGTTCGGGCGGCGACGCCGTGCCCGCTGCCGCCGCGTCCCCGTCCGGATCGCCCTCACCCGGTGGTCCCGGCGGCCGGCACGGGGGCGGTATGTGGTTCGGGTTCGGTGTCGGCGGCAAGGCCGTGCACGGCGAGGCCACGGTGAAGGACAACGCCACCGGCAAGTGGGTCGTACGGATCTGGCAGCGCGGCACGGTCACGAAGGTGGACGGCGACCAGGTCACCGTCAGGAGCGACGACGGCACCTCGTGGACCTGGACCGTGGGCTCCGGCGCCACCGCCCAGGACTCCGCCGCCCTCAAGAAGGGCGACACCGCCTCCCTGATCGGCACCCGCTCCGACAGCGGCACCCGGACCGCCGACCGGGCCTTCACGGGCACCTTCGACCGCAAGGACCCGGGCGACCGGCCGAGCGGGTTCCCGGGCGGCGGCCACGGCCCCTGGGACCGCGGCCCGAGCCCTTCACCCAGCCCGTCCGGCAGCGGTGCTACGACCTGACCGGCCCGTCCGTCCTGACACCGATCACGACGTTCGCGTACGACTCCTCGTCCTCGGCCACACGTGTCCGGAGCCCGGCGCTGGTAAACGCCTCGACGGCTGAGGGCAGTTGACGCTCGCTCGTCTCGACGAGGAGGCAGCCACCGGGGGCCAGCCAGTCGGGCGCCCCGGTGGCGACGCGCCGGAGTATGTCGAGGCCGTCCGTGCCACCGTCGAGGGCGACCAGTGGTTCGTGCTCGCGGGCCTCGGCCGGCAGCAGCGGGACCTCGTCGGTGGGGACGTAGGGCACATTGGCCGCGAGGATGTCGACGCGGCCGCGCAACTCGCCCGGCAGCGCGGCGAACAGGTCGCCCGTGTGGACGTGCCCGCCGAAGGCGGCGACATTGCGGCGGGCGCAGTGCGTGGCGGCGGGGTCGATGTCGGCGGCGTGCAGTTCGACCCGGCCGAGGGCGGCGGCCAGGGCGGCGCCGACCGCGCCGGAACCGCAGCACAGGTCCACGACGACGGCGGCGTCCGGGGCGTGCGCGAGGGCCTGTTCGACGAGGAACTCGGTACGGCGCCGGGGCACGAACACACCGGGTTCCACGGCGATGCGCAGTCCGCGGAACTCGGCCCAGCCGACGACGAGTTCGAGGGGAAGTCCGTCCACCCGGCGGTCCACCATGGCGGCGAGTTCGTCCGGGGTGCGGGCGGCGGAGAGGATCAGTCGCGCCTCGTCCTCGGCGAAGACACAGCCCGCGGCGCGGAGCGCGGCGACGACGGAGGTGGGGGAATGAGGGGGCATGAAAGCCGAGAGCCTTTCGGGAGCTTGCCGAAGGGTGCTCTCGCGGTCACCTGCTACCGGTGATCCGAGCTGTCCTGAGGTGAGAGCACCCGGCCTGACACAGCGGTAATGGGTCTCACCTCCCAGGTGTGAGGGGCCGGGACCGTCCGCGACCGATGGGAAACAGTACCCGAATCCCGGGCCGCGAGAGGCCGTCCCCCTCCATCGAGTTGTACTGTGCAACCAGGAGACCGAGGGAGGTTCCGGTGCGAGCGGACCGGGCCGTGGAGACCATCCAGCACGAGATGACGACCTTCGCCCGCCGCGCCCGCGCCTCGGCGGGGCGCCTGCACCCCGAGCTGTCCCTGGTGTCGTACACCCTGCTCGGACATCTGGAGGAGCGCGACGGCTGCCGGGCCACCGACCTCGCCGCGCACTACGCCCTCGACAAGTCCACGGTCAGCCGTCAGGTCGCCGCCCTGCTGCGCGCCGGTCTCGTCGAGCGCCGCCTCGATCCCGAGGACCACCGCGTCCAGGTGCTGCACCTCACCGACGCCGGCCGGCGGATCCTCGCCCAGGTCACCGAGAACCGCCAGGCCGCCTTCCGGGAGCGGCTGGCGGGCTGGCCGGAGGAGGACCTGGCGCGGTTCGCCGGTTACCTGGAGCGCTATAACGCGTGGTCGGGCGAGGACCCTGCCGAAGAGGGCTGAAGGGGGAAATCCGGTCCTACGACACCCCGACGGCCTGTGTCTGGGTCAGGTGCTCCGGCGCTCGCGCCGCGAGGAACGCGGTACGGAGTCGGAGGCGAAAGCCGAGGGACTCGTACAGCCGTATCGCGTTGGTGTTGGTCGCGCCGGTGTGCAGGAAGGGTGTCTCGCCGCGTTCACGGATGCCGTGGGCCACGGCACGGATCAGGCGGCCGGCGAGACCCTCGCCACGGGCGGAGGGATCGGTGCAGACGGCGCTGACCTCGGTCCAGCCGGGCGGGTGGAGCCGTTCGCCGGCCATGGCGACAAGCACGCCGTTTCGGCGGATGCCCAGGTAGGTGCCGAGTTCGACGGTGCGGGGCAGAAACGGGCCGGGCTTGGTCCGTTCCACCAGGTCGAGCATCTCGGGCACGTCGGCCGGGCCGAGACGGACCGCCTCCGGATCCGGTGCGGCGGACATCCCCTCGTCGACCATCTGCACACCGTCCAGGTGGAAGGTGACCTCCCAGTCGTCCGGGACCCGGCCCCGGAAGCCGAGCAGCGGGATCTCGCTACCGGGCCCGGAGAGCGCGGCCACATCCGCCCAGTCATCCGCGTCGGGCTCGTCGGGCAGCGCCACCCATGGGGTCACGTCGACCGGGTAGCGCAGGACCCGCCCGCGCTGCTCGGCGAAGTGCGCGTGCGGGCCGGTGAGAGCGGCCCGGGCGGGGTTGTCGAGGACGTGGTTGTCGACGGGGCTCATACGGCGACCTCGATCACGATCTTGCCGCGGGCGTGGCCGTCCTCGACCGTGCGCAGGGCCTCGCCCGCCTGGTCGAGCGGGAAGGTCTGGGTCACATGGGGGTCCAGTCGGCCGCCCACCACGAGTTGGGCGACGGCGTCGAGGACGGTGGTGTTGCGGGCGCGCTCGACGCGGCTGCCGCCGAGCTTCTCGACCACGGGTGCGGGGGCTCCGGCGGTGATCAGCTTCGTGGGGTCGGTGAGCAGGGTCGCGGCGTCGGCGAGCACCTCGCCGCCGACGAGGTCGTAGACGCCGTCGATGCCGTCCGGGGCGACCGCCCGTACCCGCGCGGCCAGATCCGGTCCGGAGGGGACGTGGACCGCGCCCAGCGATTCCACGAAGTCCTTCTTGCCCTCGCTCGCCACGCCCACGGCGCGCAGTCCGAAGGCGCGGGCGATCTGGACCGCCGCAGAGCCGACCCCGCCGCCCGCGCCGGTGATCAGCACCGTCGCGCCGACCGGCCGGTCGAGCTGGCGGACACCGTCGTACGCGGTCGCCGCGGCGACCGGCAGCGTGGCCGCGTCCCGGAAGGACAGTTCGGCGGGCTTGTGCGCGGTGACCGTCGCGGCCAGCAGGGCGTACTCGGCGTAGCCGCCCGCCACCGTGTTGCCGAACACCTCGTCGCCGACGGCGAATCCGTCGACTCCGTCGCCGAGTTCCGCCACGACCCCGGCGGCCTCGTTGCCGAAGACCTCGGGGAAGGCGGGTGCGTCCGTCTCACCGGGCCGTCGGAAGCCGTTGCGCAGCTTCCAGTCGACGGGGTTCACCCCGGCCGCGCGCACCGCGACGAGGATCTCACCGGGACCGGGACGGGGCCGGTCCACCTCTACGAGCGCCTCGGTCTCGGGTCCCCCGTAACGCGTGAAGACGTACGCCTTCGGCATCTGCTTCCTCACTCTCCTTCGCCGTCACCTCTCAGGCCGCACTGAAGCCCAAGGTCGACCAGCGGTCGGCTATTCCCCGGAGCGGTGAGAGTTCATACGGCCGCAATGATCGTCGGTGCCCCTCGGACCTGGGCATATCTCGTGGACTCGTACCGTTGAGGCGAGAACCCACTGATCGCGCCCACCCGGCGGACCCGCGCCGCGACGGCCTGGAGGCTCCACCCGTATGCACGTCACCCGAGGTTTCACCGGACGCCCCCGCGTCCCCGACGCCGGCCTGCCGCCCGGTCAGTACGACGCGGGCGACGACTGGCCCGTCCTGTCCGCCGAGGTCACCCCCGACCTGGCCCCGGCCGACTGGACCTTCCGCATCGACGGACTGGTGGCCGAGCCGCACACCTGGAACTGGTCACAGGCGCACGAACTGCCGACGTCCGCCTACGAGGGCGACATCCACTGTGTGACGAGCTGGTCGAAGTTCGGGGTCCGGTTCGGAGGCGTATCGCTGGACGCGTTCTTCAATGTGGTCCGGCCCCATGTGTCCGCCACACATGTGGTCGCGTACTCGCACACCGGGTACACCACGAACCTCCCGCTCTCCGATCTGACCGGCGGGCGGGCCTGGATCGCGTGGGAGTACGACGGCGAGCCGCTGTCCGCCGAGCACGGTGGGCCCGCCCGGCTGCTGGTGCCGCACCTGTACTTCTGGAAGAGCGCCAAGTGGATCGCGGGTCTGCGGCTCCTCGACCACGACGAGGCGGGCTTCTGGGAGCAGAACGGCTATCACGCCCGGGGAAACCCCTGGGAGGAACAGCGGTACTCCGGTGACTGAGACCTTCGCGCCCGCCACCCGGTTCGCGGTGCCGGGGCGTATTGCCGTGAGTGACCAGACCGCCTCCGTGTGGCAGACCGCCACGCTCACCGAGATCCGCCGGGAGACCCCGCACGCCTCGACGTTCCGGTTCGCGGTGCCCAGTTGGGCGGGCCATCTGCCCGGCCAGCATCTGATGCTGCGGCTGCGGGCCGAGGACGGCTATGTGGCGCAGCGCCACTACTCGATCGCCTCTCCCCCGGACGACTCCGGGTATGTGGAGCTGACCCTGGACCATGTCGAGGGCGGCGAGGTGTCGGGCTGGTTCCACACGGTGGCCGAGCCCGGTGACGAGGTCGAGGTGCGCGGTCCGCTGAGCGGCTTCTTCGCCTGGCCCGGCGACCGGCCCGCGCTGCTGCTGGGCGCCGGCTCCGGGGTCGTACCGCTGATGTCGATGCTCCGGCAGCACCGGGCGCGGAACCTGTCGGTGCCGCTGCGGCTGGTGGTGTCGGCGCGCAGTCCCGAGGAATTGATCTACGCGCGGGAGTACGGCGCCGAGACCACGGCCGTGTTCACGCGCAGCGCGCCGGAGGGGGTACCAGTGGGACGTATGGCCCCCGCACATGTGGCGCCGCTCCTGGCCGAGCAGCCTGCCGGTGGGTGGGAGGCCTATGTGTGTGGCTCCAACGGTTTCGCCGAGCATGCCTCGCGGCTGCTGGTCGAGGCGGGCCAGCCCGTGGATCGCATCCGCATCGAACGCTTCGGCTGAGACGTGAGCCCGGTGAGACGCGGTCCCGACTGAGGCTCGCTCCGGTTGAGGGAAATGCCTCGGACGGGGTACGAGTTCTGTGTGGACGCTCGCATGCGTGCGCGGAGTCGATGCGGCGGCGGACCGGCCTCACGGGGCTTCCGGCCCACCGGTTCCTCGGCTCCGGTGACGGCGAGGAGATCGACATGCGGACTCGGGTACGGGGTGGAAGCCGGCGGAACAATCCGCTGCGGCGCCGGTCGGACGTCGTGGAGGCGTGGACGGCACTGGCCGTCACGGTCCTGCTGTTCGTCATCGCGCCCCTGGCCGGTGCCGGCGCGGGCCTCTGGGCCCACGACCAGGCCCGGACCATCGCCGCGGCCCAGCGGGCCGACCGCCATCGCGTGCCCGCACAGGTGATCGGAAACCCGCCCTCGGGGCTGACGTCGGTGGAAGGCACCCGCGCGCAGACCTTCCCGGTCGAAGTGCGCTGGACCGACCCGGGCAAGGGGCCGCGCACGACCACGGCCGAGGTCCCGGTGGGCACGGTGCGCGGTGCCGTGGTGGACGTATGGCTCGACACCAAAGGGCACGGTGTCGCCCCGCCCGCGGGTGAAGTGGCCGTCTGGCAGCACACGTTGACGATCGGCGTGTGGACGGCGGGCGGTGTGGTCACCCTCGCCCTCCTCGTGTCCGCGGTGACCCGACGGGTCGCGCTGCGACACCGGTTGGCCGAGTGGGAACGGGACTGGGCCCTCACGGAGCCGGAGTGGACGCGGCGGCGGGCGTGAAGCGCCGGTGCTCACTTTCGCGCCCCAACACCCCGCCACCACAGGGGACTTGAACGAACCGCACTCGGGAGTCCCCGGCCGATGGCACCACGGCCGTGCATCCGCCGCCGCGAACCCCGCGTCACCGGCCCGGGTTGCCACGGGGCCGCCAACGCCGCCACGCCGATCCGCGCCGCTCACACCCCCACCCGGAAGCCACGCCGATCCGCGCCCCTCACACGCCCCGGCCGATGGCACCACGGCCGTGCATCCGCCGCCGCGAACACCGCGTCACCGACCCGGGCCTGCCGCGAACACCGCCACACCGATCGGCGCCTTCGCACCCCCACCTGGAACACCGCCACGCCGATCCGTGTCCGTCACACGCCCCGCCCCGAACACCAACTCACCGATCCGCCCCCATCACGCCCCACCCCCGAAACCGTGTGCGCGACCCCGTCACCCCCGTCACCCCCGTCAAAGCACCCGCTGCATCTCCCGAGCAACCCGTCCATGGTCCCGCAGCACATCCCCCAGCGCCGAGAGCATCGGCTCTCCCCGCTCGACGAGGATCCGCCCGGCGACCACCGTCGTCCACGCCCGCGCCGGACCGCAGCGCAGCCACGCCTCGACGGGATCGCTGAGTGCCCCGGCCAGCGCGACCTCGTGCAGGTCCCAGACGACCAGGTCGGCACACGCGCCGGGCCGCAGGTGTCCCAGTTCGTCGGCGCGGCCCAGGCACCGTGCCGAGCCTCGGGTCGCGATGTCGAGGGCGTCGCGTGCCGTCATCGCGCCGGGTCCGCCCCGGTAGCGGCCGAGCAGCAGGGCGCCACGGGTCTCCATCCACAAGGAGGCGTGGTCGGTGGAGGCGGAGCCGTCGCAGCCGATGCCGACGGGCAGGCCGAGTTCACGCATCTCCTTGACCCTGGCCGTGCCGCCCCCGATCAACATGTTGGAGCTGGGGCAGTGCGCCACACCGACGCCCGCCTCCGCTAGCCGGCGCAGCTCGTCGTCGTTCGGATAGATGCAGTGCGCGACCCAGGTACGGTCGCTCATCCACCCGGTGTCCTCGAAGTACTCGACGGGCCGGCAGCCGTAGGTCTCCAGACAGTAGGTGTCCTCGTCCCGGTCCTCGGCGAGGTGCGTGTGCAGCCGTACGTCGTGGCGTTCGGCGAGTTCCGCGGTCGCCGTCATGACGTCCTTGGTGACCGAGAACGGCGAGCAGGGTGCCAGCGCGACCCGGATCAGGGCGCCCGGCTCCGGGTCGTGGTGGGCCTTGATCAGCCGCTCGCTGTCGGCGAGCACCTCGTCGGTGGTCTGGGTGACGCTCCTCGGCGGCAGTCCCCCGTCCTCGACGGAGCGGGTCATCGAACCGCGCGTCGCATGGAGGCGGAAGCCGATGTCGCGGGCGGCGCGGATCTCCGCGTCCACCAGGTAGGGGCGCGGGTGCACATAGAGGTGGTCGGAGGATGTGGTGCAGCCGCCCATGAGGAGTTCCGCCATACCGACGTACGCCGATACGTATGCGGCCTCCTCGTCGAGCCTCGCCCACAACGGGTAGAGCGTGGTCAGCCAGTCGAAGAGGGTGCCGTTGACGGCGGGCGCGTAGGAGCGGGTGAGGTTCTGGTAGATGTGGTGGTGCGTGTTGATCAGGCCGGGGGTGACGAGCCGTCCGGCCGCGGAGACGGTCGTGGTGGCCTCGGGTTCGGTCCCTCCCGCGCCGACGGCGCTGACCCGACCACCCGTGACGGCCACCCAGCCGCCGGGGATCTCCCGCTCACCGTCCACGACGAGCAGTTCCGCGTCCTTGACCAGCAGATCCACGGCAGACGACATGCGGCCATGGTAGGCGCGGGGCACCGCAAAAGCCTGGCGAGTCCTCCGATGTCACACGTACGGTGTGATCATCCGCACTCACACTTCACAAAGGCGGTCATCAATGGCCCTGTTCGACCTTCCGCTCGACGAACTCCGCGCGTACCGCAGCGAGTCCGTCGAGCCCGACGACTTCGACGCCTTCTGGTCCAAGACCCTCCAGGAGACGCGCGAGCACGATCTGGACGCCCGCTTCGAACCGGTCGACACGGGACTGTCCACGGTCGAGGTGTACGACGTGACGTTCGCCGGGTTCGGCGGCCACCCGGTGAAGGGCTGGCTGCGGTTGCCGGCCGGTGCCGACCAACCGCTGCCGCTGGTCGTGGAGTTCGTCGGCTACGGCGGAGGGCGGGGTCTCCCGCACGAGAACCTGCTGTGGGCGTCGACGGGCCGCGCCCACTTCGTCATGGACACGCGCGGGCAGGGCAGCGCGTGGGGCGGTGGCGGCGGCACCCCGGACCCGGTGGGCGGCGCGCCCGCGTACCCCGGCTTCATGACCCGGGGCATCGACGCCCCCGAGAACTACTACTACCGCCGGGTGTTCACGGACGGGGTGCGCGCCGTCGAGGCGGCCCGTTCGCACCCGCTGGTGGATCCGGCCCGCACGGTGGCGATCGGCGCGAGCCAGGGCGGCGGCATCACGATCGCCGTGGGCGGGCTGCTCGGCGACCTGGCCGGGATCGCGCCGGACGTGCCGTTCCTGTGCGACTACCCGCGCGCCGCGACCCTCACGGACCGCCACCCGTATCGCGAGATCGGCAGCTATCTCAAGACCCATCGCGGCCGCGCCGAGGACGTCCTGCGGACGCTCTCGTACTTCGACGCCGTCCACTTCGCGTCCCGGGGCCGCGCGCCCGCCCTCTTCTCGACGGCCCTGGAGGATCAGACCTGCCCGCCCTCCACGGTGTTCGCCGTGTTCAACGCCTGGGCGCACGACGACAAGAAGATCGAGGTCTACGACTTCAACGACCATGAGGGCGGCGGCCCTTACCAGGAGGCGACCAAGCTGGACTGGCTGCGGTCGTACGTCTGAGGGGTGTCGTATGGACACGGGTGAGGCCGCCGAGCGGTTTGTGCGGGTGTGGGCGCGGGGCTGGGCGGCGCACGACGTGGAGGCGCTGCTGGAGCTGTACGCCGAGGACTGCGTCCACCGCTCGATGCCGTTCCGTGAACCGCACCGTGGGCGGGCCGAGTTGGCCGCGTATCTGCGCTGGTCGTTCGCCGCGGAGCGAGTGGTCGACGTCCGGTTCTCGGCGCCGGTCGTCGGCCAACACCGGGTGGCGGTAGCGGAGTTCAGGGTGCTGTCCGAGGAGGGCGGTGAGCCGTCCACGCTCGCCGGCTGTGTCTTCGTGCGCTTCGACGAGGCGGGGCTGGCCGTGGAGACCCGCGACTACTGGCACACGGAACCGGGTCACCGGGAGCCCTCGGGCACGCTGTTCCTCGACTGAACGTACGACACCTTCCACCCAGTCCGACCAGTCGGTATGTTCAGTGGGCCCGGGTCGCAGCGTCGCGGTCCGGGCCCAGGGCGGACCACGGAGGCACCATGTCCGAGCACCAGCCAGCCATCGACGGCCACTACGACCCGCGCTTCACGGCGGTCCGCACGGCGTTCGAGGAGAACTTCCGGGACCGGGACGAACTGGGCGCCGCAGTGACCGTCACACTGGACGGCGAGACCGTGGTCGACCTGTGGGGCGGCTGGGCCGACGCGGCCCGGACCCGCCCCTGGGAGCGGGACACACTGGTCAACGTCTGGTCCACCACCAAAGGCCCGGTGGCCCTGTGCGCCCACATCCTCGCCGACCGGGGCCTGCTCGACCTCGATGCCCCGGTGGCCGCGTACTGGCCGGAGTTCGCCGCCGCCGGCAAGGAGAACGTGCTCGTACGACACCTGCTGTCACACCGCGCCGGACTGGCCGGACTGCGCGAGCCGCACTCCCTCGCGCAGCTCTACGACTGGGAGTTGACGACTCGGCGACTCGCAGCCATGGAGCCCTGGTGGGAGCCCGGGACGCGGTCCGGGTACCACGCGCTCACCTACGGCTTCCTCGTGGGCGAAGTGGTGCGCCGCGTCTCGGGGTTGCTGCCGGGGGCCTTCCTGGAGCGGGAGGTCACCGGCCCGCTCGGGATCGACTTCACGATCGGGCTGCCGGAGAAGGACGCCGACCGGGCGGCCGAGCTGGTGCATCCGCCGGCCGTGTCGAGCACTGAACAGGCCGCGATCTTCAGCCAGTTGGCGCCCGCCGCCATCGCCGCGCTGACCAACCCGCTCGCGGGCGCGGCCGAGGCCAACACTCCCGAATGGCGCGCCGCGGAGATCCCGGCCGCGAACGGCCACGGCACCGCACGCGCGATCGCCGCGCTCTACGGCGTGTTCGCCGGACGGGGCTCCTACGACGGCCACCGTGTCCTCTCCCCCGAGGCGGCCGAGCGGGTGCGCGAGGGCCAGGGAAGCTGCCGCGACCTGGTACTCGGGCCGGGCCTCGCGCACGAGACGGAGGTCGCGCTGGGCCTGTGGCTCAGTGGCCCGAACGGCTCGTACGGTCCCGACCCGAGGGCTTTCGGACACGACGGCTTCGGCGGCTCCTGCGGTCTGGCCGACCCGGACGCCGGTGTGTCGCTGGGCTATGTGATGAACCGGATGGGGCCTCATATCGCCGACGACCCACGGAAGATGGCGCTGATCGACGCCCTGTACGGCGCCCTGTGAGGAGTGATCGGCGCGGGCCGGTTTCGGCCTAACTGCCCTGCCGCTCTTCCCTGGTGGTTTAGACCAATGCTAGATCTGGTCGCGCAACGAGCCCGCACGGCTACGTTTCGTCACCGTTCTGCCCTCAGTCTTGTCACCAACAGGAGGCGCGGCATGGCCCGCACCACCCCCCACGACCACCCGACCGCCGACGACCAGCCCCTCTACGGGAAGGTGGCCACCCGACTCCTCGCCGAACTCCACGACGGCACCATCCCGCCAGGTGAACGCCTGCCCGGGGAACGGCAGTTGGCCGAGCACTTCCGGGTCAGCCGGGAGACCGTACGGCAGGCGCTGGAGGTGCTGCGCAGGGACGGTCTGGTCGCCACCGACCGGCGCGGCAGCCACGCCACGCTGACCGGCCTGCCGGTGGAGACGCCCTCGTCCCTCACCTTCCCGGTCGGCGCCCGGAGCACGGACCCGACCGGCTTCGACCGCACCTCGGTGGCCTGGGAGACTCCGCCGCCCGAGCACGCCGAGGCCCTGGGCATCGCGCCGGACCGCCCGACGCTGGTGCACCGGTACGCGTCCGCAGCGGCGGACGGCAGCGGACTGCGTACGGCCGTCACGTCCTTCTCGGCGGTGGCCCTGGCCGAGGTGGAGGAGCTGGCCCGCTACCGCGACCGGGCCGACGGCTCCGCCTCCGCCCAACTCCGGCGCACCTACGACTGGATGCGCCGAGCCGGTCTGACACTGCACCACCGGGACGCCATCACCCAGGTCGCGAACGCGCCCTCGGTGCGGGTGACCCGCCGCGTGCACGACCAGTACGCCCGTCCGCTGGAGATCACCGACCTGGTCGTGGAGGCCCAACAGGACGCCCTGATCTACGAGTTCACGGTGCCCTCGGCGGGCTGAACCCGGCCCGGGCTGTGGTGCGCGGCGGGCTCGATGCCGAACCCGCCGCGCGCCGACCGGCGTTACACGCTCGTGAGGACCACGAGCTGCTGGGTCGCCCGGGTCATCGCGACATAGTGGTCGACCGCTCCCTCGATGCCCTCGCCGAACGACTCAGGGTCGACGAGGACGACCAGGTCGAACTCAAGTCCCTTGGACAGCTCGGGAGTCAGCGACCTGACACGGGGCGTCGCCCGGAACGTCGGATCGCCGATGACACAGGCGATCCCGTCGTCGTGTGCGGCGAGCCAGGTGTCGAGGACCGATTCCAGGTCCGAGGCGGGGCCGTGGACGACGGGGATACCGCTGCTCCGGATGGAGGTCGGCACGTTGGCGTCCGGAAGCACGGCGCGGATGACCGGCTCGGCCTCCGTCATGATCTCTTCCGGGGTGCGGTAATTCACGGTCAGGGAGGCCAGGTTGATGCGGTCGAGCCCAATACGCTTCAGCCGTTCCTGCCACGACTCGGTGAATCCGTGCCGGGCCTGGGCACGGTCACCGACGATGGTGAAGCTGCGGGACGGACAGCGCTGGAGCAGCATCTGCCATTCAGCGTCGGTCAGTTCCTGGGCCTCGTCCACGACGATGTGCGCGAACGGACCGGCGAGCAGGTCGGGTTCGATGCCGGGCTGGGCAGCCTCGTCGATGAGGGCGTCGCGCAGGTCCTGCCCGTGCAGCATGCCCATCGCGCCCTCGCTCTCGTCGATCTCGACGTTCTGGAGCAGACTGTCGATGACATCGGTCCTGCGGGCGTGTTCGGCGGCGACGGCGGCCTCCTGCCGGCGCTTGCGCCGTGCCGCTTCCGGATCGCCGAGTCGCTGGCGCGCCGCGTCGAGCAGCGGCAGGTCGGACACCGTCCAGGCCTGGGCGTCCGCGCGCTGCAAGCGCTGCACCTCGTCGCGGCTCAGCGAGGGGGCGCACTTGCGCAGATAGGCCGGTACCGTCCACAGGTCTCCGACGAGGTCGGCCGCTTCGAGCAGCGGCCACGCGCGGTTGAAGGCGGTGAGCAGTTCGCGGTTCTGGCGCAGCGACTTGCGGAGCAGTGCGGGGGTGACCGCGCCGTCCTGGGCGTTGGTGGTGTCCTCGTGCTTGTCGACGAGGATGGTGAGCAGTTCCTGCCAGACCTGCTCGCGTCCCTCGTTGTGCGGGGTGCCCGGTTCGGCCGCCTCGAACGCCACGGACCAGTCCTCGGCGCTCAGCCAGATGTCGGACCAGTGCGTGGTGACATTCATGCCCTTGGTGGGCGGCTCCTCGTAGAACCGCACGGCCGGCTCGATCGCCCGCACCAGCTCCACGGACGATTTGAGACGGGCCACCTCCGGGTCGGCCTCCACGGCTGCGGCGGCTCCCTCGGTGACGAGGTCGCGCAGGATGCAGGTCTGTACACCCTCCTCGCCGAGGCTGGGGAGGACATCGGCGACGTAGTCCAGGTAGGGCCGGTGCGGACCGACGAACAGCACGCCGCCCCTGCGGTGCCCGAGGCGCGGGTCGGAGTAGAGGAGGTAGGCGGAGCGGTGCAGGGCGACGACGGTCTTGCCGGTGCCCGGGCCGCCGTCCACGACGAGCGCACCCCGGGATCCCGCGCGGATGATGGCGTCCTGGTCGGCCTGGATGGTGCCGAGCACATCGCGCATGCGGCCCGACCGGTTGCCGCCGAGGCTGGCGATGAAGGCGGACTGGTCGTCGAGGGCGGCGTGGCCGACGAACCCGTCCGCCGTGAACACCTCGTCCCAGTAGTCGCTGATCCGCCCGCGGGTCCAGCGGTACCTGCGACGGCTCGCCAGGCCCATCGGGTTGGCGTGGGTGGCCCCGAAGAACGGCTCGGCGGCGGGCGAGCGCCAGTCGAGCAGCAGACGGCGGCCCGTGCTGTCGGTGAGACCGAGCCGCCCGATGTACACGGGCTCGGCTGTGTTGGTGCCGACCATGTGGCCCAGACACAGGTCCAGGCCGAAGCGACGTAGGGTGCGCAGCCGTGTGGTCAGCCGGTGGATCTCCGTGTCCCGGTCCATCGCCGCCCGGCCGATGCCTCCGGGCGCCCTGCGCTCGGCGTCGAGCTGCTCGGTCAGGTCCGCGATCGACTGGTCGAGGCATTCCGCGATGGCCGCGAAGTGCTGCTCGTCGGCGGCGATCAGCGTCGGGTCGGCTTTGGCGGAGAGCCGGTCGGGAAGGTCGAAGGCGCTGGTGGTCAGGGGGTTCACGGCATCAATTCCGATCTGGGGTCCGCTCACGGCCGTGCGGGCGGCAGGGCGTGTGGACCAGTGCGTACGGGTTCTCGTGTTCCTGCTCGTTCACGCGGGTACGGACGGCACGGACGGCCGCTCTCCGCCGGTCGGGTCGAGGAGCATCTTCGCGGCCACCGTCGTCCCGTCGGTGCGGAGCGTGCCGGCCACCGCCTTCGCCCGGGCCCTCATTTCGGGCGCCAGGACGGTGGTGAGTGCGGCCGACAGGGAGTCGTAGGTCGGTGTCGGCCCGTCGTGTGCCACGCCGATGCCCAGTTCGGCCACCCCTGCGGCCCAGTATGGCTGGTCCACGATCTGAGGTACGACCACCTGCGGCACGCCGGCCAGGGAGGCGGTCTGCGTGGTGCCCGCGCCGCCGTGGTGCACGACGGCGGCGACGCGCCCGAAGAGCGCCTGATGGTTGACCTCTCCCACGACAAAGCAGTCGTCCCGGTCGTCGATCGGGGTCAGGTCCGCCCAGCCCCGGGCGAGCAGGACGCGGCGGCCCTGCGCTCGGATCGCCTCGATGGCTGTGCGGGCGAAGTCCGGCGAGGTGCTCAGGGCCATGCTGCCGAAGCCGACGTGCACCGGCGGCTCGCCGGCCTTCAGGAACGCCTCCAGGTCGTCCGGGAGCGGGCGCTCGTCGGGGAGGATCCACGGTCCGGTCGTCACGACGTCGAGATCCGTCAGGTCCTGCCACGGGACGAGGGCCGGTTCCGCCGCGAGCCACGGCCGGTCGGTGAAGACGTAGTCCCGGACGTTGCCCACCGGCGGCAGGCCGATCGCCGCCCGATGCCTGTTCTCCGCCTCGCCGTACAGGGCGTTCACGCGCTCGGCGTCCTGCTCCCACAGCACCTTGTTGTCGGTCTCCTCCGGCGGGGACGGCGTGCCCGGCCGCGCCGGGGGACGGCGCTGCAGCGACGGTAGGCCGACCGTGTGGAAGCAGGCGAAGACGTAGCGGATGCCCAGTTTCTCGGCCACCGAGCGGGCGCCGGCCGGCATCAGGCCGGTTGCCAGCAGCACGTCACAGCCCTCGGCCGCCACCATCAGCGTCTCGTACCGGGCGGCGACCAGCTCGGGCGCGAGCTGGAACGCGGCCCCCGGCTTCGGCGGCCGCGCGGCATTGACCACCGACCGCACCGAAGGACCGAGCGGCACCAGCGGCACCCCGATCCGGGCCAGCAGCTCGATGAACTCCTCGTCGGGCGGCGCGCAGACCCGTACCTCCGCGCCGAGTTCCAGCAGGCGCGACGCAAGGCCCGTGAGCGGTTCGACATCCCCGCGTGAACCCCACGTCGACAACAACACACGCATTCCGCGACTCCCGTTTCCGCAGGTCATGACCTCAGGCCGGACATTCTGCGACACAACGGGGGCCTTGCCGCAAGCCCCCCGGTGCGCTATACGTTAAGAAGGGAGGAGGAGTGAGTACACCTCCCTTCCCACCCTCTCCCGCGGATCTCGCGAAACTCGCTGAAGACAATCCGCCGACGATGTCGAGATCCCGTGCCCGGCTCCGTCCCCGAGGTGAACGCGTCCACAATGGGTCGCACCAGCACCGAGGAGATCGACCATGGCCAAGTACCTGCTGCTGAAGCACTACCGCGGCGCTCCTGCCGCCGTGAACGACGTCCCCATGGACCAGTGGACCCCCGAGGAGATCACGGCCCATGTGCAGTACATGAACGACTTCGCGGCCCGGCTGGAGCAGACCGGGGAGTTCGTCGACAGCAAGGCCCTCTCCCCCGAGGGGACGTTCGTCCGCTACGACGGCGAAGGGCGGCCGCCGATCACCGACGGCCCGTTCGCCGAGACCAAGGACGTCATCGCCGGCTGGATGGTGATCGACGTCGACAGCTACGAGCGCGCGGTGGAGCTTGCCGGTGAGCTGTCGGCCGCTCCCGGAGCCGGTGGCAGGCCGATCCACGAGTGGCTGGAGCTGCGCCCGTTCCTCGGCGCGCACCCCACCGTCACGGAGTGCACTCTGAAGTGAACGAGGTCCTGCTGAGAAGCCTCACGCCGAGTGTGCTCGGGATCCTCGTCCGTCGCGGAGCGGACTTCGCGGCGGCCGAGGACGCCGTACAGGACGCGTTGGTGGAGGCGGTCCGGGTCTGGCCGGACGATCCGCCGCGCGATCCGAAGGCCTGGCTGGTCACGGTGGCCTGGCGGCGGTTCCTCGACGCGACGCGGGCGGACACCGCGCGCCGCAGGCGGGAGGATCTGGTCGACGAGGAGCCGGTTCCCGGGCCCGCGTCCGCGACGGACGACACGCTCCAGCTCTATTTCCTGTGCGCCCACCCGTCGTTGACCCCGTCGTCGGCGGTCGCGCTCACGCTGCGCGCCGTCGGCGGGCTCACCACCCGGCAGATCGCCCAGGCCTATCTGGTGCCCGAGGCGACCATGGCGCAGCGCATCAGCCGGGCCAAACGCACGGTCTCCGGCGTGCGCTTCGACCAGCCCGGCGATGTGGCCACCGTGCTGCGCGTCCTCTATCTGGTCTTCAACGAGGGCTACTCCGGTGACGTCGACCTCGCCGCCGAGGCCATCCGGCTCACCCGGCAGGTCGCCGGCGCGATCGACCACCCCGAGGTCGCGGGGCTGCTCGCGCTCATGCTGCTCCACCACGCCCGGCGCGCCGCCCGGACCACACCCGACGGCACCCTGGTGCCGCTCGCCGAGCAGGACCGCGGCCAATGGGACACCACGTTGATCGCCGAGGGCGTCACGATCCTCCAAGCCGCCCTCGCCCGCGACCGGTTGGGCGAGTTCCAGGCCCAGGCAGCCATCGCGGCGCTGCACGCGGACGCGCCCACCGCCGAGGAGACGGACTGGGTGCAGATCGTCGAGTGGTACGACGAACTCGCCGGCCTGACCGACAACCCGGTCGTACGCCTCAACCGCGCGGTGGCGGTAGGCGAGGCCGACGGCCCGCGCGCCGGCCTTGCGATACTCGCCACCCTGGACGACTCACTGCCCCGCCACACGGCGGTGGCGGCCTATCTCCACGAGCGCGACGGCGACCTGACAACAGCGGCACGCCTCTACGCCGAGGCGGCGCACAAGGCCCCCAACCTCGCCGAACGCGACCACCTGACCCGCCAGGCAGCCCGACTCAACTCCCGCCGGACTCAAGGGCGTTGATACGCGCCGTCGTCCCTCTCCGTCACTCCCACTGATACGGGAGGTACTTGCCGTCGAGGGTGATGACGACCCGGTCACCTGCGGGGTCGGGCACGCGGCGGACGTCGAGACGGAAGTTGATCGCGCTCATGATGCCGTCGCCGCACTGCTCGTGGATGAGTTCCTTGATGGTGGGGCCGTAGACCTGGACGACTTCGTAGAGCCGGTAGATCGTGGGGTCCACGGGGACCGCCGCGTCCAAGGCACCACGTGTGGGCTGGAGTTGGAAGGCGAGGGCGGCATCTTCACCGAGTTCCAGGAGGGCCGCGGCCGTCGCCGCCTCGTCCTTGTCCATCGGGTGCTGGCCCAGCAGGGCCGCGGTGGTCCAGGCGAGCGGGCGGCCCACCGCCTCCGCCAACTGGACCCATGTGACACCGGTCTTCACCTTGGCCTGCCGGACGGCCTCGGCGGCTTCACCCTTGCTGAGCATGCACAACTCCGTTCCCGGACAGCGTGCTTGACCACACGCCGCTCAGCGTAGGAGATCACCCATGGCGCGACAATGGCACCACTACGGCAGCCGTCGCGCCGCGACCATCCGGACCCGGGGGCTGCCGTCGCCGCGATGCCCGAACTCGGGCAGGGCGTAGAGGTCGACATCGAAGCCGGTCCGCTCCAACTCCTGGCGCACGAGACCGAGTTGGAAGTCCCGGTAGTACATGACGAACGGCGGTCGCCAGACGGCGTTGCGTACCTTCATCACCGCGTCGAAGCCGGCCAGCATCCAGTACGCGGGAGTGGTGGGGCGCGGCGGTGCGATGAGCGGGAACGCGAAGCAGCCGCCGGGCCGCAACACGGAGTGCACCTGGTCGAACAGCCCCGGCAACTCGCCGGGCAGGAAGTGACCGAACGCCCCGAAGCTGACCACCAGGTCGAAGGCGGGTGCGAACGGCAGGGCCCGGGCATCGCCGCGCACCCATGCCGCATGCGGTTCGGCACTCCCCACCCGCCCCTGCGCGACCGCGAGCATGCCCGCGCTGAAGTCGACGCCGGTGACACTCTCCCGGCACACCTTGGTCAGCGCCTCGGCGCCCGCGCCGGTGCCGCAGCACAGGTCGAGTCCGTGGTCGAAGGGGCCGATGCGGCGCAGCATGGAGGCGACCGCGTCGAGCAGCGGGGCCGGGGTCCGGAAGGGGGTGTGGTCGAACTTGGGCGCGAGGAGGTCGTAGCCGTGCTCGACGGACGACAGTGCCTGGACGGCGAGTTCGCGCAGACTGGGGCCTTCGGGGCTGAACATCCGGGTCAGCCTAGGGCAACCCGCTGCTTCAGGACCGTGAGAACGCGCTCGCACCAGCGCAGGTTCTCCTCCTCGAAGGTGATCCCGGCCATCAGGGTGAGATACGGCCCGATGCGGTCGGCGTCCCGGAGGTACTCGTCCTCGGTCCGGCCGTCGAGGAGCCGGTCGCGCACCCACTCGTAGCGGTCGAGCTTGCCGCGCGCCCATGACCTGCGCTCCTCGATCAGCTCGCGGGTCACGGCGGGGTCCGTGCCGTCCATGGCCTGGATCTTGATGAGGAGTTCGTCCCGGATGGCGGTGGGGCGTCGCGGCGGCTCTGCGGCGAAGGTGTCGAGGTCGCGGCGGCCGGCCTCGGTGAGCGTGAACATCCTTTTGTTCGGCCTGCGTTCCTGCTGGACGACCCGTGCCTCGATCAGCCCGTCCTGCGCGAGGCGCTCCAGTTCGCGGTAGAGCTGCTGCGGTGTCGCGGGCCAGAAGTTCGCCAGCGACACGTCGAACACCTTGGCCAGTTCGTAGCCCGAGGCCTCCCCTTCCAGGAGAGCCGCGAGGACCGCGTACTTGAGGGACATGTGGACACGCTAACAGCCGTTGATTAGTCTCATCCACACCTACTCAACTAATTGACTATGAGGTGAGCCGATGCGTGCGTTCCGTGAGGCGGTCGAGGCGCAGGACATGGACGCCGTCGAGGCGCTGCTGGCAGAGGACGTGGTCTTCACCAGCCCGGTCGTGTTCAAGCCGTATCCCGGGAAGGCGATCACCGCGGCGATCCTGCACGCCGTCGCGCGGGTCTTCGAGGACTTCCGGTATCTGCGGGAGATCGGCGACGCGGACGGCGCCGACCACGCGCTGGTGTTCAGCGCGCGGGTCGGCGACCGTGAGCTGACCGGCTGCGACTTCATCCATGTCAACGAGGAGGGCCTGATCGACGACCTGATGGTCATGGTCCGTCCCCTGTCCGGCGCCCAGGCCCTCCAGGCGGCCATGGCGGCGCAGTTCGAGCAGATCGCCAAGGAGGCGGAAGCGCGGCTCGGTTGAGACCCGGCTCCGCCCTGGCTCACGCGATGCTCAGGGCGAGAGCTCCCGTGTAGGTCTGGCCGGGCGTGATGGCCGTGACCGTCCCGTCGACCGTCAGGGTGACCTTCTTGCCGCGGGGTGCCTTGACGGTCGCGTCGGCGGCCAGGGCGAGGCGCGTCAGGTACGAGGTGCTGGTGACCGTCCACGTCGAGCCACTGTCGAGCTGCACGATCGCGCCGTTGTTGACGGCCGCCTGCGTGGTGTTGGTGACGATGCCCAGCTCGTAGAAGGTCGACGCGTCGATGCTGGACACCCGGTGCTTGGCCCTGGTCGCTGAAATGACGCCCTCGACACGGGAGTTCTCGAAGGTGAGGACCATGTTCCTGCCGGTGCGCATGCCGTTGTAGAAGTCGCCCTTGAGGGCGATGGAGGTGAAGACGGCGGCTCCGTCGGTGGTGTGGACGGCGGTCGGGTCGAAGGTCGTGTCCTTGGCCGGGTCTCCGACGGGCTCGGTGTAGACGCCGATGTTCATCATCTTGCCGTTGACATTGACGGGGCCCGGGTCGTCGAGCTCGATCATCTGGAGGATGATCCCGTCGCGCGGGTTGAGCCGTGCGCCCTGGGAGCCGTCGACGCTGATCGTGGTCTGCTGGCCCTTGTTGAGGAAGGTCGCCCGCTCGGAGTTGATCACCGTGCCGCCGTCGAGGGTGAGTTGGCCGGCACCGAAGAACATATAGCCGAAGTGGCCGGAGTTCACGACGGTGTTGCGCACCGGAATCGACGCCAACTCGGCCTTGGACAGCCCGAGTTCCAGCTCGGTGTTGAGCGCGGATACGGCGGCCCCGCTGCTGTCGCCGTAGTGCACGACGGCCGCCGGGCCCGCGATGATGGTCGCGTAGCTGCCGACGTCGAGCCGGGAGCCGAGCACGCGCACGGTCGCGTCGCCGATGGCGTAGGTGCCGTAGCCGTACTCCCCCGTGTTGCCGAAGTGGCTGTTGATCACGGTCAGTTTGAGCCCGCTGCCGCCCTCCACCGACAGTGCACCCCAAGTCTCTGAGAACACGGTTGAGTTGAGGTAGGTGGCCTTGCTGTTCTTGCCGATCAGGTTGGTGGCGCGGACGTTGCCGTCGAGGCCGAGCATCCAGGGCACGGACTCCATGTAGGGCGTCTCGACGGTGGCCTGGTAGTCGGCGGGCAGTACGCCGTTGCGGGCGCGGAGGACGGAGTCCTTGACGATGACGTTGGCGCCGTCGTCGGCGATGACGGCGGTGCGGACGACTCCCTTGGTGTCGATCCGGGCGCCGTCCACGACCAGGGTGGTGGCCGGGCCGTCGCCGACGACCGCGGCACCGTAGCCCGCGAAGTCACAACGGCCGTTCCCGGTAAGGGAGATGGAGGGCCGGTCGAGCGTGTAGGTGGCGTCCTGGACGTACACGGCGTCGAAGCACTCGCCCGTCGAGGTGATCCTCACGTTCCTGGCACAGGCGTCGGTGAGCTTGCCGCCGAGCGCGGCCGCGAGGACGGACTTGTCCTTGACCACGCCGTCAGCGTCGACGTACAGCGCCTGCCGGAAGGGGAAGGTGAGCGTCTCGTACGTCACCTCGTTGGCCGCCGCGACGGTCAGGACGACATCGCCCCGGTAGGTACCGGGCTGGACGAGGGTGGCGGTGGCGCCGGTGGCGGTGAGCAGTTGGCCGGTCTCCACGCCGTCCACGGTCAGCGAGAGGCTGAAGCCGTCCGGGGCGACCATCTTCCCGCCGGACGCGATGGACAGCTCGCTCACGCGGGTGGTCGCGGAGACCTCGTACGTCTCACCGGATCCGACCGAGATCCGCGTGCCGGAAGCCTTCTCGGCCGTCGGCGCGGCGCCGGCGGAGACCGCCGGCACCAGTACGGCTCCGGCCGTGGCGGTACCGGCGATCAGGACCGAGCGTCGGGTGATCAGCGTCATTGCTTGCCTTCCCAGGGATCGATGCGCCGTCGCGCAGTGTGACCGGCCGGCCGTCGAACGCGCGATGCGGACGGCCCGGCGGAGGCACCGAAGGTGCGCACGAGGGAGTGAAGCAGCCTTGGGAACAAGGCAATAGGCGGCTAGCACACACATATGGGAGTCCGATGCCTCGGATCACGCCGACCATTTCATGGCGGTCACACAGAGTCGTCATAGCGGGTGGAAGTCCGCGGACACAACGGCGAGGCGGGCGGGCGGCCGGTCGGCCGTCCACCTCGCCGTTCACGTGCACGACTTGGTCGCTACGCCGGGGCGATCATCCCCGCCGACAGGTCGATGTCGGCCCCGCACAGACCGGGCATCGCGAGCATCGCCACCAGGGCCCGCGCGACCTCGTGCTCCTCGACGAGCCGGCCGAGGGCGGCCCGGGAGGCGAAGTCGCGTTCGGCCTCGGCCACGGTGCAGCCGGTCAGTTCCGCGGTGAGCCGGAAGTTGCGGTCCATGCGCGGGCCCCGAACCGGGCCCGGGGAAAGGGAGTTGACCGCGATCCCTTGCGGTCCGACCTCCCCGGCCAGGGTCCGGGTCAGGCCGAGCAGCGCCATCTTGGAGGCGGTGTACGGGGTGCGGTTGAGCAGCGGACGCTTGCCGCTGACCGAGGCCACGTTGACGATGTCCCCGTGCCCGGCCGCGATCATCGGCGGCAGGAAGGCCCGGCACATCAGATAGACGCCCCGGACGTTGGCGGCGAACACGTCGTCCCACTCGTCCGGCTCGATGTCGACGAGGGGGCGGACGGGGCCCGCGACTCCGGCGTTGTTGACGAGCAACGACACGTCCTCGTGCGCGAGTTCGGCGGCCAGGGTGCCGACAGCCGCAGGGTCGGAGACGTCACAGGAGGCCGTACGGGCCTGTCCGCCGTCCTTGACCACCCGTGCCGCCGACTCAGCGAGCGTCGCCTCGTTGCGCCCGACCAGGATCACCCGGGCTCCGGCGTCCGCGAGGGCCAGCGCGAAGGCGCGCCCCAGTGGCCCGCCGCCACCGGTGATCAGCGCCGTACGGCCGTCCAGGCTCATGGGGTGTTCCAGGGCAAGCCGTCGCCCGCGGCCTTCGCCGCCCGCACGTCACCCGAACGCGCGTGCCCCTCGAACAGCTCGACGCGGGCCGCCCGCCCGCACAGCCGGCCCAGCAGCGCCTGGGAGTCGGTGTCGGTGACCTCCTGATAGGTCACCGTCTTGAGGTACTTCCCCACCCACAGGCCGCCGGTATAGCGCGCGGCACCACGTGTCGGCAGCACATGGTTCGTGCCGATGACCTTGTCGCCGAACGACACACACGTGCCCTCGCCGAGGAACAGAGCGCCGTACTGGGTCATGCGCTCCAGCGCGAGGCGTGGTTCGGCGGTCAGCACCTCGACGTGTTCGAAGGCGAACTCGTCGGCGAGGGCGTACAGCTCGTCGAGGGTGTCGACGACATGGACCTGACCGTGGTCTCGCCAGGCGGGCTCGGCGAAGTCCCGGGTGGGCATGCCGGGCAGGAGCCGTTCCACCTCGGCGATGGTCTTCTCGGCGACCTCGCGGGAGGTGGTGATGAGGACGGCCGGGGAGTCCGGGCCGTGCTCGGCCTGGGAGAGCAGGTCGACGGCGCACACGAACGGGTCCGCCTGCTCGTCGGCGAGGACGAGGATCTCGGTCGGCCCGGCGAACAGGTCGATGCCGACCTCGCCGAAGAGCTGCCGCTTGGCCTCGGCGACATAGGCGTTGCCCGGCCCGGCGATCAGGTTGACGGGCCGCATCGAGTCGGTGCCGACGGACATGGCGGCCACCGCCTGCACTCCGCCGAGCAGCCAGATCTCGTCGGCGCCCGCGAGATGCATGGCGGCGACGGTGGCGGCCGGTATCTCACCGTGGATGGGCGGCGTACAGGCGACCACGCGCGGTACACCGGCGACCTTGGCGGTGACGATGGTCATGTGGGCGGAGGCGGTGAGCGGGTAGCGCCCGCCCGGGATGTAGGCGCCCGCCGCCTGCACGGGGATGTGCTTCTGACCGAGGCGCACACCCGGAAGCGTCTCCACCTCGAACTCCCGCAGGGAGTCCAGCTGATGGCGGGCGAAGCCGCGTACCTGGTCCTGGACGAAGCGGATGTCGTCGATGACCTGCTGCGGCACCGACGCGACGATCTTCTCGACCTCCTCGTCGGTCAGCCGGAAGGAGTCGGGGCTCCACCTGTCGAACTTCTCGGAGTAGGCGCGCACGGCGTCGTCACCGCGCCCACGGATGTCCGCGATGACGCCGGTCACGGTCTCGCGCACCTGGTCGAGGGAGGCGGCGACCTCCGCCCCGGGCACGGCATGCTTCAGGATCGTTGCCACAACTGCGGCCTTTCTGCGGGTGGTTGATCAGGAGGGGGCGCTCAGACAGGGGGCGCCACGAACAGCACATCGGGGTCGTTGAACTGCTCCTTGGCGACCGACTCGCTCATCGGGTCGGCGGTGCCCCACTGGTCCTGGGTGATCGGGTCGTCGACGTCATGGCGGCCCGGGTGCCACAAGTCCTCTTCGAGGACGGCGAGTTCGGTCGTGTACTCGACGGTGTTGCCGTGCGGGTCGTGGAAGTAGGAGAAGGTGTTGTCGCCCGCGAGATGCCGGCCGGGACCCCAGGTGAGCCGGGTCCCGGCGCGCAGCGCCCGCCCGGTGCCCCGCATGTACTCCTCGACGCCCCGCATCTCGAACGAGGCGTGGTGCAGGGAGACATGAGGTCCGCGGGCGATGGCGAACGAGTGATGCAGCGGGCTGCACCGCAGGAAGTACATGAGGTCGCCCATGTGCGTCGAGTACAGGGTGTCGGTGAGCCGGAACCCGAGGTGCTCGACGTAGAAGTCCCGAAGTCCTTCCGGGTCCTGGGAGTTGACCACACAGTGCGAGAGCCTGACCGGGATCGCCTCGCGCTCCTCGATCTTGCGGTGGATGCGGGTGGCGACGTCCGCAGAGACCTCTACGACCCGCCCGTCGGGATCGAAGAACCGGAAGCCGTAGCCTCCGCCCGGGGTGTCCAACACGCCTGGCTCTCCCAGGAGTTGGATGCCCGCCCGGCCTAGCCGTACATGCAGCTCGTTCACGGCGGTCGGCGATACGGCCCCGAAGGCGACCAGGTCCATCCGCTTCCGCTCGTCCTCGCGGATACGGACGACGTACTGCTCGGGACTGCCCTCGGCGGCGAAGAAGACGACCCCGCTGTCGCTCGCGACCTCGGTCAGGCCCCAGGTGGCGCCGTAGAAGGCGCGCTGCCGGGCGAAGTCCGGTACGGCCAGGTCGACATGGCGCAAGTGGGTGATGGGCTGAAAGGTCACTGTCCGCTCCCGACGGTGTTGCGCTGGTGGCCGAGGCCCGTGATCTCCGACTCGACGACGTCGCCGGGCTTCAGGAAGACGCCCCAGTGCGCGCCGTTGCCCGCCGGGGAGCCGGTGAGCAGCAGGTCGCCGGGGCGAAGGGTGGTGGTCGTGGAGACGTAGGCGATGAGCTTCGGGATGTCGAAGATCATGTCCTTCGTCGACTCGTCCTGCCGCACAACTCCGTTGTGGCGCAAGGTGATCCGCAGATCGCCGGGGTCACCGACGAAGGCCGTCGGCACGAGGAAGGGTCCGGTGGGCAGGAAGGTGTCGGCGTTCTTGGCCGTGAACCAGTCGGTTCCGATGGCCTTCAGGTCGGGCCGGTAGAGGCGGTCGCGGGTGGTGAGATCGTTCGAGATCGTGTATCCGGCGACATGGTCCATCGCCTCCTCGGCCGGGATGTTCTTGCCCGACTTCCCTATGACGAGGGCGAGTTCGAGCTCCCAGTCGTGCTGTTCGCCGAGCGCGGGGAGCACGATGTCGTCGTAGGGACCGCTGATCGCGCGCGGGGAGCCGAGGAAGACGTACGGCACTCCGTTGCGGGCGCGTTCGTCCATCATCAACTCGGCGTCGGCGCGGGCCTCTTCGGGGGTGGCGCCGTGCACGCTCTCCTTCTCGGCGGCGACCAGATCGACCACGTGCTTGCGGTAGTTGGCGCCGCTCTGCAGGATCTGGCCGGGCTCGACGGGCGTCAGGACGCGCAGCGCGGCCAGGTCGTGCCAGGTGCCGTCGGAGGACCGGGCTAGATCACCGAGCCGGGGCAGCCAGCCGTCCCAATCGTCGACGAGGGCCCGCACGGACGGCACGAGATCGGAGAGGTCACGCACGCGGGCGCCGGTGACCAGTCCCGGGAAGACCGCCTCCCCGGAAGCACCGGACGCGAACGTGCCGAGTGCGAAGGGTCCGGCATGGGTGGGCAGTTGATCGGGCACGGCGCTCTCCTCGTACGGGTGGGGGCTCGCTCTCGACGCTAGGCAGCCCGGGGACCCGGCGGAAATGGGGATCCGCGATGCCTGCCATCGCCGGCCGCGCGGGCCCTCACCGCATCAATGTGCGGCTCCGCCGCGTGGCGGCTCCATCGCCGTACGGGATGCATGCCGTCCCCCTTGCCGATGCCTCGATCCGTTGACCGTGGATCGACCGCCCACGCAGGCTCGGAGCACCCACTTTCCCGAGGAGAAGAACGTGATAGTCGAGCATGCCGAGCTGACCGTCGAGGCGGGTCGGGAGCGGGAGTTCGCGGAGTCGTTCGGCAAGGCGCGTGAGGTGCTGGCCGAGGCCGACGGTTTCCGCTGGGCCGAGCTGCTGCGCGGTGCGGAGCGGCCGACGAGCTTCCTGCTGCTGGTCGGCTGGGACACGGTCGCGGCCCACATGGTCGGCTTCCGGGAGTCCGAGGCCTTCGCGCGCTGGCGGGCCCTGGTCGGACCGTTCTTCGCCGAACCGCCGGTCGTCGAGCACTTCCATGAGCTCGGCCCGCGCTTCTCAGGGTGACGGGTGCCCCCCATACCTTTTCTTCTACGTTCGCAAGGATCGCCCATGCCCGTACACAAGGTGCTCGTCGTCGGCGGCGGCATCACCGGAAGCGTGCTGTGTCTCGCGCTCGCCCAGCGGGGCGCCGAGGTGGAGCTCGTCGAGATCTCTCCGCGGTGGTTCGGTGTGGGCCATGGCATCACCGTCCAGGGCAACGCGCTCAAGGCGCTGCGTTCCGTGGGTGTCCTGGACCGGGTGCTGGCCCGGGCGGTGCCCTTCGACATCCTGCGCCTGCGCCGCGCCGACGGCGTGCTGATCACCGAGTTGAACACCCCGCACACCGGCGGGCCCGAACTGCCGTCCACGGCGGGCGCGTTGCGCTCGGATCTGCAGGACGCGCTGTGCGACGCGGTGCACGCGCACGGGGTGCGGGTCCGCCTCGGACTGAGCGTGGACCGGCTCGACCAGTCGCCGGACCACGTGGATGTGGCCTTCACGGACGGCTCGACCGGCCGCTACGACCTGGTCGTGGGCGCCGACGGCATCAACTCGGCGATGCGCGCGCTGATCGGCATCGATGCCGGGCCCCGCCCCGTCGGCATGTCGATCTTCCGGGTCGTCGCGGACCGCCCGGCGGTGATGGACTGCGCCGAGGTGTACTACGGCGGCCCCCGCTTCAAGGCCGGCTACAGCCCGATCTCCCCAGACCAGTGCTACGCCTACCTCCTCGACGAGAACCTCGACACCTCCCTGATCGGCCCCCGCGCCCCGCTCGACCTGCTCCGCGAGCGCGGCGCCGGGTACGGCGGCACCTGGGGCAAGATCCTCGCCTCACTGCCGGACGACACGCCCGTCGACTACCGCTGGATCGAGGCGATCCTCGTCGACGAGCCCTGGCACCGGGGCCGCGCGATGGTCATCGGCGATGCCGCGCACGCCTGTCCACCGCTGATCGCGCAGGGCGCGGCCATGTGCATGGAGGACGCGGTGCTGCTGGCCGAGTTGGTGACGAGCGACGAGTCGACGGAGAAGGCACTGGACGTTTTCATGGCCCGACGGCTGCCCCGGGTGCGGATGGTCCTGGAGAACTCCCTCCAGCTCGCCGACTGGGAGATCCATCCCGGCACACCCGGCGCCGACCCGGCCCGGATCATGTCGGAGACGCTGGACAACCTGACGGCCGCCGCATGACCGGCTCACCCGTGGTCGACTTCCACGGCCACCTCGCCGTCCCCGCCGCCGACGCCCTGGTCGCAGGCACACCCGGTCTCGCCACCGAGCTCACGGCCGAGCAGCGCGCCCACTCCCCCGCGTCCCTGGCCGTCAACCGCGCCCAACTCCAGCGCCTGGCCCCCAGGTTGACGGATGTCACCACCCGCCTGTTGGACCTCGACGCGATGGGCGTGGACATCCAGGTGGTCGGCCCGATGCCGATGCACCACTACTGGGCGGACCCGGACCTCGCGATCCACCTCGCCCGTACCGTCAACGCGGCCGTGGCCGCCCACTGCGCCGTGGCACCCGACCGGCTGTACGGCCTCGGCACGGTCCCGCTCCAACACCCCGACCTCGCCGTCGCGTTGCTCGACCAGGCTGTCAACGACCATGGCCTGTACGGCATCAGCGTCTCCACGACGGTCGGCGGCCGCGAACTGGCCGACCCCGCGCACGACACGGTGTGGCAGCGGGCGGAGGAGCTGGGCGCGGTCGTCTTCGTGCACCCCTGGGGTTGCTCCCTCGGCGAGCGGCTGGCCACCAACTACCTGGGCAACACGGTCGGTCAGCCGGTCGAGACGGCGGTCGCGCTCTCGCATCTCATCTTCACCGGCGTCCTCGACCGCTTCCCCCGCCTGAAGCTGGTGGCCGCGCACGGCGGGGGCTACCTCCCGACGTACATCGGCCGCTCCGACCACGCCTGGCGGGTACGCCAGGACGCGCGCGGCTGCGTCGAGTTGCCCAGCGCCTATCTGCGGCGGATGTGGTTCGACGCGCTGGTGTACACCCCGCGCGCACTGCGGCACCTCGTCGAGGAGGTCGGCGCGGACCGGGTCGTCCTCGGCACCGACCACCCCTTCGACATGGGTGTCGACGACCCGGTGGCCCGGCTGGACGCGGCCGGGCTCGACCCGGCCGACCGGGCCGCCGTCGCCGGGGGCAACGCCCTCGACCTGCTGCTGAAAGGACGTATCCGATGACCACCGCAGGTGCCCTCGGTCCGATCGAGGAAGAACTCGCCAAGGCCCGTTCCGCCTACCGCAATTGGGGCCGCTGGGGTGAGGACGACGTGCTCGGCACGCTCAACTTCGTCGACGACGCGATCCGCGCCCACGCGGCGGGCCTGGTGCGTCGCGGGCGGTCCTTCTCGCTCGCCCAGGAGTTCAACGAGTCCGGCCCGCAGCGCGGTTTCCGCGGCCGTATCAACCCGGTCCACTATATGAAGGACACCGGTTCCGACGCGGCGGCCGGCACCCAGGGCTTCCCGCACGGTTTCGGCGGCGCCGACGACCATGTCGTGATGCCCTTGCAGGCCTCCACGCAGTGGGACGGCCTCGGCCACATCTACGACAACAAGCAGGCGTGGAACGGCCGTCCGTGCACCATCGTCAACGGCGACGGCGACTCGGTCACCGGCATCGAGCACATGAAGGACGCCTTCACCGGCCGCGGAGTCCTCCTCGACGTGGGCCGAACCATCGGCGACGAACACGGTGAACTCCCGGACGGATTCCCCATCCTGGAGGAACACCTGCGGGCCACGATCGAGGCGCAGGGCGCGACCTCGTCGGTCCGCCGCGGCGACCTCGTCCTGATCCGCACCGGCCAACTCGGCCGCGTACGACGGCTCGGCGACTGGGGCGGCTACGCCGCCGGTGACGCGCCCGGTCTCTCCTTCACCACCCTCGGCTGGCTGCACCGCACGGAGATCGCGGCGATCGCCTCCGACACCTGGGGACTTGAGGTGCGGCCGTACGAGTTCCCGCAGCCCGCGATGTCCCCGCTGCACCAGATAGCGATCCCCAACATGGGCCTCCCCCTGGGCGAGATGTGGGACCTGGAGGCACTGGCCGAGGACTGCGCGGCCGACGGCGTCCACGAGTTCCTGCTCGTCGCCGCACCACTGCCGGTGACCGGCGCGGTGGGCGCCCCTGTCAACCCGATCGCGATCAAGTGAGCCCGCACATGGCTGCATTCAATCGGGGGACGACCCCCGAACCCCCGCGAGGGAACCGCTTCTCCGGCACCCTCCACCTCCCCGACGACGAGGACTTCGAGGAGGCATGCTTCGGCCGGATCTTCAACGCCCGTGTCCCGCAAGACCGTTCACCGGCCGCCGTCCTGATGGCCGAGTCGGAGCGGGACGTCGTGGAGGGGGTACGACTCGCCCTGGAGCGGGGCTGGCAGGTCTCCGTCCGTTCCGGCGGGCACAGTTGGGCCGCCTGGTCGGTGCGCGAGGACGCGCTGCTGATCGACCTCGGGGGCTTCCGAGAGATGGCCTACGACCCACGGACCGGCCTTGTGACGGCGACCCCCAGCGTCAAGGGCGGCGACGAACTCAACCCCTATCTCGGGGAGTTCGGGCGCTTCTTCAACGGCGGACACTGCCCCTCCGTCGGCATCGGCGGTTTCCTGCTCCAGGGCGGGCAGGGCTGGAACGCGCGGGGCTGGGGCTGGGCGGCGGAGAACATCGTGGCGATCGATGTGGTCACCGCCGAGGGCGAGTTGGTGCGCGCCGACGAGACCCGGCACAGCGACCTGTTCTGGGCGGCGCGCGGCGCGGGACCGGGCTTCTTCGGCATTGTCACCCGCTTCCACCTGCGCACGCGCCCGCTGCCGAAGCACCTGGGCCACACCGTGCACGCGTATCCGCTGGGCCTGTTCGACGAGGTCATGACCTGGCTGCACGGTATGCACCACACCGTCTCGGACCTGGTGGAGATCGTCGCGCTCACCCAGACACCGCCCGACCTGGACGAACCGGTGCTGCTGGTCACCGGCGTGTCGATGACCGACACGGCCGAGGAGGCCGCCGAGGCGCTGGCGCCGCTGCACGCGAACCCGTACGCGGACCGGGCACTGTTCCGCGTGGAGGCCCAACACACCACGATCGCGGAGCAGTTGACGGGTCAGCGCACCGCCAACCCGGAAGGTCACCGCTATCTGGTCGACAACGCCTGGCTGACCGGCCCCGCCGACGAGGTCGTACCGGCGATCCGCAGGGCGTTCACCGAGCACCCCACCCGGCAGACCTTCACCATCTGGTTCTCCATGGCGCCGCTGCGCCAACTCCCCGACATGGCCTTCTCGTTGCAGTCGGAGATCTACTGCGCCACCTATGTCGTCCACGACGACCCGTCCCGGGACGCGGAGTTGCGTGCCTGGCTGGACGGCGCGATGGCGGACATGCGGCCGGTCACGGCCGGCCAGTACCTCGGCGACTCGGACTTCACCGTGCGGCAGTTGAGGTTCATGGGCGACGAACAGTGGCGGCGGCTGCGGGAGATCCGGTCCGCACGTGACCCCAAGGGGCTCTTCGCCGGCTATCTGAGCGCCGGGACCGTCACCAACACCAACCACTGGGAGCAGTGAGCGATGCGTTTCGCGACATACGAGCACGAGGGCGTGGAGCGCGCCGGAGCCGTCCGGGACGGGACAATCCATCCGCTGCCCGAGGGAGTCACCGTACTGACCCTGCTGGAACAGGAGGTATTGCACGCGGCCGGCACCGAAGCGCTGTGCCGGCCAAGTGACTTGACGGTGGATCAGGTGCGGCTGCTGCCTCCGCTGAAGCCGCCCTCCATCCGGGACTTCGTCGGTTTCGAGGCGCACATCGAGGGAGTCTCGAAGTCCCTGGACGGACTGGAGCACGTACCCGAGGAGTGGTACCGGGCGCCCAACTTCTACTTCACCAACCCCCATGCCGCGTACGGCGCGCACGACGACGTGCCGGTGCCTGCGGGCTGTTCAGTGCTGGACTTCGAGTTGGAAGTCGGTGTGGTGATCGGCCGGAGCGGACGTGATCTCACGCCGGAGCGGGCGCGCGAGCACATCGTCGGTTACCTGGTCTTCAACGACTGGTCGGCGCGGGATCTGCAGAAGCCGGAGAAGAACCTCGGGCTCGGCTTCTCCAAGGGCAAGGACTTCGCGAACACGCTGGGCCCCTGTCTGGTCACCGCCGACGAGGTCGAGGACCGGCGCGACCCGGACGGCTTCCTTGATCTGGAGATGACGGTCACCCTCAACGGTGAGCTGATCGGCCGCGACACCCTGGCCAACGTCTCCTGGACCTTCGAGGAGATGATCGCCTACGCCTCCCGGGACGCCTGGGTGCGCCCCGGGGACATCCTCGGCTCGGGTACCTGCGGCTGGGGCGCGCTGGCGGAGTTCTGGGGCCGGGTCGGCGAGCGCACCCCGCCGCCGCTGCGGCCGGGCGACGAGGTGACGCTCGCGGTGGAACGCCTGGGCACCCTCTCCAACCGGGTTGTGCCGGGCCGCAGGGACGTGTATCTGCCGCGCGCCCGCAAGCGCGGCCGGACCCCTCGGCCGTAGCCCCACCGCGAAACCGCTCCGACCTGCACACATCCAGGGATCCGATGGCATGTATCGGATCCCTGTGACTTGCCGCCCGGCCTCTTCCTCGGCGGGAACCCGGTCGTTACGCTCCGGTTTCACCGAGCTTCAATGACGCGGCCGGAAGGACACACGCATGGGTCTGGGAGCGATCGACCTGAATCTTCTGGTGGCGCTGGAAGCCCTCCTGGAGGAGAAGAACGTCACCCACGCGGGGGTGCGGCTGTCGACCAGCCAGTCCGCGATGAGCGGCTCGCTGGCCCGGTTGCGGCGGCACTTCAACGACGAGCTGCTGGTGCGGGTGGGCCGCGAGTACGAGCTGACCCCGCTCGCGGAGCGGCTGCTGCCGGTCGTCCAGTCGTCCCTGCACAAGGCGGAGGAGGCGCTGTCGCTGACCCGTCACTTCGATCCGGCGCGCAGTCGGCAGCGGTTCTCGGTCGTGATGTCCGACTACGTCATGTCGATGTTCGTGGAACCGCTCCTGCGGGCCCTCGCTCGGGAGGCCCCCGGTATCCGGATCGACTTCCACCCGATCGTCGTAGGGCAGTTGGAGACGGAGACCCATCTGCGCTGCCACGACCTGATGATCGTGCCCCTCGGCTACCAACTGCCGGGAGTGAGCGAGGCCGTGATGCACGACCGGTTCGTGTGTCTCGTCGACCCGGACAACCCCCGTCTGGTGGACGGGCGGCTCTCGTTGCGGGACCTCGCCGAGATGCCCCACGCGGCCTGCGGGATCGGCAAACTCACGCCCGCCGACCGGCAGTTGGAGACCCTCGGCATCACACCGAGGGTGCAGGTCAGCACGCCCGGCTTCAGCGTGCTGCCGTTCCTGATGAGCGGCACCGACCTGGTCGCCCTCGTGCCCGAGCGGCTCGCCCGGCGCTACGAGGGCTTCGCGCGCTGCGCCGTCGTACCGACGCCGTTCCCGGACGTACCCCTGGTGGAGGCCATGTACTGGCACCACAACCGGCACGCGGACCCGGCGCACCGCTGGCTGCGGGAGACGGTCCGTGCGGTGGGCGCGTCGCTGGAGGATCCGGTGGCCCGGGAGATCGCCGGCGCGGATGCCACCCATGCCGATCGTGCGTTTCCGGAGCTGACCCCGGCTTCCTAGCGTGGGCGGGAGACATCCCGCACCCCCTGGAGGCAATCGTGAGCCGCACGCGTCTGGCCGGTCGTACCGTCGTCGTCACCGGGGCCGCGCAGGGCCAGGGAGCCGCCGAGGTGGCGGCCGCCGCCCGCGAGGGAGCGATCGTGGTGGCGACCGACGTCCTGGACGAGGCGGGCGAGAAACTGGCCGCGTCCCTGCGCGCCGACGGCCTCGACGTGCGGTATCGGCACCTGGACGTGTCGTCGCCGGAGGGCTGGACGGACCTCGCCGCCGGGCTGGACGTCGTGCACGGGCTCGTGAACAACGCGGGCATTCCCATGCGGGCGCGGCTCGGTGACGTCCAACTCGCGGACTGGAACCGGGCGTTCGCGGTGAACACCACGGGCGCGCTGCTCGGTATCCAGGCTCTCGCCCCGCTGATGCCGGCCGGTTCCTCCATCGTGAACGTCGGCTCGGTCGCGGGTCTCACCGCGCATCACGCGGTCGCGTACACGACCAGCAAGTGGGCGCTGCGCGGCCTGTCCAAGGTGGCCGCGCTGGAGCTGGCCCCGCGCGGCATCCGTACGAACGTGATCCACCCCGGCTACATCGAGACCCCGCTGATGGCGTCCGCCAACCCGGTGTTCGTCCAGGCCCATCTGTCCCTGACCCCGCAGGGCCGGGCGGGCACGGTCGACGAGGTGGCGCCGCTGGTCGTCTATCTGCTGTCGGACGAGGCGTCGTACGTCAACGGGGCGGAGATCACGGTGGACGGGGGGTATGCGGCGCACGGCGGGGTGAAGGCGATCACGAACGCGCTGGACGCGTAGCGCTCCGCTGGAGGTGCGCAGCGGGTTGTCGGTCGGCTGCGGCGCCGTCGTAGCTGATCGCGCCGCTTGAGGGAGCTGCTGCTCAGGGTGCCTGGCACTCCTGGAGCCGCTTCTCAAGGAATCTCCGCTCCGCGCCGTTCTCCACCAGCTCCAGCGCCCGCTCGTACGCCTCGGCCGCCTCCGCCGTACGCCCGTCGCGCCGCAGCAGGTCGGCACGGGTGGCGGGCAGCAGGTGGTAGTCGGCCAATTCACCGCCCCGCTCCAGCTCCGCGACCAGGGTGAGTCCGGCCTCCGTTCCGTCCGCCATGCCCACGGCCACCGCTCGGTTCAGGCGCACCACCGCCGAGGGCACGAAGCGCTCCAACTCGCCGTACAGGCCCGCGATATCGGCCCAGTCGGTGTCGGCGGCGGTGGGCGCGGTGGTGTGGCAGGCGGCGATGGCGGCCTGGATCTGGTAGGGGCCGGGCCTGCCCCGGCGGAGGGCCCTCTCCAGGAGGGCGGCGCCCTCGTCGATCTCGGTGCGGTCCCAGGCCGTACGGTCCTGGTCCTCCAGGGTGACCAGTTCGCCCTCTGCGTCCACGCGCGTGTGGCGGCGGGCGTCGTGCAGCAGCAACAGCGCCAGCAGGCCGAGCACTTCGGGCTCGTCCGGCATCAGACGGGAGAGGACTCGGGCCAGGCGGATCGCCTCGGCGCACAGGTTCGTGCGGACCAGGTCGGTGCCGGACGTGGCCGCGTACCCCTCGTTGAAGAGGAGGTACACGACACCGAGTACGCCCGTCGTGCGCTCGGGCAGCAGATGCGCGGGCGGGACACGGTAGGGGATGCCGGCGTTGCGGATCTTCTTCTTGGCGCGCACCAGGCGTTGCGCCATGGTCGCCTCGGGGACGAGGAAGGCGCGGGCGATCTCCGGGGTCGTGAGACCCGCGAGGGTGCGCAGGGTGAGGGCGACCCGGGCCTCGATGGGCAGCGCGGGATGGCAGCAGGTGAAGATCAGCCGCAGCCGGTCGTCGTGGACCCCGCTGTCGTCGCCTTCGTACTCCGGGTCGTACGGTCCCTCGTCCCGTGCCAGCACCGCGACCTCCCGCAGTTTGGCCGCCCCGACCGCCTCCCTGCGCAGTACGTCGAGGGCGCGGTTGCGGGCGGTCGTGGTGAGCCAGGCGCCGGGGCGGCGCGGGATTCCGTCGCGCCGCCACCGGTCGAGTGCCTGGGCGAAGGCGTCCTGCGCGCACTCCTCCGCGAGGTCCCAGTCGCCGGTCACCCGGATCAGGGTGGCGACGACCTGGCCCCATTCCTCGCGGAAGGCGGCGGCGACCGCCTTCTCGACATCGGGCACGTTCACTCCCAGACCGGCCGCACCTCGACCGAGCCGCCGGCGAGCGCGGCGGGGTGCCGGGAGGCGAGCGAGATCGCCTCGTCGAGGTCGGCGACCTCGATGATGTCGATGCCCGCTACGTACTCCTTGGACTCGACGAACGGGCCGTCGGTGAGCAGGACTTCGTCGCCCTGGACGCGCACGGTGGTGGCGTCGCTGGCGGGCCGCAGCCGGGCTCCGCCGCGCATGAGGTCGCGGCCGCGGACCTCGTCGATGTAGGCGGTGAAGCGGGGGTCGTCGGCGATCTCGGCGGGGCTGAGTTCCTCGCCGTCGACGGGGGCGCAGATGAGCAGGACGTACTTCATGACCGCTCCTCGGTCGATGTCTCGGTGGAGACGTGTTCGTGGACGATCTGCCAGCGCGGGCCGGCGTTGCGGTAGCCGGTGGTCACGCGCAGGACGTCGTTCAGCGGGCCGCCGTCGGTGCGGGTGCCGCGCAGTCGGACGAGGGCGTTGCCGAAGGCGATGGACTCGTCGATGTGGACGCGGAACTCCAGCACCTCGCGGGTCAGGGGTCCGGTCACGTCCGAGAGGACGTCCTCCACGGCCTTGCGGAGGGCCGCGGTCCCGTGCCGTTCGGTGCCCCCCTTGAAGGCCGTCACGTCGGGGGCGTAGCAGGCGAGGACGCGGTCCGCGTCCCGCTCGCGGAGGGCCTCGGTCAGTTCGGCGTCGAGCGCGCGGATCTCGGGCTCGCCCTCCTCCTCGCCGTCCATGGGCCAGAAGGGGCGCACCTCCATCGCTCCGATGGTGGCGACGGGGTGCTTGGCGGCGGCCTCGACGGCCTCTTCCAGGGTGTCGCACTCCAGGATGTCGAATCCGGCGACGTACTCCTTGGTCTCCGCGAACGGCCCGTCGGTGCGCAGCACCTCGCCGCCGCGCACCCGGACGGTGACGGCGTCGGCGGGGAGCGCGAGGCGGTGACCGTGCAGCCGTACATTGCGGTCGCCCAGGTCCTCCACCCACGGTTCGACGGGTGCCATCCCGGAGCTGTCGGCCGTGTCGTCGCCGCACACGAGCAGCATGTACTTCATGGTTCCTCCCGGTCCTCATGAGCTTCCTACACCCCACCGACGAACACGGCCGAGACGAATCGACACCCCGCGCGGAAAAACACGGAGAGGCCGGGGCACAGGCCCCGGCCCCCTTCCGACGTAAGCGTTTACGCGGTCGCCGCCTGCACCGACGGCTCCCCCGCCCCCACGGTCGAGCGCTCGGTGTTCCTGCGCACCAGCAGCAGGGTGACCACCGCGCCCAGCAGGGAGGCGCAGCCGCAGATCACCACGCCGAGGGCCATGCCGTGGCCGAGGGCGGTCTGCGCGGCGGCCTTGGCCTGGGCGCTGCCCGCGTTGACGACGGCCAGGGGTCCGGCCGCCTTCTCCATGCCCGCGTCGGCGCCGCTGAGCTTGCCGACGAGTGCGGAGGAGGCAGCGCTCATCGCGATGGTGCTGATGACGGCCGGGCCGAGGCCCTGGCCGAACTCGCGCACCAGGCTCGTCGCGCCGCTGGCCATGCCGGTCATGTTGATCGGTACGGCGTTCACAGCGGCGGAGGTCAACGAGGACACCACGCAGATGAAGCCGATACCCAGGAGCAGCACCGGGCCGATGAAGGCCGCGAGGGAGGTGGTGGTGATGGGCAGGGCGGCGATCCAGAACTGTCCCGCCGCCATGGGCAGCAGGCCGCCCATCAGGAGCCAGCGAGCATCCACGCGGGTGAGCATCCTGCTGAGCACCGGTGCCAGCAGCAGCGGGATCAACTGCAGGATCACGAACGGCATTCCGGCCCGCAGCGCGCTCAGGTGCATGACCGCGCCGAGGCGGATCGACACGCAGTAGGCGGTGCCGATGAAGCCGAACATGCCGGCCAGTGCCACGACGGCGGCTGCCGCGAACGAGGGGATCTTCAGCAGGTCGAGGTTGAACATCGGTGAGGTCGCGCGGGTCTCCGCGACGACGAATCCGGCGAGTGCCACGGCCGCCAGGGTCAGCGAGCCCACGATCGCCGCGCTGCCCCAGCCGCGGTCGCCGCCCTCGATGATGCCCCAGAGCAGGGCGGTGAGTCCGACGGCGATGGTGATCTGGCCCGGCCAGTCCAGGGCGCGGCCCTCGGGTGCCTTGGAGTCGGTGACGAGCTGCCGGCAGGCGATCGCGACGACGAGGCCGAGGACGACCGGCGGTACGAACGCCCACCGGAAGTCGGCGACCGTGGCGAGGATCCCGGAGGAGAGCGGGCCGAGCGCGGAGGCGAGGGAGATGCTCAGCGCCCAGGTGGAGACGGCTTTCGCCCGGTCCTTCCCGTCCGGGGTGGCCGCCGCGATGACCGCCAGGGAGCTGGGGAAGAGCGCGGCGGCGCCGATGCCGGCCAGGGCCTGCCCGGTCCACATCATGGTGATGTTCTGCGAGGTGGAGTTGAGGAGTTCACCCAGCGCCAGGACGAGTCCGCCGAGGACCAACAGCCGCTTGCGCCCGAAGAGATCGCCCACCACACCGAAATTCAGTTCCAGAATCGCGGTGGGGAGAATGAAGGCGGAGGTGACCCAGGCGACCTGGGAACCCGAGGCGCCGAATGCGGCCTGAATTTCTCCGTTGATGGGCGAGGGAACGGTAATGCACAACTGTGCCGCCGCGACCGCGAGACAGCACGCTATGAGTGTTCCGGGGTCCAGTTTTTTCAAGGAGATCGAATCCGTCATCGTGCGTGCCCTCACTCTGCGTTTTTCTCTATGAGTTCGATGAGATTTCCCTCGGGGTCGCTGACCCAGGCCATGCGCACTCCGGGCTCGGGGGACGGCCCGGGTGCCATGACCTCGCCCGCTCCTTGGGCCAGCAAGGCGCCGTGGACGGGGTCGAGTTCGGGGGTGGTGACCGCGAAGTGCCCGTATCCCTCGGTGAGTACGGCGGTCATCGGGTCCGGCGCGCGAAGGCCGGGGGCGGAGCCGGGCCGGGCGAGCAGCTCGATGCGCCAGCCCCGCGGATGCTCCAGCACGACGCCTCGCAGACCGGGTCCTTCGAGGTGGAACTCGAAGACGGTCTTCAGGCCGAACGCGCCCTTGTACCAGGCGGTTTGGGCGGTCAGGTCGCGTACGTTGACGCCCACGTGGTCGAGTCGGACGGTCACGGCGCCTCAGCCCGCCATCGCGCTGTCGCCGCCGTCGACCATGAGATTGGCGCCGTTGACGAAGGCCGCCTCGTCGGAGCAGAGGAAGGCGGCGGCCCGTGCGATGTCCTCGGGCTGCCCCACGCGCCCGACCGGTATGCGCGCCTCCAACTGGGCCTTGGGGCCGTCCGGATCGTCGAGGAAGGGTGCGGTGGCGGAGGTGCGGGTCATGCCCGGGGCGATGGTGTTGACGCGGATGCGGTGCGGGGCGCCGGCCGCGCACAGGTGCATGCTCATCGCCAACACCCCGCCCTTGGCGGCCCCGTGGGGCACCATCGGCATGAAGGGCGCCCCGCGCACGGCGGCCACGGACGCGACGTTGAGGACGGCGCCGCCACCCCGCGCGATCAGATGCGGCCAGGCGGCCTGCGTACAGAAGTAGGGGATGTCCAGCTCGTTCTTGATGGTGAAGTACCAGTCCTCGGCGGGCATCGTCTCGAAGGGACCGTTCCGCAGCGCGGAGGCGTTGTTGTAGAGGATGTCGATCCCGCCGAACGCCGCGATCCCGGCTTCGATCCACTCCCTTGCGCCGGCCTCGGTGGACAGGTCTACGGGTGCGAGCGACCGCATGATTCCACCGGCCTTCTCGACGAGTTCCACGGTCTCGGCCGCGTTGTCCTCGTCGATGTCGCAGCCGAAGACCTCGGCGCCCTCCGCCGCGAATATCAGCGCCGCGGCCCGCCCTATTCCCGCCCCCGTTCCACTGATGAAAGCGATTTTCCCGGCCAGTCGACCCATGATTCCCAAGTCCCTTGTCCCGTGCCGCCGTAGTGCGGTGGTGGCAGCGTAGGTACGGCCATTGGCGAGAACAAGAAATGGGTCGGCGAAGGGCCATCGGGGGTTTGTATGGCTGGTATGAGGCGCGGAGCGGGGAACTCCTCACCGGTTCACGAGAGGATGTCCCCATGAGCACCGACGAGCACGCTCGGCTGATGCGCGCCAACCAGGCGAACTGGGACGCCCGCACCCCCGTCCACCTCGCCAGCCGGTTCTACGGCCTCGACGACGACCCGGACCCGGAGCGCTGGTTCGCCGCCTTCGAGTGGGACGACCTCGGCGACCTGACCGGCCGTGACGTGCTCCACCTCCAGTGCCACCTCGGCACCGAGACCCTCGCGTTCGCGCAGCGCGGGGCCCGCGCCATGGGCCTCGACTTCTCCGAGGCGTCCGTGGCGGCCGCGAACGCCATCGCGGCGGAGGCGGGCCTCGACGTCGGCTACGTGCGGGCGAACGTGTACGACGCCGTGCAGGCCCTGGGGCAGCGGCAGTTCGACGTCGTGTACACCGGCAAGGGCGCCCTGTGCTATCTGCCGGATCTGCCGCGCTGGGCGGATGTCGTGGCCCAACTCCTGCGCCCCGGTGGCCTGTTGTACGTGGTCGAGTTCCATCCCCTGCTCAACTCGCTGGGCCCGAAGCCGGCTCCGGACGAGGGGCCCGAACTGGTGCTGCGCCACGACTATCTGGGCGGCGGCGGTCCCGTGCGCCGGGACGCGACGTTCACGTACACCGACGGTCCGGCTGTCGCTGGTGCGACCGACAGTTACGAGTGGATGCACGGAATAGACGAGGTCATCAACGCGTTGACGACAGCGGGACTGAACATCCGGCGGCTCCGTGAGAGCGACGAACTCCCGTGGCCGCGCTGGCCGCGGATGGTCCGGACTCCCGGCGGCTGGTGGCGACTGCCCGAGCCGCGGATCCCTCTCCTGTACGGCCTGCTGGCGAACCGCTGAGCCGTATCTCACAGCCGGAGTCGCAGCCGGTGTGCTACGGTGCGATCAGCACTTGTGTACGCCCCACTGTGGGCGCCGGTGCCAGTACCACTTCACCTTCGCCGAACGGCCCGTCGATTCCCGACCGGCTCATCGGCTTCTCCACACCATCTCGTGACCGGCGCTTTTCCGCCGTACCCCGAGGTGATGTTCCCCGCCGCCCCGAGGAGCGCTCGTTCGCCCTCCGCTCGCGGCTTCTCCCCCTTCCTTCCGCATGACACATGCATCCGTCCTTGAAAGGACCACCCATCATGACCACCACACTCGAACCCCCAGTACAGGAACGGCCCCGTATCCAGACCGCGACCGGTGTCCTCGACATCGACGGCAACGGGAAGGGGCACCTGCGGGCACTGGACTGTGCGCCCTCGCCCACCGACCTCCAGGTCTCCCCCGCGCTGATCCGCCGTCACGGCCTGCGCAAGGGCGACCTCGTCGAAGGCGTCCGCGGCGGGCAGCGCGCCCTGACCGAGGTCGCGTTCGTCAACGGACGCACGCCCGCCGAGCTGCGCGGCCGACGCCACTTCCGTGACCTCACTCCGCTGCACCCGCGTGAGCGGCTGCACCTCGAACACCCGGCGGCCGGCCTCACCGGACGCGTCGCCGATCTGATCGCCCCCGTCGGCAAGGGCCAGCGCGGGCTGATCGTGGCCCCGCCGAAGACCGGCAAGACCGTGCTGCTCCAGCAGATCGCGGCCGCCGTCGCCGGCAACCACCCCGAGGCCCGCCTCATGGTGGTGCTGCTCGACGAGCGCCCCGAGGAAGTCACCGACATGCGGCGCTCCGTGCGCGGCGAGGTGTACGCCTCCACCTTCGACAAGGCGCCCAAGCAGCACATCGCGCTGGCCGAGCTGGTCATCGAGCGGGCCAAGCGGCTCGTCGAGGCCGGCGAGGACGTCGTGATCCTGCTCGACTCACTGACCCGGCTGTGCCGGGCGCACAACAACGCGGCCGCCTCCGGTGGCCGTACCCTCAGCGGCGGTGTCGACGCGACCGCGCTGATCGGCCCGAAGAAGTTCTTCGGCGCCGCGCGCCTCGCCGAGGAGGGCGGCTCGCTCACCATCCTCGCCACCGCGCTGGTCGAGACCGGTTCCCGTGCCGACGACTTCTACTTCGAGGAGCTGAAGAGCACCGGCAACATGGAGCTGCGCCTCAGCCGCGAGCTGGCCTCCCGCCGGGTGTTCCCGGCCGTCGAGATCAACCCGTCCGGCACCCGACGCGAGGAACTCCTGCTCACCCCGGCCGAGTTGACGGCCGTACGCGGTCTGCGGCGGGCCCTGCAGACCAGGGACGGCCAGGGCAGCCTGGAGACCCTGCTGGAGCGGATGCGGGACACCCCGGACAACGCGACCTTCCTGCGGCGCATCCAGCCGACGCTGCCTTCTGACTGACCGGCACGTCCGTGGGACTAGGGCATCCGGGTGCTCGCTCGCCCCGCGCGGCCCGGCCAGCACCTTCTACGGCGCCTCCGTTTCTAGCTTTGCGGTATGACTATCGGATTCCCCTCCCGGATCGCCGTGTCAGCCTGCGCCCTCTGCCTGGCGGGTGTCCTCGCGTCCACACCCGTCGCCGCGGTGGCCCACTCCGGGTCGGGTCCCGGCACACCGGGCGGAGCGGGAGCCGCGGCACCGCCGTCTGCGCTCCTGAACGGCCCCGGGACCCAGGTCCGGCCGCACCCCGGAGCACCCGGGATCCCGGACGTCTCCGCCCTGTCGTGGCTGGTGGCGGACGCCGGCACCGGTGACGTGCTGGCCGCGCACGACGCACACCGCAGGCTCCCGCCCGCCAGCACCCTGAAGACCCTGTTCGCCCTGACCGTCCTCCCCGTACTGCCGGGCGGCCTGCTACACCGGGTCAGCGAGCAGGACCTGGCCGGCATCGGCGAGGGAAGCAGTCTGGTCGGCATCGAGGAAGGCCACACGTACCAGGTCGCCGACCTGTGGCGCGGGGTCTTCCTCAACTCCGGGAACGACGCCGTACATGTCCTGGCAGCCCTCGACGGCGGCTGGGACGCCACGGCCGCCCGGATGCAGGCCAAGGCCCGCGCCCTGGGCGCGCTCGACACCCATGTCGTCTCACCGGACGGCTACGACACCGACGGCCAGGTGTCCTCCGCCTTCGACCTCGCGGTGTTCGGGCGGGAGGGGCTGCGCAACGCGGACTTCGCGCGGTACTGCTCCACCGCCGAGGCGGAGTTCCCGGGCGACGGGTCCTCGTACGCGATCCACAACACCAACCGGCTACTGACCGGCAACGACGGCGTCGAGCCGTACCCCGGTCTCATCGGCGTGAAGAACGGTTACACCACCCACGCGGGCAACACGCTCGTCGCGGCGGCGCGCCGGGGCGGGCGGTCGCTCGTCGTCACGGTGATGAACCCTCAGGCGGGCGGTGGCTTCACCGTGTACGAGGAGGCGCGCGAGCTGCTCGACTGGGGTTTCGCGGCCGTCGGGCGGGTCGATCCGGTGGGTTCGCTGGACGCGTTGCGGGCCGGGCCGACACCGGGTCCGGCCCCCGCGCCGGTGACCGCCGTACCGGTGGCCGCCGCGGTCGTACCGGAGGACGACGGTCCGGGCTGGGCGGAGACCGCGGCGATCGTGGCCGCCGCGGCGCTCGGCGCGGGTGCGGTGGTGGTGGCGTTGCGGCTCAGGGGCGCGCGGTCGTCCAAGGCCTGACCTGTCGGCAGCCACAGCAGCAGACCGAGAGTGATCCAGGTGTACGTGTTGCTGCCGAGGAAGCCGTCGATGCCCGAGGCGTCGTTGAACCAGAGCCACACGACACTGGTGCACATCACCGCGTACAGGCCGCCCGCGATCCGCCGGCGCCCGGTGCGGATCAGCACGGCGAAGGACGGCAGCAGCCACACGAGATGGTGCACCCAGGTGATCGGGCTGACCAGACAGGCGGTCAGCCCGGTCAGCGCGAACGCGGCGATCCAGTCCCCGGCGACGACCGCACGCCGTGCCCGCACCGCCCACACGCACAGCACGATGAGGACGACCGTCGCCCACAGGGGGCGGCCGGTCTCGCCGAGCCGGGCCAGGACGCCCTGCAGGGACTGGTTGGAGACGTAGTCGAGGCGGCCTACGCGGGTTGTGTCCCACATCGCCCGGGTCCAGTAGAAGCGTGAGGCGTCCGGGACCACCAGGGCCGCGAGCCCGGTCGCCCCGAGGGCCACGGCGGTCGCGACCGCGGCGGCCCTCCAGCGTCTGGCCACCAGCAGCAGGCCGATGAAGAGCGCCGGCGTGAGCTTGACCGCCGCCGCGAGTCCGATGCCCACGCCCGCCCAGCGGCCCCGGCCGGTGGAGAGCAGCCAGCCGTCGCCGAGGACCAGGGCGAGCAGCAGGAGGTTCACCTGCCCGAAGCTGAAGGTGTCGCGCAGCGGCTCGAACAGCGCCAGCCCGCAGGCCACCAGCGCCCAACCGAACCAGCCGTGACGCCGCCAGTCGGGCCCGGCCAGGATGCGCAGCACGGCGGCGAGCGCCGCCAGGTTGAGGACGAGCGCGCCGGCGATCGCGGTGCCGAGCCCGAGGTATCCCATCGGGGCCATGCTGACGGCGGCGAACGGCGGGTAGGTGAAGCCGTACGTCGTCCCGGGGACCTGGTAGTCGTAGATCCGGCCGCCGTGGTGGAGCCAGGTGTGGACGGTGCCGTAGTAGACGCGCAGGTCGAACCAGTCGCGCAGCAGCGGGACGGTCGCGGTGAAGACGGCGACCACGGTGGCGAGGGCCAGGACCAGGAGGAGCCGGCCGCGGTCGGTGCGAGGTGTTCTCATGCCGTACGTCCCAGGGCCGGGGCCTGTGCCGCCAGGCGGGCCTGCCACAGGACGACGACCGCGAGGACACCGCCGGAGACGGCCAGGACGAGCTGTCCGATGTCGGCGGGGCCGCCGCTGGGCAGGACGGCGAGCGCGAGGACACCGGTAACCGCCGCCACTCGGTGGCGTACGGAGGTGCTGGGCGCGGCGGCGGCGATGAGGAAGAGGCCCCAGAGGGCGTACCAGGGGCGGATCGCCGGGCCGAAGGCGGCCACGACCGCGAGGCTCAGGCCGAGCGCGTAGACCGGGCTGGGGCGCAGCCGCAGCCATATGGCGAGGATGGCCGCGCCGGTCACCGCGAGTCCGAGGGCGTGCCAGGCCGGGATGGCGAAGGGGGCGAGATCGCTGCCCAGGTGTTCCAGCAGGGCGCCGGTGGCGCGGCCGAGGAGGCTGGTGAGCGCCCAGTTGTGCGCCGAGACGGGTGTGTCGAGGGCGCCTATCCAGCCGTAGCCCGTGCCGGCGATGGCCGTGGCGGCGATCGTGGTGGCCGCGGAGGCGACGACGGTCGTGGTGACGGCCTTGGCGGGGCGGTGGCCCGCGCGGATCTGGAGGAGCACGACCGCGGCGAGGCCGAGCGCGGCGGGGGCCTTGACCAGGGCGGCGAGGGTGACGAGTACGGCGCCGAGGACCGGCCAGCGGCCGAGGGCGGCGACCAGACCGACGCCGAGCAGCCCGAGCATGATCGCGTCGTTGTGGGCGCCCGCGACGAGGTGGAGCAGCACGAGCGGGTTGAGGGCACCGAGCCAGAGCGCGGCGGCCGGGTCGGCGCCGCTGTTCCGGGCGAGCCTGGGCAGGGCGGCGGCCATCAGGCCCACCCCGAGGAGCGCGACGAGCCGCATCCCGAAGAGCCCGGCGGGGAGTTCTCCCCGGGTCAGTCCGGAGAGCCCCGAGGCCATCGCGAGGAACACCGGGCCGTAGGGCGCTCCGGTGTGCTTCCACAGCGGGGCGACCTCGTCGGCGAGGGGGCCGCCGAGCGTGGCGGGGCCGTGTGCGTACACGTCCATGTGGGCGTCGACCATGGCGCCCTGCGCGAGATAGCTGTACACGTCCCGGCTGAACAGCGGCGGCGCGAGCAGCAGCGGGGTCGCCCACACGGCGAGGACCAGCAGCAGGGAGCGCGGGGTCGGCGGTTCGGCGCTGCGGATCAGCTTGCCCAGCAGCAGCCAGGCCGCTATCAGCAGGACGACACCGAAGTAGACCCCGACCAGCCCCAGCGCGGCCTGCGCGGAGGCCGGGGAGAAGAGATCCTCGGCCGGGAGCGCTCCGGCCGTCTCACCGCCCAGGGCGAGGACAGCGGTTCCGGCCAGACCGAGCACCTGGCAGCGGCGGAGATCGACGGGAAAAGCCATGGCCAACACTCGCCAAGCGTGTCAACGCCGGATGGCGGGAAAGCGACGTGCCGCCCTCCGTGCGGCGGACTGCTCGTGACCTCCGTGTGATCAGGCCTCGGTACCGATGAGTTCTCTGTCCTCGACCGGTCTCCCCCATGACCCGCTTTCACCGAACGGATGTGATGACCGTGCCGCACAGTTCCGCCCACGCCAAGGTGAACGGCCTGGAGATGTACTACGAGATCCATGGCGCCGAACACAAGGGCCGGCGTCCGCTGGTGCTGCTGCACGGCGGTGTCCTCACCATCGGTCTGACCTTCGGGAGCGTGCTTCCCGCGCTGTCCGCCGACCGGTACGTCATCGCCCCCGAACTCCAGGGCCACGGCCGCACCGCGGACACCGACCGCCCGATGACCGTGCCGGACCTCGCCTCCGACGTGGTGGCGCTGCTCGACGAACTCGGCCTCGAGCGGGCCGACTTCATCGGCTTCAGCCTCGGCGGACTGACCGCGCTGGAGATCGCGGTCCGGCACCCGGAGCGCGTCGGACGGCTCGTACTGGCGGCCACCCAGTACGCCCAGGACGGCTACCACGACGACGTCCGCACCCCCGACTACAGCTCGCCCCGGCTGCCCAGCCGGGCGGACTTCCAGGAGATGGCCGACGCCTACGCGGCCGTCGCCCCGCACCCCGAGCACTTCCAGGACTTCCTGGCCAAGGTCTCGGCGGCGGCGAACGGGCCACTGCCATGGACCGCCGACGACCTGCGCGCGCTGACCGCGCCCACACTGCTGGTCGTCGGCGACGGGGACTTCGTGCGCGTCGAGCACGCCGCCGAGATGCAGCGGCTCATCCCGGACGCACGGCTCGCCGTCCTGCCCGGCACCACGCACATGAGCCTCATGCGGCGGACATCGCTGCTCACGCCGCTGCTGGACGAGTTCCTGGACTGACGCCGGTCAGAACACCGACACCCCGGTCAACGTGGTGAAGCGGTCGAGGGCCGCGACCCCGGCCACCGAGTTCCCGCGCTCGTCGAGTCCCGGGCTCCATACGGCGAGGGTGCACCGGCCCGGTACGACGGCGATGATGCCGCCGCCCACTCCGCTCTTGCCGGGCAGGCCCACCCGGTAGGCGAACTCGCCCGCCGCGTCGTACGTCCCGCAGGTCAGCATCACCGCGTTGACCTGCTTGGCCTGCGTGAGGGTGAGCAGCCGGCTGCCGTCGGCACGACTCCCGTGCCGGGCCAGGAAACCGGCGGCGAGGGCGAGATCGGCGCAGGACGCCTCGATGGAGCACTGCCGGAAGTACTGGTCCAGGAGGACGGGTACCTCGTTGTCGATGTTGCCGTAGGACTTCATGAAGTGGGCCAGGGCCGCGTTGCGGTCGCCGTGCGCGGACTCGGAGGCGGCGACCCCCTTGTCGAAGTCCAGGCCCGGGTTGCCGCTCTCCGTGCGCAGGAAGGCCAGCAGCTCGCCCGCCGCGTCTCCGGTACGGGTCTGGAGCCGGTCGGTGACGACGAGCGCGCCCGCGTTGATGAACGGGTTGCGCGGGATGCCGTTCTCGTACTCCAACTGGACAAGGGAGTTGAAGGGGTTGCCGGAGGGCTCGCGGCCCACGTGCTCCCACAGTTCGTCGCCCTCGCGGGCCAGGTCGAGGGCGAGGGTGAAGACCTTGGTGATGGACTGCGTGGAGAAGGGCTGCCGCCAGTCCCCCACGCCGTACACCGTGCCGTCCGGCTCCGCGACGGCCATGCCGAAGCTGCGCGGGTCGCAGGCCGCCAGCGCCGGGATGTAGTCGGCGGGCCGGCCACGCCCGGGCGTCCGCTCGATCTCACCGGCGATACGCTCCAGGACCGGCTGGAAAGTCATCGACGAGGGCATGATCACCATTGTGCCTCCGGGCCGGTCCTGGTGCGCGTCCGCGGTCAGACGGCCACGGGACCGCTGCCGGCCAGGACCTCGGGCCGCAGCAGGGCAGCGAGGGTCTCGGCGGGCAACAGGCCCTTCTCCAGGACGAGTTCGGCAACGCCCCGGCCGGTGGCGAGGGCCTCCTTGGCGATGTCGGTGGCGGCCGTGTACCCGATGTGCGGGTTCAGCGCGGTCACCAGGCCGATGGAGTTCTCCACGCTCGCGCGCAGCGCCTCGGTGTTGGCGGTGATGCCGTCCACACAGCGCTCGGCCAGCGTCAGACAGGCGGCGCGCAGATGCGTGATGCTCTCCGACAGCGAGTGCAGGATGATCGGCTCGAAGGCGTTGAGCTGGAGCTGTCCGGCCTCGGCGGCCATCGTGATGGTGACGTCGTTGCCGATCACCTCGAAGGCGACCTGGTTGACGACCTCGGGGATCACCGGGTTGACCTTGCCGGGCATGATGCTCGAACCGGCCTGCACCGGCGGCAGGTTGATCTCCCCCAGCCCCGCGCGCGGCCCCGAGGACAGCAGCCGCAGGTCGTTGCAGCTCTTGGAGAGCTTGACCGCGACCCGCTTCAGCACCCCCGACATCTGCACGAACGCACCGCAGTCCTGCGTGGCCTCGACCAGGTTGGCCGCCGTCACCAACGGCAGGCCGGTGATCCCGGCGAGGTGTTGCCGCGCCGACTCGGCATACCCGGCGGGAGCATTGAGTCCGGTGCCGATGGCCGTGGCGCCCAAGTTGATCTCATGGATCAACTGCACAGCCTCGTCAAGACGTTGACGATCCTCGTCCATCATGACGGCATACGCGGAGAACTCTTGACCGAGCGTCATGGGCACCGCGTCCTGCAACTGTGTACGGCCCATCTTGAGCACGTCACGGAACTCGACGGCCTTACGGGCGAACGCGTCCTCCAGTACAGACATTGACTCGATCAATCCATGGACGGCGAAGACCGTCGCTATCTTGACCGCGGTCGGATACACGTCATTGGTGGACTGCCCGAGGTTGACGTCCTCGTTGGGGTGCAGGAACTGGTACTCGCCCTTGCCGTGTCCGAGCAACTCCAACGCCCGGTTGGCGATCACCTCGTTGGCGTTCATGTTGGTCGAGGTACCGGCCCCGCCCTGCACTACGTCCACGACGAACTGGTCGTGCAGCTTGCCGCCCCGGATCTCCCGACAGGCGGCGACGATGACCGCCGCCTTCTCCGGCGGGAGCAGCCCCAACTCCTCGTTGGCGAGAGCGGCGGCCTCCTTGACGGCGGCCAGTGCGTTGATCAAGTGCGGGTAGGCGGAGATCGGAGTCCCGGTGATGGCGAAGTTCTCGGTGGCACGCAGGGTGTGAACACCCCAGTACGCATCGGCGGGAACGTCCCGGTCGCCGAGCAGATCATGTTCGCGACGCGTTACGACGGCCATGAAGGTACAGCTCCTCTTTCCAACGGGGCGAAGGACAGTCTTGGGGCGATCTAGGCACACGCGGACAACGGCGGCACCGGGTCCAGAGCCCGCACAGGCCGCACACACCCCACCGGCTCCCCACCCCCGAGCAACGCCTCCCCCGCGAACTCGGTGAGCAGCGAGGGGGACACCCCGGCCCGCGCCAACGCGGCCGCCGCGACAGGAATTCGCGCCCGGTTGGCCCCGTCCGCGATCTTCACGGCAACGGCCCGCCCGTCAGGCAACGCGGCGACCTCGACACCCTCGAACCCGTCCTTGGCCAGCAGCCCTGGAACGGCCCGCATCAGCGCGGCCACGTCCCGCCCGGACCCGGACGCCATCTCGGCGTACTCACGCATCGCGTCAGCGACCCGCGCCTCGGGCGTACCGGGCGCGCCGGTGACGACCCGTGACACGGCCCGCGCCAACCCGTGCAGGGAGATGGAGAACAAGGGAGCCCCGCATCCGTCGACACTCACCCGCGCGATCCGCTGCCCGGTGAGGTCCTCGACGATCTCGGCGATCGCCTGCTGGAGCGGGTGCGCGGGGTCGAGATAGTCGTCCAGGGACCAGCCGTTGAGCTTCGACACGTACAGCATCGCCGCGTGCTTGCCGGAGCAGTTCTGGGCGAGCCGGGACGGTGGCCGTCCTCCGCGCACCCAGGTGTCCCGGACGACGGGGTCGAACGGCAGGTCGGGGACGTTGCGCAGGTCGTCCTCGGTGAGGCCGGCGAGTTCGAGGATGCGCCGGGTCCCGGCGAGGTGGCGTTCCTCGCCGGAGTGGCTGGCGGCGGCGAGGGAGAGCAATTCGCCGTCCAGCGGCAGCCCCGCCCGCACCATGGCGACGGCCTGTACGGGCTTGATCGCCGAGCGCGGGTAGAACGCGGCCTCGATGTCGCCGAGTTGGAGTTGGACCTGTCCGTCGGTGTCGAGGACGACGACGGAGCCGTGGTGGATGCCCTCGATCAGTCCGTCGCGGATGAGGTGGGCGACGGGTGCGTGGACGGGTTCACGGACGAGGGGTGGGTCCGCGAGGGGACTGCTGTACATCACTGCCTGTCGGGGTTCGGACGGCGTGGGTCTCACGCGTCGGTCGTCGGGGTGGAGGTGTGCGCGACCCGGCGGCGGACGGCGAACCATCCGGCGACCAGTGCGGCGGCGATCAGCGGCAGGCACAGCACGGTGGTGCGTCCGGCGCCGCCGTCGGCGTACATGAGGACCAGGACGGAGGCGAGGAAGGCCAGCGTCACGAGTTCGGTCCAGGGGGAGCCCGGCAGGCGGTAGCCGGGGCGGGTGAGTTCGCCCTTCTCGGTCTTCTGCCAGAAGAGGAGGTGACAGAGCATGATCATGCCCCAGGTGGCGAGGATGCCGATGGCGGCGAAGTTGAGGACGATCTCGAACGCGTCGGCGGGGACCACGTAGTTGAGGCCGACGCCGAGGACGCAGATGCCGCTGGTGAGCAGGATGCCGCCGTAGGGGACCTGGTTGCGGCTCATCACCGAGGTGAACTTGGGGGCGGAGCCGGACATCGCCATGGAGCGGAGGATGCGGCCGGTGGAGTAGAGGCCGGAGTTGAGCGAGGACATGGCCGCGGTGAGGACGACGAGGTTCATGACGCCGCCCGCCGCGGGGATGCCGATCTGGGAGAGGACCGTCACGAAGGGGCTCTGGCCGGCGCTGTATTTGTTCCAGGGCAGCAGCATCGACAGCAGGACGACCGAGCCGACGTAGAAGAGGCCGACGCGCCACATGATCGAGTTGATCGCCTTCGGCATGATCTTCTCGGGGTTCTCGGTCTCTCCGGCGGCGACGCCGACCAGTTCGACGGAGGCGTAGGCGAAGACGACGCCCTGGATGATCAGCAGCATGGGGAGCATGCCGTTCGGGAAGATGCCGCCGCTGTCGGTGATCAGGGACGGGCCGGGGGTGTGGCCGTCGACGGGGTGCTGGGTGGCCAGCAGAAAGATGCCGATGAGCATGAAGACGACGAGCGCGCTGACCTTGATGATCGCGAACCAGAACTCGAGCTCGCCGAAGAGCCGTACAGAGATCAAGTTGACGGTCAACACGACGGCGAGGGCGATCAATGCGATCAACCATTGAGGGATGTCGGAGAACATGCCCCAGTAGTGGGTGTACACGGCCACGGCGGTGATGTCGGCGACGCCGGTGGTGGCCCAGTTCAGGAAGTACATCCAGCCCGCGACATAGGCACCCTTCTCGCCGAGGAACTCCCGGGCGTACGACACGAAGGCTCCGGACGAGGGCCGGTACAGGACGAGTTCGCCCAGGGCGCGGACGACGAGGAAGGCGAAGAGTCCGCAGACCGCGTACGCGATGAAGAGCGAGGGGCCGGCGTCGGCGAGGCGGCCGCCGGCGCCGAGGAAGAGGCCGGTGCCGATCGCGCCGCCGATGGCGATCATGTTGACGTGCCGGGACTTCAGGGACTTGCTGTAGCCGGCGTCTCCGGCGTCGACATGGCCGGATCGTTTCTGCACGCCGTCGTGCAGGGACTGCTCGCTCACGCCTCGGGTCCGCCTTCCGTGGGGGTGTCGGTGCGCGCGGGGCGCACGATGTCGGTGAGGGTCGTCTCGACCCGGTCGAGGTGGTGGGACATGGCCTCGACGGCGTCCGGCTCGCTGCCGTCGATCAGCGCCTCGACGATCGCCCGGTGCTCGCGGTTGGACTGCTCGCGCCGGCCGCCGAGTTCGTTGAGGAACGCGGACTGGCGGGCCAGCGCGTCGCGGATCTCCTCGATGACCCGGCGGAACACCGGGTTCTGGGCGGCCTCCGCGACGGCGAGGTGGAAGAGGGTGTCCATCGCGACCCACGCGGTGGTGTCCGTCTCCCGCTCCATGCGGTCCAGGAGATGGGCCAGGTGGTCCAGGTTCTCCGGGGTGCGACGCAGGGCCGCGTACCCGGCGACCGGGATCTCGACATGGCGGCGCACCTCCAGGAGGTCGCTGGCCGCGTAGTCGCCGAAGGTGGGGTCCTCGACGGCGTTGGCGACGACGAAGGTGCCCTTGCCGGTCTTGGAGACGGTCAGGCCCATGGTCTGCAGGGCCCGCAGGGCCTCGCGCAGCACGGGCCGGCTGATCTCCAGCGTGCGGCACAGCTCGGCCTCGGAGGGCAGCTTGTCGCCGATCGCGTAGTCGCCGCGCTCGATGGCGCCGCGGAGGTGGACGAGCACCGCTTCCATGGCGCTCACGCGCCGCGGTCCGACTCCACCTGTCTGGCTGTCTGACAGGTTCACGGACGTGATCCTGCGGGTGACGGGACAGTGCTGTCAAGCGATCGGAAAAGAAAAATTCAGAGGGCGTGCGGCCTGAAATTCCGGCTGCACGCCCTCCGTGACGGTCGTCCGCCCGGTGTCAGCTGTCGAGGACACCCGCGCCGAGCAGCCCGAACAGCAGGATGCCGATGACGATCCGGTAGATCACGAAGGCGTTGAAGGAGTGCTTGGCGACGAACTTCAGCAGCCAGGCGATGGAGCCGTAGGCGACCACGAACGACACGATGGTGCCGACGGCCAGCGGGGCGGCGCCCACGCCCGCCCCCAGGGCGTCCTTCAGCTCGTAGATGCCCGCGCCGGTGAGGGCAGGGATGCCGAGGAAGAAGGAGAGCCGGGTGGCGGCGACGCGGTCCAGGTCGAGGATGAGGCCGGTGGACATGGTGGCGCCGGAGCGGGAGAAGCCGGGGAAGAGCAGCGCGAGGATCTGTGAACTGCCCACCAGCATCGCGTCCTTGAACGTGGTGTCGTCCTCACCACGCTTGTGCCGGCCCATCTGGTCGGCCGCCCACATCACACCGCTGCCGACGATCAGCGAGGCGGCGACCACCCACAGCGAGCCGAGCGGGCCGTCGATGAGCGGCTTCGCGGCGAGGCCCACCAGCACGATCGGGATGGTCGCGTAGATCACCCACCAGGCGAACTTGTAGTCGTGGTGATAGCGCTCCTCGCGATTGCGCAGGCCACGGCCCCACGCGGTCACGATCCGCACGATGTCCTTGAAGAAGTACACGAGCACGGCGGCGATGGCGCCGACCTGGATGACGGCCGAGAACCCGACGACGGCGTCGTCGTCCACGGGGATCTTCATCAGCCCCTCGACGATCTTCAGATGGCCGGTGGAGGACACGGGCAGGAACTCGGTCACCCCCTCCACGACTCCGAGGACGGCGGCCTGACCGACGCTGATGACGCTCATGAGATCCAGTTCTTGGGAGTTGGTCGACAGTGCTGTAGACAATAGCGCTCCGGAGCGTGCCGCTCGGGCCCGGGAGCCGCCCGATCTCTTACGCCCACAGGCCCTGCGCGATCGCCACCCCGGCGAATACCGCACCGAGGCCCGCCATCACGCTGCCGACGACGTTGGCGGCAGCGTAGAGCCCCGCGCCCGTCTCGGTCAGCCGCAGTGTCTCGTACGAGAAGGTCGAGTACGTCGTCAGGGCCCCGCAAAGGCCTGTCCCGACGAGGAGTTGGAGATGTGAGCCGGCCGCCCCGGCGGACACCGCACCGGTCAGCGTGCCCAGGATGAGGCAGCCGGTGACGTTCACCACGAAGGTGCCCCACGGGAAGACGGAGTCGTGTCTCGACTGCACGGCACGGTCGGTGAGATAGCGGAGCGGGGCACCGACCACGGCGCCCACGACGACCAACAGCCAGTTCACAACGACCTCTTACCCTTCCCGTCCGCCTCGTCGGTGCGGCCCACGTACCGGATGACCTCGCACGCGTCGAGGGTCACCAGACCTTCGGTGACGAGTTCGTCGAGCTGCGGCAGGAAGGCCCGTACGCGCTCCTCGGTGTCCACGATCACGATCGCCACCGGCAGGTCCTCGCTGAGCGACAGCAGCCGCGAGGTGTGGATCAGGGAGGAGGCGCCGAAGCCCTCGATGCCCCGGAAGACACTGGCGCCGGCCAGCCCGGCCGCGTGCGCGCGGTGGACGATCTCCGTGTAGAGGGGCTTGTGGTGCCAGGTGTCGTTCTCGCCGATGAAGACGGTCGCGCGCAGGGCGCCGCCGGTCAGCCTGGTCATCGCTGCCTCCACTTCAGGACGCGCCGGGTCACCGTGGCCGCGAGCCACACCGCCGCGAGAGCCGCGAGCAGGGTCGCGGCGAGATAGGCCAGTGCGGTGCGCGGACGGCCCGCGTCGACCAGTCTCTGGATGTCCACGGCGTACGTCGAGAAGGTGGTGAAGCCGCCGAGCACACCGGTCCCGAAGAACGGCCGCACCAGCCTGTGGGCGGCCCACATGTCGGTGATGACCACCATGAACACGCCGATCACGGCGCACCCGACCACATTGATCCCGAAGGTCGTCCAGGGAAATCCGCCGCTCCGGGCGGGCCACCACAGGGAGGCCGCATACCGGGCCACGGCACCGATCGCGCCGCCGAGGGCGACCACCGCGACCACGGGTCCCTGACCGCGCCAGACGGACGGGCGCGGGGCCTGTGGCCGGGTGCGCAGGCTCTCGGCCTCGGGAGCTGTCATGGCCGTACGTCTCCTACTCGTCGGGGGCCCTGCGGGCACACGCCTTCACAAGTAGGGACCGTTGGCGGCACCACTGCCGCGGTTCGGGTACGGCGGGCCCCACCGCCGCGCCGCGAGGGGTGATCGCGGCCGGGGAACAGGTTAACGCCGGTGGCGGGCCTGGGTCACTTCGGGGCGGGCGGCTCGCACAGCGCGACACCGGGCTCCCGCAGGCTGCCCAGGACGAGGTGGCCCGCCGCCTCGCACACGCTGGTGACCATGCGGAAGGGAGAGCCGCGCGCGATGAGGTGGTGATCCACGCGTCCCTCGTCGTCGACCGCGAGGGCCCCGATCATGCCCGTGGGCCGGAAGGGCACCCGCGCGGCGATACGTCCTGCGGTGTGCCGTACGGCGTCCGGGCCACGGTGCAGGACGTCGAGCGGGGGCACGCGGGGGCCGGCCAGCGCCACCCAGAGCGGGCCGTCGGGTCCGGCGCGCCAGATGTTGTCGGGCATGCCCGGGAGATCCTCCACGAAGGGTTCGCCGCGGCCGGCCCCGGGCCCGGTGAGCCAGTAGCGGGTGAGGCGGCAGGCGCCGCTCTCGGCGATCACCAGGAAGGATTCGTCGGCGCTCGGGGCCAGCCCGTTGGCGAACTGAAGCCCCTCCAGCAGCACTTCGGGGGTGTCGCTGCCGGGTGCGAGGCGCAGCAGCCGTCCGGTGCCGGTGTGTTCGACGATGTCGCCGAGCCACTGGTGGAGCGGGTAGCGACGGCTGGCGACGGTGAAGTACACGCTGCCGTCGGACAGCGCGACCACGTTGCTGCAGAACCGCAGCGGCTCCCCCGCCACCGAGTCGGCGAGGACGCGTACGGAGCCGTCGCCGAGGTCGACGCGGAGCAGTCCGCGTTCCGCGTCGCACACCAACAGGCCGTTGTCCGGGAGGAGTTCGAGTCCGAGCGGGCGTCCTCCGGTGTCGGCGAGGGTCTCCACCCGCACCGCCTCGGGGTCGAGCAGTCCGTCGAGACGGAGGATGCGGCCGTCCTCGACGCCGGTCAGCACCCGACCACGGGCGTCGGCCACCACGTCCTCCGGGCCACGGCCGCCGATCGCGACGTAACGGCGGGCGAACAGTGCCTCGGGTCGGTCCACGAAAACCTCCTGCGTGGGGTCGGACAGGGCGTACCGGTACGCGTACGCTTGCTTCTCTTCCCGGTCATCGCGTCCCCACGTCACGTCTGGGGTCAGGTTTGCCGAGCGTATTCCCGGTGACCCGGATCATGCTGCCGGTCGGTGAGAAGGGGGCCCTCATGAGACGGTCGGCCACCCGCCCTGCGGGATCTCCGAGGTGAGCTGGATGCGTACCGCGTGGCAGCGACTCGGACTCGCCGAACTCCACCGGCGCGGGCGGGAGTTGGAACTCCTGCACCGGGCCATGGGGTTCGCGACGCTCGCCCTGGTCACGCTGGCTCCCCTGCTGATCGTGGTGGCCGCTGCCGATCCGCTCGGGCACGGCGGGTTCGCGCTGTGGCTGGTGGACGGCATGGACCTGTCCGGCCGCTCCGCCCGCGCGCTCACGGACGTCTTCACCCCGCCCCGCAAGGTGATCGGCACCACCAGCGCCTTGAGCGTGGGGCTGCTCGCACTGTTCGGCCTGTCCTTCGCGTCGAGTGTGCAGAACGGCTACGAGCGCGTATGGCGCCCGACCGGCGCCCCGTGGCATCGCATCTGGCGGCAACTGATCTGGCTGTTCATGCTCATGGTCTACCTGTACGCGCAGGTGCAGACCCGCAATGTCCTCGAGGGCACGCCCCGCATCCTGCTGAGCATGGCCGCCGGCCTGCTGTTCTTCTGGTGGGGCCCGCACTTCCTGCTCAACCGCCACGTCCAATGGCGCTACCTGCTCCCGGGCGCGCTCGCCACGATGGCGGGCCTGGTCGGCCTGCGCTGGTTCTCCTACCTGGTGTTCACCCCGCTCCTGGTCACCAACGCGGTGAGCTACGGTCCGGTCGGCACGGTCCTGGTGGTGGAGTCCTGGCTGGTCGGCGTGGGCTTCGTGCTCTACGGCGGCGCCCTGGTGGGCCGCCTGCTGTGCGAGCGGTTCGGCGACCCGGACGCGTCGTTCCGCGTGCAGCCGGAAGACCTGGACGCGGCGGACGCGGCGGACGCGGCGGACGCCGAGCAGGAGGAACCGCCGACACGTTCCACACCGCCGTAGCCGAGCAGGCACACAAGCCCAAGTAACGGGAAGGTCCCCCTCCGCCCGCCGCTCGCGGCTCTCGCGGGCGGAGGGGAGTCCGTTCAGCCGTCGAGTCGCACGACCCGCACGGCGCCGGCGGGCACCGCGAGGCGGCCCGCGGCACGCTCACCGGTCAGCAGCTCGGTGCCGTCGGCGCCCAGCGGCACCTTGACGTCCGCGGCGCTGTGGTTGATCGCGAAGAGGTAGGCACCCGACTCTCCGTCGCGGCGGACGACCTCGACGTCGTACGGCAGGTCGGCGCGCGGGGCGATCCGGGCGTCCTCGGTCGCCCAGCCGAGCAGGGCGTCCAGGCCGTGGGCGTCGAGCCGGGTCGACACATACCAGGCGGTGCCCTCGCCGAGGCGGTGCCGGGTGACGGCCGGGTGGTCGGCGGTGAGGCCTTCGGCGTACGTCCACACGGTCTCGGCACCGTGCGGGACCACGAACTCGGTCCAGACGTCGCCGGTGAGTTCGGAGCCGTCGGGGCCGGTGATGCGGACCCGCTCCCCGGCCAGCAGGGGTGAGAACTCCTCGACGGTCAGGCCGAGCACGTCGCGCAGCGGCCCGGGGTAGGCGCCCTCGTGGACGGCGTCGTGCTCGTCGACGATGCCGGAGAAGTAGGAGACGACGAGGGTGCCGCCCCGCTCGACGTACCGCTTCAGGTTGCGGCCGGCCGCCTCCGTCATCAGGTACAGGGCGGGTACGACGACAAGGGGATAGGCCGACAAGTCGGCTTCCGGGTGGGCGAAGTCGACCGTGAGGTGGCGGTCGTAGAGGCCCTCGTAGAAGGCGTCGGCGCGCTCGCGGGCGTCGTGGTCCTCGCTGGGGCGCCACTCCAGTTTCTGCGCCCACCACGACTGCCAGTCCCACAGGACGGCCACGTCGGCCTGCGTTCGGGTGCCGCTGATCGGGGTCAACTTGTCGACGGACGCGCCGAGTTCGACGACCTCGCGCCAGACGCGGGTCTCGGTGCCGCCGTGCGGGAGCATCGCCGAGTGGAACTTCTCGGCGCCGCGCCGGGACTGGCGCCACTGGAAGAACATCGCGCCGTCCGAGCCGCGCGCCACGTGGGAGAGCGCGTTGCGGGCCATCTGGCCGGGGGCCTTGGCGGGGTTGCGGGGCTGCCAGTTGACGCCCGAGGTGGAGTGTTCGAGCAGCAGCCAGGGGGCGCCGCCCGCCACCGAGCGGGTGAGGTCGGCGGCCATCGCGAGGTTGACGTGGGTGCGGCGGCCGTCGGTGATCAGGTAGTGGTCGTTGGTGACGAGGTCGACCTCGCGGCCCCAGGCCCAGTAGTCGACGGACTCGCACTGGCTGAGGGCGGCCATGAAGTTGGTCGTCACCGGGATACCGGGCGCGAGGCGGTGCAGGATGTCCCGTTCCGCGACGAAGTTCTCGCGCATTGTGGCGTCCGCGAACCGCTGGTAGTCCAGCGCCTGGGCCGGGTTGACTGCGGTCGGGGTGAGCCGCGGCGGGTTGATCTGGCCCAGGTCCGCGTAACGCTGGCCCCAAAAGGCAGTCCCCCAGGCCTCGTTGACGCCGTCGACGCTCTCGTACGTCCCGGCCAGCCAGCGGCGGAAGTGGGTGGCGCAGGAGTCGCAGTAGCAGGCGGAGACGGGGACGCCGTACTCGTTGAAGACGTGCCACAGCGCGAGGGCGGGGTGGGCGCCGTAGCGCTCGGCGAGCCGTGTGGTGATGTTCGCGGCGGCGGCACGGTAGTCGGCGTTGCTGTGGCAGATCGCGCCGCGCGAGCCGAACTCGTAGCGGGTGCCGTCGGCGGTGACAGGCAGGGCCTCGGGGTGGGCGCGGTAGAACCAGGCGGGCGGGGCGACCGTGGGGGTGCCGAGGTCGGCGCGGATGCCGTTCTCGTGCAGCAGGTCGAGGAGCCGGTCGAGCCAGCCGAAGTCGTACACACCGGGCTCGGGTTCCAGCAGTGCCCAGGAGAAGATCCCGACGCTCACCATGGTGACGCCGGCCTCCCGCATCAGCCGGACGTCCTCCTGCCAGACGCTCTCCGGCCACTGCTCGGGGTTGTAGTCCCCACCGAAGGCGAGCCCGGTGAGGCCCCTGGGTGTGGTCTCCGGCATGGATCTCTCCCGTAGTCGATCATTTGGGAACGTGCACACAGCGCGCCCAACAGCGCAGCCCCAACATAATCGCACGCCCATGACTGCTGACAAGGGTGCCTGATGGTTCTCTGCTGTGAACGCTCCCATGTCGCTGCTTCTGGCTCCGGTCCGGGAGCCGTAGAGTCTTGACCATGAGCAATGCGGGGGGTCGGCGCAGGGCGCCGACGATCCATGACGTGGCGCGCGAGGCGGGCGTCTCGCGGGGCACGGTGTCGCGCGTCCTCAACGGCGGGCACTATGTCAGTCCGGCCGCGCAGGAGGCCGTCAACGCGGCCATCCGCAGGACGGGTTACGTGGTGAACCGGCACGCCCGCTCGCTGATCACCGGGCGCTCGGACTCGGTCGGTTTCCTGCTGACGGAACCGCAGGAGAAGTTCTTCGAGGACCCCAACTTCAACATCCTGCTGCGCGGCTGCACCCAGGCTCTGGCAGCGCACGACATCCCGCTGCTGCTGATGCTGGCCGGCACCGAGGACGAACGGCGGCGCATCACGCGGTACATCACCTCCGGGCACGTCGACGGGGTGCTGCTGGTCTCCAGCCACTCCGGGAGCCCGGTGGCGGAGGAACTGAGCGAGGCGGGCGTGCCGTTGGTCGCGTGCGGCAAGCCGATCGGGCTCGGCTCCAAGATCAGCTATGTCGCCGCCGACGACCGGGACGGCGCCCGGGACATGACCCGGCACCTCCTCTCCCTCGGCCGCCGCCGCATCGGCACGGTCACCGGACCGCTGGACACCCCGGGCGGTGTCGAGCGCCTCGCCGGTTACAAGGAGGTGCTCACCGAGGCGGGCGTCGAGGTGGACGACCGTCTCGTCGTCTCCGGTGACTACAGCCGCCTCAGCGGCGAGAAGGGTGCCGAGCGCCTGCTTGCCCAAGTCCCGGACCTGGACGCCGTGTTCGTCGCCTCGGACCTGATGGCCCGGGGTGTGCTGACGTCGTTGGAGCGGGCCGGGCGGCGGGTACCGGAGGACGTCTCGGTCGGCGGTTTCGACGACTCCCCCGCCGCGCTCGCGTCCAGCCCCGAACTCACCACGATGCGGCAGCCGTTCGACCGCATCAGCGCGGAGATGGTGCGGGTGCTGCTGGCGCAGATCGGGGGCGAGGACACGGCGGCGGTGATACTTCCTACGGAGTTGGTGAAGCGGGAGTCGACGTGAGGGCGCGGGTCCTCATGAGGAGCTCGGTCAACAGCTTGGCGTGGCACGGGAGTTGACGTACGAGGCGGTGCCGGGTGACGGCTGAGCCTCAGCGGTGAGGCCTTGGGCCTACGCCCATACGGCCTCGGCGCCCGGCGCGGCCACGAACTTGATCCAGACCTCGCCGGTGAGTTCGGAGCCGTCGGTCGGGGCCGCTGATGCGTACCCGGTTGCGCGCGCTCGTCCGTCTCGCCGGTGTCTCTCCTCCCCCACCTGGACTGGCCGAGGCCGGCGTTGAAGGTGACGCCGAACAGGGCGATTGCTCGGCGACGACCCGCACGCAGGCACCCCGCGCTCCGCGGCCCTCTGGTCAGCCCGGAGACGTGGCCGCCACAGTCGCCGACACGATCGAGGACCCCGCCCCTCCCCTGCACGTACCGGCCGGCGCACCGGCCGAACAAGCCCTGCGGGCCCGCAAGAGGGCGCCCGAGGACGAGCCGTTCCTGCTGACCGACATCGATTGGTAGGGCGGCGGTAGGCGCCGCACAGCGGGATGCCAGACCTCGGTGAGATTGTGCAACGAGTTCGGAGGAGGCGAAGCCGTGGTGCACGCCTCCGGGCCGGACGACGATGCTCTCTTCAGGGCCATGGAGCCGATCCTGCGGAGTCTGCCGTTCAGGCCGGCGCACGTTCTTCTCCGGCTCGGCGGCGGTACATCGCGGGTGGGCCTGTGAGCGGCGCGAAGCAGACACGAGGGACCTCCCGAATGTCCCTCCAGGGTTCCCCGTCGAGGGCCGCCGCACCCAAGCCGACCGCCGACGCCCGTGGTAACTTCCGTATACAAGATGTATGCGATCTCTGGGGGCAGCGGTGACATCCGGTCGGGAGAAGGCCTACGCGTACCTCAAGGACTCGGTGCTCACGGATCCGGCGATGCAGGGCGCGTTCCTCTCGGAGCAGGACATCGCCGATCGGATCGGGGTGTCGCGCACTCCGATCCGTGAGGCGCTGCTCCTGCTGGCTGCCGAGGACCTGGTCGAGCTGGTGCCGAAGCGGGGTGCCCGGGTCGCACCGCTGTCTGGCCGGGAGATCAGCGAGCTTATGGAGCTGCGCGGGATCGTCGAGCGGTACGCGGCGCAGCAGGCCATCGGCGCGAGCACGGCTCCCGTGCGCGAACTGGGCGAACTCCTGGAGCGGCAGCGTGTGTTGAGCGGCCCCAGCCAGGCCAAGGAGTTCATCGCCGTGGACCATCTCTTCCACGCGACGCTCGTCTCGGCCGTGGGCAACGCGCTCCTCGACCGGCACTACGACGGGCTGCGCAGCCGCCAGGTCCGGGCCGGGGTCGTGGCCCTGTTCAACCAGCGAGGACGCCAGGAAGCGGTGCTGGACGAGCACCAGGCGATCCTGGACGCCCTCGCCGCCGGTGACGCGGAGGCCGCCTGCGCGGCGATCGACAACCATCTGGGCTCGACCTTGAAGGTGCTGCTCGCCGGTTAGGCCGCCGTGCCCGAGTCCGTATCCATGTCCGTATCCGCGGGATAGGTGAACACGAGCATGGTGACGCCGTCGGGTGCCGTCCACGGGCCGTGCGGCATGCCGGGCGGGCGGCACGCGTACGTGCCCTGCGCGAAGGTCTCGTCGAGCGACAGATCGTGCAGAGCGCCTTCGAGGATGTAGACCTCCTCCCAGAACTCGTGGTGTGCCACGCCCTGTTCGGAGGTGTCGGTGCCCGGCTCCCAGCGGACGAGTGTGGTGCGGCGCTCGCCTCGGGCATCCTCGGCCAGCACCTGTTCCCGTACGCCGACTCCCGCTCCCGGCGGGGCAGTCCACGGCGCGGCGGGGAGGTGGAACTCCAACTCCGGCTTGCTCATCGCTGTACCCCAAGTCGTCGGTTGGCGAGCACCGAGGTCTTCTCACGGACCGCCGCCACTTCGTCCACGTCCACATCCGCCACCAGGATTCCCGGTTGCGCGCCGAGGTGCTCGCGCACGCTCCCGTCGGGGCCCACGACCCTGCTGTGGCCGATGCCGGTGGGCACGGTCCCCTGGACGACGGCACCCTCGGCGGCCGGGTCGGCCTGGTCCACGGCTACCACCCACACCGTCGCGTCCAGGGCCCTGGCCCGCACCAGCAGCTCCCACTGGTCGAGCTTGCCCGGTCCGGCACCCCAGGAGGCCGCCAGCAGCGTCGCCACGGCCCCCGCGTCGGCATGGGCCCGGAACAGCTCCGGGAAGCGGACGTCATAGCAGGTGGCAAGGCCAAGTCGGACGCCGTTCACGTCGATCGTCACGATCCGCGAGCCCGCCGCGACGGTCTCGGACTCGGCGTAGCCGAACGCGTCATAGAGATGGATCTTGTCGTACGACGCCTCGACGCCCGGTCCCGTGGCCAGCAGGGTGTTGGTCACCCGGCCGTCGGTGGCCGGGGTGAACATGCCCGCCACCACCACGATGCCGGCGGCTGCCGCGATGTCGCGGACCGCGTTGGCCCAGGGGCCGTCAAGGGGTTGGGCGACCTCTGCCAGAGGGGTGCCGAAGCAGGCCATGGACGCTTCGGGGAACACGACGAGGTCGGCGCCGGCCTCGGCGGCGCGCGTCGTCGCGTCCTCGATGAGCGAGAGGTTCTTCTCGGGTTCGGGTCCGGTCACCAGTTGGCCGAGTGCGATGCGCACGGAGTGCCGCCTTTCTCGGGCGAGTTGGAGGTGGAAGGTCACGGGACGCGCACGGCGGGCTCGGTCTCCTGGGCGTCGGCCAGTCGTACGTCCTCGTCCACCGCCTGGGCCGAGTCGCGGCCCAGGGACAGGCCGATGACGGTCACGGCCGAGGCGACGGCGATGTAGAGCGCCAGCGGGACCCAACTGTCGTAGGAGCTGAGCAGTGCGGTGAACAGGAGCGGGGCGATCGCGCCGCCGATGAGGCCCGCGAGGGTGTAGGCGAGCGAGGAGCCCGTGTAGCGCAGGCGGGGCGAGAACTGCTCGGCGATGAAGGCCGCCTGCGGTCCGTACATGAGGGAGTGGATCGCCAGGCCCACGACGACGCCGAGGACGAGCAGGACGCGGTTGCCGCCGTCGATCAGGACGAAGAACACGAATGGCCAGACGCCTGCGGCGAGGGCGGAACAGCCGTACAGCAGGCGCCTGTTGACGCGGTCCGAGAGGGCGCCGGCCAGCGGGATGAGGAAGATCTGGAGCGAGGAGCCGACGAGTACGGCGGTCAGGGCCGAGCCGCGTGACATCCCCAACTCGTCGGTGGCGTAGGTCAGTACGAAGACGGTGAACATCGCGTAGAGCACGTCGGGGCCGACGCGGCAGAGGATCGCGGCACACAGGGCGCGGGGCTGGGTGGTGAAGACCTCGCGGACCGGGGTCTGCGGGCGGCTGTGTTCGGCCTCCAGGGCCTTGAACACCGGGGTCTCCTCCAGTTTCGCCCTGATCCACAGGCCGAAGCCGACCAGGACCCCGGAGAGCAGGAAGGCGACCCGCCAGCCCCAGGACTCGAACTGGCCCTCGCTGAGCGTCGCCCCGAGGACCGCCAGCACGCCGTTGGCCAGGAGGTTGCCGGCGGGTGGGCCGACCTGGGCGGCGGAGGCGTAGAACCCGCGGCGGCGCGGATCGCCGAACTCGCTGGACAGCAGGACGGCGCCGCCCCATTCGCCGCCGACCCCGACGCCCTGCGCGAACCGCAGCACGACCAGGGCGATGGGGGCGGCGATGCCGACCGTGCCGTAGGTGGGCAGGACGCCGATCAGGAAGGTGGCCGCTCCGATCAGGACCAGGGTGGCGATGAGGACCTTCTTGCGGCCGATCACATCGCCGAGGCGGCCGAAGACGAAGCCGCCGAGCGGGCGGGAGACGTAGCCGACGGCGTAGGTGGAGAACGCCAGCAATGTGCCGGTCAGGGGGTTCTTCGAGGGGAAGAAGAGATCGCCGAAGACCAGGGCGGCGGCCGCGGAGTAGACCGCGAAGTCGTACCACTCCAGTGCCGTTCCGGTGAGGCTGGCGATGAAGGCCCGGCGGATGCCGGAGCGGCCGGCCGGTACCGGCGCGGCGGCCTGCTGGGGGTGTTGCATGCTTCCCGTCCTTGCGTCGTCGAGGGGACATCGAGACATCGACCTTTCGGCATACTTCTTGTATACAGGTCGTATGCGCAACCCCCGCGCCGGAAATTGACCAGGCCGAAACACGCCTACCCAGGAGTACTCGTGGCCCTGCTGACCTTCGAACTGCCCGACGGTTCGACCCGTGACGTCGATGTCGTGCACGTGCTCAACGCCGGTTACGCCGGACGCAGCCAGGACGATGTCGCCGCACATGTCGCGGAACTCGCCGAGCTCGGCGTCCCCGCGCCGTCCGTGACCCCGGCCCTCTATCCCGTCTCCCCCTACCTCGCCCAGCAGACGGACCGCGTCGCCGCCCAGCACGCCCGCACCTCCGGAGAGGCCGAGTGGGCCCTGGTCGTGGCCGCCGACGGGGAGCTGCTGCTCACCGCCGCCTGCGACCACACCGACCGCGATCTGGAGGTGCACGGCGTGGCCTGGAGCAAGAACGCCGGACCCGACGTGCTCGCCCGGCGCGCCTGGCGACTGGCCGAGGTGGAGTCCCGCCTCGACGACCTGACGCTCCGCGCGTGGGTCACCCACGCCGGCGAGGAGACCGAGATCCAGCACGGCACACTCGCCGAACTGCTCACCCCGGGATACTGGGCCGAAGTACTGCGCTCCCGGGGCGACTTGACCCCCGGCACCGTCCTCATCTCGGGCACGATCCCCATGGCCGAGGGAGTGGACCAGTTCGCCGAGTCCTGGCGGGTGGAGCTGGGCGACCCCGTCACGGGCGACACAATCCCTCTCTCCTACGACGTGGTGCCGATGCCGGAGCCGATCGGCTGAAGCGGGGCTCTACGGCCGTCCGGCCCACCCGGTCAGGATTGAAGAAGCCCCCGCCCTCTCCCCCGCCCTAGCCTGAATTCACCGGCGAAATCCGTCGGACCACGCTTCACGGAGGAGCTCGCCATGACCGACGGACTGAACACGATCATCTACCCCGTCAAGGACCTCGACAGGGCGAAGGCCCTGTTCGGCGCACTGCTCGGGGTCGAGCCGTACGCGGACGAGCCGTACTACGTCGGCTACAAGGCCGCCGGGCAGGACGTCGGCCTCGACCCGAACGGGCACGCCAAGGGCATGACCGGACCGGTGCCGTACTGGACCGTGGACGACATCCGGACCCGGCTCGCGGCCATGGTGGCGGCGGGGGCCGAGCTGGTCCAGGACGTCCAGGACGTCGGCGGCGGCAAGCTGATCGCCTTCGTGAAGGACGCGGACGGCAACTTCGTCGGGCTCACCCAGAATCCGGCCGCCTGACACCGGTGCCGTAGCGACCGCTACTTGTACATGCACTAGTTGCGCGCTCAATGACTGGCCGGATCGGTGTTACCGTTCAGTTATGGCAGTGAAAACAGCCGGCGCCCGGCGGCTGGAGGAACAGTGGCGGGACATCCTGTCCGTGCACGCGCGCACGATGTGCGAGATCGACCGCGTGCTGCATCCGCACGGTCTGGGCGCGAGCGACTTCGAGGTGCTCGACATCCTGGCCTCCGAGTCGCCCGAGGACGGTGACCAGTGCCGGGTGCAGAACCTGGTCGGACGGGTCCATCTCAGCCAGAGCGCGCTCTCCCGTCTCATCGGACGGCTGGAGAAGGACGGCCTCGTGGCACGTTCCGTCTGCGTGGAGGACCGACGCGGGGTGTGGGTCGCGCTCACCCGTAAGGGCCGCGACCTGCACGCGGAGGTGCTGCCGCTCCAACGGGGCGTGCTGGCACGGATGTTGGACGACGCGCGGGAGTAGCGGCCGGGTCCCTGGTCCTGTCTCACACCACGAATTCGGCTCCGTCCATGAGCACTTCGACCCCCGCCCCGTTCACCTGCGCCCGCGCCTTCGAATCCGCGTCGAGCAACGGGTTCGTGTTGTCGAGGTGGGTGTAGATCCGGCGGACACCGGGGTGACGGGCGAGCGCGTCGAGGCTGCCCCGGGGGCCCGAGACCGGCAGATGCCCTTTCGTCGCCGTCCCGTCGGCGGTGAAGAAGGTGCCGTCGAGGAGGGCGCAGTCCGCCGAGGTCAGCAGGTCGTCCAGGGTGTCCGTCCAGGCGGCGACGCGGGGTGCGTAGACGAGGGCCCCGCCGCCGGCCAGGTCCTCGATGCGGTACGCCGTCACCCAGCGGTCGTCCGACGGGCGGGGCGGCACGTACCCGGGGGCTTTGGCGCCCACCGGGTGGGCGGTGACGACGAGGCCGCCGGCCAGCACGAACCCGCCCTCGGCGAGGCTGTCACCCCACTCCCACGGGGCGTAGCGGTCGAGGACGAGCCGGGCCGGGGTCAGCGCGGCGAGGGCGGGCGACGGGGCGTACACCTTGAGGCCCGCCACCCCGCGCAGCACGGTCAGGCCCGCCACATGGTCGGGCTCGGCGTCGGTGAGGAGCACACCGCGCACGGGGCTGTCGCGCGGGCCGGGACCCGGCCGGAGCGCGGGGGTGGCGGTGAGCTGGGAGCGGATGTCGGGCGAGGCGTTGAGCAGCCACCAGTCGCGCGCGTTGCCGGTGACGGCCACACAGTCCTGGGTGCGCGCGGGCAGCTTGCCGTCGCGGGCGGCGGCGCACAGCGCGCAGGCGCAGTTCCACTGCGGGAAACCACCGTCGGCGGCGGTACCGAGCAGGACGACCCTCACGATGATCGCGCCCCCTTGCAGAGTCATCGAATCCCAGACATCGCATCCCAGACATCGCATCCGGGTCGCCGCATGCGGGTCACCGAATCTCCCCGAGGGATCTTTCCTCCGAAACGGGCCGGACTATCCCACCGCAGGGGGCAGTTCCGGCCGATCTTCGGCGGGTCGAGCGCGCAGCAGAGCCCGTACGGCGGCGAAGGCCGCGTCGACCGTCGCCGGGTCGGCGCCCGGGCGGGCGAGGGCGCTCATGGGGATCGGGGTGACCGCGGGCAGGCCGTCGTACGGGGTCAGACCGTCGGGGGCGGTGCCGACGGCGGCGAGCAGGGCGACGCCCTGTCCGGTACGGGCGATGTCGAGGACACCGGCGAGATAGCCGGCGTCGCCGACGACCGCGGCGGGTACGCCGTGCGCGGCGAGGGTGGAGATGGCGCGGCGGCGGATCGCGCATGGGTCCTCGATGGCGACGAGCGGCACGGGCGCGGGCGCGGCCGGCGGCTGCCAGCCGGGCGTGGCGTGCCAGGTGAGCGGGAGGCCCCCGACCGGTGTGCCCTCGGTGGCGGCGGCCTCGGTGACGTACACCGCGATGTCGACGCTGCCGCGTTCCACGGCGTCGACGAGCCGGGCCGAGCGGTCGATGCGGAAGCGGACCCGGCAGCCGGGCCGCACCTCCTGGACGGCCGCGGTGAGCCGTGGCAGGAACTGGTCGGCCGCGTGTTCGGTGGAGCCGATGGTGATCGTGTCGCCATCCACGTCCAGCAGTGTGCGTACGGCTTCGTCGTGCACGGCGAGGATGCGGCGGGCCTGTTCGAGGAGCAGCCGCCCCTGAGGCGTGAAGCGGGTGCCGCGTCCCTCCCGCTCGACGATCGGCAGGCCCAGCGTCTTCTCCAGTCTGCGCACATGCTGGCTGACTGCGGACTGGCTCAGGGCGAGGGCCCGCGCGGCGCGATGGAAACCGCCGCAGTCCGCAATCGCGGTCAGGCTGCGCAGGGCCACGATGTCGAGGACAGGTTGGGGCATGCCGGTGACCGTAACTCGTTTCGGGTATCGATCGCGATCCCTGATCGGTTTCGATGCGGAATCATCGTTGGACGCGATCGGTCGCGCCCGGTCATGATGGCCGCATGCTGCACACGACCGCTTTCGCTGCCCTTCTGACGCAGCGCCGAGTCATCGACTTCGGCGTGGCGTGCAGCGCGCGCTGTCGTTGACCTGCCGCCGTTCTCCGGCACCCTTCCCCGGTTCTCGCTGATCACGTCCGCTCCGCGCACTGACACGTGACGGCGGCTCCGGCCTGCCTTCCTCCCCTCATTTCCTTTCCCTTCTACGGGAGTTGTCGCCCCATGCCCTCTTCCTCCGTCTCCTCCCGGGACGTCTCCTCCTGGGACGAACCCGAAGACCTCGCCGCGCGCGGCACGTTGATCGTGCTGTCCGGGCGGGGCGAACACGGCGGTGTCTACGAGCGGTTCGGCCGCCGCCTCGCCTACGACGCCTACCGCGTCCGCGCCCTCGGCGACCCGACCACCGACCCCGCCGTCCTGGAGCAGGCCGCCAAGCTCCTCGCCGACGAGTCGCTGCCCGGCCCGAAGGTGCTGGTCGGTTCCGACACGGGCGCGCTCCACGCCCTTCAGCTCGCGGCCGAGCAGACAGCGGGCGTCGACGCTCTGATCCTTGCCGGGCTGCCCACCGGTGCCTGGAGGGCGGGCAGTTGGGAGGAGGAGACCGCGGCGCGTACCGCCTGCCCCACCCATCAGGGCCGTCTCACCCTCGACCCCGCCTTCCGGCGCGGCGCGCTCGACGAGACCCCGGAGTCGCTGCCCACGCCGCGCCTGGACCTGGTGCGCGTCCCCGTCCTCGCCCTGCACGGCAAGGACGACCCGGTGAGCCCGCTCAACCGGGCGCTGGACGCCTACGACGGTCACCCTGGCGTGCACACCGTGGCCTTCCACGGCGGCCGGCACGACGTCCTCAACGACGCCCTCCACCGCACCGTCGCCGCCACGGTCGTCCTGTTCCTCGAACGACTCCGGCTCTCGACCGAAGCTCCCGAACTGCCCCTGATTGCCGAGGAGTTGGCATGAGCGGCCGCGTCACCACCACGGTTGCCGAGCTGACCGAGCTCCTCGCCTCCGAACGGCCGCCCGCGGTGCTCGACGTCCGCTGGGCCCTGGGTGACCCGCACGGTCGCGACCACTACGCGGACGGCCACATCCCGGGCGCGGTGTACGTCGACCTGGACACCGAACTGGCCGCACCGCCGAGCCCGGAGGGCGGCCGGCATCCGCTGCCGGACCTTGCGGACCTGCAGAAGTCCGTGCGCCGGTGGGGTGTCCGCGACGGTCAACCGGTCGTCGTCTACGACGACTTGGGCAACACGGCGGCAGCGCGCGCCTGGTGGCTGCTGCGGTACGCGGGGATCACCGAGGTCACCCTGCTGGACGGGGCGTTGGGCGCCTGGCGGACTGCGGGGCTGCCCCTGGAGTCCGGGATCCCCGCCGATCCGGCACCCGGTGACGTCGTACTCCGCGCGGGTGCGCTGCCGGTCCTCGACACCGACGGAGCCGCCGAACTCCCCGTGTCCGGGCTGCTCTTGGACGCCCGCGCCGGTGAGCGGTACCGGGGTGAAGTCGAGCCGGTGGACCCGCGTGCGGGGCACATTCCGGGGGCCGTGTCCGCACCGACCGGGGAGAACCTGGCGGCGGACGGGACCTTCCTGCCGCCCGAGGTACTGCGCAAGCGGTTCGAGGAGCTGGGAGCCGGGGCGGCGGCGCGCGTCGGCGTGTACTGCGGGTCCGGCGTCACCGCAGCCCATCAGATCGCGGCCCTGGAGATCGCCGGGTTCGAGGCGGCGCTCTTCCCCGGTTCCTGGTCCGCCTGGTCCGCCGATCCCGCTCGTCCGGCCGCGCAGGGAGGCCGGCCATGACGACGAAACCGCTGAACACGGCGGTGCTGCCCGCCCAGTCGGCACCCGCGGACCAAGCCCCACCGGCCGCCCGCGTCACCATCCGGGGCACGGCGAGGACTACTCGCCGCTTCACCGTCCCCCGCTCCGTGCGGCGGGCCGCCGGACCCGTCGGCCTCGTGCTGCTCTGGTTCCTGACCTCCGCCACCGGTGTGCTGCCCGAGTCCGTGCTGGCCTCCCCCGTCGACGTGCTGCGCCAGGCGGTGGACCTGACGAAGAACGGTGAACTCCCCAGCGCCATCGCCGCGTCGGGCCGCCGCGCCGCCATCGGGTTCCTCATCGGCGCGACCGTCGCCCTCACGCTGTCGCTGCTGGCCGGGCTGTTCCGGCTCGGCGAGGATGTGATCGACTCCTCGATGGGCATGTTCCGGACGATCCCGTGGGTGGGTCTGATCCCGCTGTTCATCGTCTGGTTCGGCATCGAGGAGACCCCGAAGATCGCCCTGGTGGCACTCGGTGTGACATATCCACTGTACTTCAACATCTACGGCGGCATCCGCTCGACCGACGCCCAACTCGTCGAGGCCGCACGGATGATGGGGCTCGGGCGGCTCGGTCTGATCAAGTACGTCATCCTGCCGAGCGCGCTGCCCGGGGCACTCGTGGGACTCCGGTACGCGCTGTCCACCGCGTGGCTGGCGCTGGTGTTCGCCGAGCAGATCAACGCGGACGCGGGCCTCGGCTATCTGATGAGCAACGCCCAGCAGTACTTCCGCACCGACGTCATCGTGCTCTGCCTCGTCGTGTACGCGCTGCTCGGCCTGGTCTGCGACTTCGCCGTACGGATCCTGTCGCGCCGGCTGCTGACCTGGCGGGCCAACTTCGAGGGTGAGGCGTAGACATGGCCAACTCCGTGGAGATACGGGGGCTTTCGCGGGCCTTCGACGGCAACACCGTGCTGCACGATCTCGATCTCGACATCCGTGAGGGCGAGTTCGTGGCCCTGCTCGGGCACAGCGGCTGCGGCAAGTCGACGCTGCTGCGGATCCTCGCGGGGCTCGACGACGAGATCGGCGGCGAGGTGACCGTGCCCGCGCGGCGCAGCGCGGCCTTCCAGTCGCCGCGCCTGCTGCCCTGGTTGAAGGTGTGGCGCAACGTGGTCCTCGGTCTGCCCGGGCGGCCCGACCGGGCGCTCGCTCTCAAGGCGCTCGACGAGGTCGGCATCGCCGAGCGCGCGACCGTATGGCCCAAGACGCTGTCCGGTGGTCAGGCCCAGCGGGTCTCGCTCGCCCGCGCCCTGGTCCGTGAGCCCGAACTCCTGCTGCTGGACGAGCCGTTCGGCGCCCTGGACGCGCTGACCCGGGGCAGGGTGCAGGCGCTCGTCGCCGAGCTGTGGCGGCTGCACGGATGCGCGATCCTCCTGGTCACCCATGACGTGGAGGAGGCGCTGCTGCTCGCCGACCGGGTCCTGGTGATGGACGAGGGCCGTATCGCCCACGAGTTGACCGTCGATCTGCCCCGCCCCCGTGATCTGACCGCCCCCGAGTTCGTCACCCTGCGCGCCCGCCTCCTGAACTGGCTCGGCGTGACCCGCACCCTGGAAGGAACCCCCTCGTGATCCGCAGAATCGCCGCCGCCGCCCTGAGCACGACCGCCCTGCTGGCGCTGACCGCCTGCGGCGCCGACTCCTCGGCGGACACCTCCGCAGGCGGTCAGGTCACCCTCACCATCGGCGACCAGGCCAAGACACTCCAGACGATCGTCGCCGCCTCGGACGCGCTCAAGGGCGCCAAGTACAAGGTGAAATGGGCCGAGTTCGAGGGTGCGGCTCCGCTGTACCAAGCCGTGCAGGCGAACGCCGCCGACACCGGGTTCTCCGCCGACCTGCCCGCGCTCCAGGCGCTCAGCGGTGGTGTGAAGGTCAAGAACGTGGCCGCCCTCAAGAACGACGGCACGCATGTCGGGATCGTCGTCCGCAAGGACTCCGGCATCGACAGCGTGAAGGATCTCAAGGGCCAGAAGGTCGTGGTGTCGTCCGCGAAGGGCAGCGTCTCCGAGTATCTGCTGGCCAACGTCCTCAAGCAGAACGGGCTCAGCTACAAGGACGTCAAGGTGCAGTACCTGCTGCCGACCGACGCGCAGGCCGCGTTCGCCTCCGGGAAGATCAAGATCTGGGCGACCTTCGGCGTCTACCAGGCCGTCGGTCTGGAGCAGGGCGGCAGGCTGCTCGTCGACGGCGCGGACGGCCGGGTCAGCGGCATCGGCTTCGTCAACGCCTCGGAGAAGGCGCTCTCGAACTCCGCGAAGAAGACGGCCCTGAGCGACTTCCTGCGGCGCCTCGGTACGGCGTTGAAGTGGACCAGCACCCATCAGGACGCGTACGCGAAGGCCATCGAGGAACGCAACGGCGCCGACGCCACCGTGGCGAAGACGCTTGCGTCGGCCGCCTACAGCCAGGTGCTGCCCGTCACCTCGGACGTGAACACGACCGTCCAGCAGGTCGCCGACCTCATGAACAGCATCGGGGTCCTCGACCCGAACGTGGACGTGACCAAGTCCACCGACACCTCTCTGCTCAAGTGACCTTCACGTTCTAGGAGTTCGCTCATGCCTGTCGAGTTCATCAGCGCCGTCCACACCGACTCCGGGGCCTCGGGTCCCGCCGCCGCGAGCCGTACCGGTTTCGACGTCGACCATCTGCGCAAATACGCCCGGGCGTTGGACGACGGCGGCTTCGACCACACCCTGGTCGCCTACCACTCGGCGTCGCCCGACGCCTTCCAGGTCGCCCAGTTCGTCGCCACCCACACCGAACGCGTCCGCCCGATCCTCGCCCACCGGCCCGGCGTCATCTTCCCCACCCACGCGGCCCGCGCCCTGGCCACCCTGGACCGGATCAGTGACGGCCGACTGACGCTGCACATCATCTCCGGTGGCAGCGACGAGGAGCAGCGCCGGGAGGGCGACTATCTCAACAAGGCGGAGCGGTACGAGCGTTCGGACGAATACATCCAGATCCTGCGGAAGGTGTGGCAGGCGGAGGGGCCTCTCTCGCACGAGGGGAAGTACTTCCGGTTCGAGGGCTACTACTCCGATGTGAAGCCGGTGCACGGGCTGGTCCCGATCTCGGTCGGCGGTTCCTCCGAGGACGCGTACCGGGTGGGCGGTCAGCAGGGCGACATCTTCGGGCTGTGGGGCGAGCCGTTGAAGGAGACGGCCGAACAGATCGCCGCCGTCAACGCGGTCGCGGACGCGGCGGGGCGCCCGCATCCCCGGATCTGGGTGTCGTTCCGCCCGATCATCGCGCCCACCGAGGAACTGGCCTGGGAGAAGGCTCATCGCACCCTCGGTGTTCTCAAGGACCAGGCGAAGAACACCGAGTTGCTCCGCCACTACCGCACCACCGGCCGGCCGGCGAACGTCGGCTCGCAGCGCCTCCTCGACATCGCCGAGCGAGGCGAGGTCCAGGACCGCTGCCTGTGGACCGCGCCCGCCGTCGCCACCAACGCGGCGGGCGCGTCGACGGCCCTGGTCGGCACACCCGAGACGGTCGCCCGGGCGCTGCTCGACTACGTCGACATCGGCTGCGACCTGCTCTCGATCCGGGGTTACGACCCGCTCAACGACGCGATCGACTACGCACGGCACGTCCTGCCCCTGGTCCGCCAGGAACTCGCCCACCGGGCGACGACCTCACAGGCCGCCTGAACCACCTCCCCTTCCTGATTGCGAACTCCCCTATGGAGACTCCGTGTTGTTCCGCCGTTCCCTGCGCGCGTCCGCCGCCGCCCTCGCCCTGCTGCTCCCCTTCGCCGCCGCCTGCGGAGGCAGCGCGAAGGCCGAGACCTCGTCCGACGTCTCCTCCGTGACCCTGCGGGTCGGCGACACCGGCTGGAAGGTCGGCGAGGCCGTCCTCAAGTACGCCCATCTCGACGACACCCCCTACAAGGTGAAGTGGAATCTCTTCCAGGGCGGCGACCTGCAACTCCAGGCCATGCGCGCCGGAGCGCTGGACCTGGCCTCCTCCAGCGAGATCCCGCCCATCTTCTCGGCCGCCGACGGCAAGCCCAACTTCAAGGTCGTCGCCGTCCAGCGCGGCACCACCCTCAACCAGGAAGTCGTCGTCCCCAAGGGCTCCAAGGTGACCGACATCGCCGGCCTCAAGGGCAAGAAGGTCGGCTACGTCCAGAACACCACCGCCCACTACTTCCTCTACGAGCTGCTGAAGCGGGCCGGCCTCACGTGGTCGGACATCGACGCCAAGCCGCTGCTCCCCAACGACGGCCTCGCGGCCCTGAACGGCGGCTCCATCGACGCCTTCGCCTCCTACGGCACGTCGGTCATCACCGCCCACCAGCAGGGCGCCCGCACGGTCGGCTCCGGCGCGGACATCCTGTCCGGCAACTTCCTCTGGTCCGCGCGCGACAGCGTCCTCAAGAGCCCTGCCCAGCGGGCCGCCGCCGCGGACCTGATCGCCCGGATCACCAAGGCGTACGCCTACGTCCGTAACGGTCACGAGGACGGCTTCGCGAAGGTCACCGCCGACGCCACCCACCAACCGGTGGCGCAGGCCAAGTCGGATCTGGTAGCCGCGCAGAAGCAGCGTCCGACCCAGGCCAGGACAGTCGGCGACGACACGATCGCCTCCCAGCAGAAGGTGGCCGACGCCTTCACCGAACTCGGCGCGCTCAAGAAGCACTTGGACGTGAAGTCGTTCTGGACCACCGCACTCAACTCCGACCTGAAGAAGGCCCTGTGACCGCGCGCATCGCCGAACTGGCCGCCGACTACGACCGGTCGGGCGCCTTCCCCGCCGACTCCCTGCGGATCGCGCACGAGGCAGGGCTGCTCACCGCGACCATCGGGGAGCAGTACGGCGGCCGGGGCGCCCGGGTCGAGGAGAGCGCGCGCATCCTCCACCGGATCGGGCAGGGCGACCCGTCCGTCGCCCTGATTGCGGCGATGACCCTCAACACGCACGCCCGCCAGGCCGTACAGCCGCATTGGCCGGGCGAGTTGTACGCGCGTGTCGTCAAGGAGTCCTTCGAACGGCCGGTGCTCGTCAACCACGCGCGCGTGGAACCGGAGTTGGGCTCCCCCGCACGCGGCGGGCTCCCCTCGACACTCGCCCGGCGAACCCCGGAGGGCTGGTCGCTGAGCGGCACCAAACGCTTCGTGACCGGCGCGGAGGGCCTGGACTGGTTCCTGGTGTGGGCCACCACCGACGAGCCGGAGCCGCGCGTCGGCACTTTCCTGGTGCCGGGCGGCTCCCCCGGTATCGAGATCGCCGGCCGCTGGGACCAGTTGGGGCTGCGGGCCAGCGGCAGCCACGACGTGACGTTCCAGGACGTGGAGATTCCTTACGAGCACGTCATCGGCATCGGCCCGTACGGCGCGTCGGCCGAGCAGGACAACCGGGCGGGCGCCGCGCTCCATCTCCCGCTCGCAGCTCTCTACTTGGGGGTGGCGCGGGCCGCGCAGTCCTTCTTCCACACGTTCGCCCACTCCCGGGTGCCCGCCAACCTCGGCCATCCGGTGGCCCGTACGGAGCGGTTCCGCAGGACCGCCGGGGAGATCGAGGTGCTGCTCGCCGCCGCCGAGCAGCTCGTGTTCGACGGGGCCGCCCGCGTCGATGCCGGCGACTCCTCGTACACCCCCGAACAGGCCCTGGGCGCACGGGTGTTGGCCGACCGGCACGGTGTGCGGGCGGTGGAGTTGGCGGTACGGCTGCTCGGCAATCCCGGGCTCGCCCGGGGCAACCCGTTGGAGCGGCACTTCCGGGACATCCAATGCGCGCCCGTGCACGCGCCCCAGGAGGACATCGCCCTGCTCGCGATCGGCACGAAGGCGTTGAACCCATGACGGCATGCTCAGTGAAGGTACAAAACCTGTGACCACAGCTCCCCCGACCACAACCGCCGCCCGGCTCCTCGGTCTGCTCGCCCGGGATCTGCCGACCGATCAACTGGCCACGGATCCACGTACGTTGGCTGCGCATGCCACAGACCGTTCGGGCACCCGGCCGGACGGTGTCCCGCTGGCCGTGGTCCGCGCCCGGCGCACGGAGGACGTGACCGTCACGCTCCGGCATGCGAACGCGCTGCGGGTGCCGGTAGTGCCGCGCGGTGCGGGCACCGGTCTGTCGGGCGGGGCGTCGGCCGGTGAGGGCATGCTCGTGCTCGACCTGTCCGGCATGAACCGCATCCTCGAACTGTCGGCCGACGACCAGCTCGCCGTGGTCGAACCGGGCGTGATCACCGCCGAGTTGGACCGGGCGGCGGCCGGGCACGGGCTGCGGTACGCGCCCGATCCGGCGAGTGCGGCGATCTCGACGATCGGCGGGAACATCGCGACCAACGCGGGCGGGCTGCGGTGCGCGAAGTACGGGGTGACGCGGGACAGCGTGCTCGGTCTTGAGGCCGTCCTCGCCGACGGGACGGTGGTCACGACCGGCCGCCGTACCGTCAAGGGCGTCACCGGCTACGACCTCACCGCGCTGCTCACCGGCTCCGAGGGCACCCTCGCCGTCATCACGTCGGCGACCCTGCGGCTGCGCCCGGTACCGGTGGCGACCGCCACCATCGCGGCCTGGTTCGACTCGTTCGAGGCGGCGGCCGAGGCGTCGTACGCGATCGGGCGTGCCGGGGTCGTACCGGCACTCGCGGAGTTGCTCGACGGGCCGGTGCTGCACGCCGTCGATCCGGCGCTGGCCGAGCGCGGGGCCGCCCTGCTTCTGGTGCAGTGCGACGGGGCGGGGGCGGTGGCCGAGGCGGAGCAGGTCTCGCGGGTGCTGGCGGCGACGGCCACGACCGTGGAGACCACGGCGGACCCGGTGGAGGCGGAGTCCCTGCTGGCGGCCCGCCGGCTCGCACTGCCCGCGTTGGAGCGGCTGGGCCGGCCGTTGATCGAGGACATCGCCGTGCCCCGCTCGCGGCTCGCGGAGGCGGTCCGCGAGATCCGCGCCGTCTCCGCCCGGCACGACGTGCCCATCTACACGCTTGCGCACGCCGCGGACGGCAACCTCCATCCGATCATCGTGGTCGATCCCGCCCTGGACCGGCTGCCGGACGCGGCCTGGGAGGCGGCCGGCGAGATCTTCGCGCTGGCGCTGCGGCTCGGCGGGACACTGACCGGTGAGCACGGTGTGGGCGTGCTCAAGCGGCAGTGGGTGGCGGACGAACTCGGGCCCACCGCCCACGCGTTGCAGCGGCGGCTGAAGGACGCGTTCGATCCCCACGGCATCCTCAATCCCGGCAAGACGCTGTGAGCGGCGCCGGATCGGATCCCCCGATCGGGGGGTGCCGGGTCAACTGGGGGGTCGTGCGGACTACAGCGCCCCAGGCGGCCCCCGCTGAGCGGGAACAGCAGCGCATCGGTACCGCCCCGGCACGCACCCTGGCGACCCTGCACAACTCCTAGTTGAGGAACGCGTCAAGTCGTGCCGCCTCCGGTGCGGTCGCCGGGCCCGGTGTGGTGACGGCCAGGGCGGCGCCCGCGTTGGCCCGGCGGGCGGCGGTCACCGGGGCCAGTCCCCGGGCCAGGGCGGCCATGAACACACCGGTGTGGGCGTCGCCCGCGCCGTTGAGGTCGACGGCCCGTACCTCGAAACCGGGGACCGCGACCAGGCGTTCGCCGTCGTGCACGAGGCAGCCGTCGGCGCCGGTGCGGACAAGCGGCGAGCCACGCTCCAGGCGGGAAGCGAGGGCTCGGGCGGCTTCGGACGGGTCGTCGATGCCGGTGAGCAGCGTGGCCTCGCGGGCGTTGCAGCTCCACCAGTCGGAGCGCGCGAGCAGCAACTCCAGTGCGGGCTCAGGGATTTCGGCCGCGAGCGGGCCCGGGTCGGTGACCAGCGTGACGGTCGGGTCCAGTCGGGGCAGAAGGTCGAGCAGGGCCGCCCGGTTGCTGTCGTACAGCAGGCCGTATCCGGTGATGTACACCAAGTCGTCTGTCTCGGGCCGGAGTTCGAGCAGGTCGGCGGCGGTCAGGGTGGCCTCGGCTCCGGGGCTGGTGACGAAGGTGCGCTCGCCTTCCGTGTCGATCAGGCAGACCACGAAGCCGGTGTCCGGTTGCGGGCGCGGGGCGAGCAGGACGTCGATGCCCTCGGCGTGCAGCGCGGCGCGGGCCCGGTCGCCGAAGGGGCCGGTGCCGTGGGCTCCGGCGTAGGTCACCGGGAGCCCCTGGCGGGCGGCGGCGGCCATGACGTTGAAGCCGCCGCCGGGGGTGTGTTCGGTGCGGGTGGCGAGGACATCGCCGCCCCGCTCCGGGAGGGCGGGGATCTCAAGGACCAGGTCGACGACGACGTTGCCGAGGTGCCAGAGCCTGCCGCTCATGACCGGTCCCGCAGGCCGAGCAGGGCGGCGGCCGTCGTGTCCAGGGCGAGCTTCGGGTTGACGCGTACGAGCCTCTCGCGCGCGTCGGCCGGGAAGGCGTCCACTCCGTGGCAGGCGCCGCCGACGGCCCCGGCGATCGCGGCGATGGTGTCGCAGTCGCCGCCGAGGGACGCGGTGAGCAGTGCGGCCCGCCAAGGGTCCTCGGGGCAGGCGGCCAGGACGGCGAAGGCGGCGGGCACGGACTCCTGCGTGGCGAGGCTCGTTCCGACCAACGCGTAGACCCGCTCGCAGACTTGGGCCTCCGTGAGGCCCCGCACCAACCCCGTCGCCCAGACGATCCGCTCGGCGACATCGGCGGCGGCCACCCAGTGTCCGCGCCCCGACGTCAACCGGGCCGCCGACACGGCCACTTCGACCGCCTCGGGAACCGACGCCCCGTCAAGTCCCGCGCTCACGGCGGCGGCCACGGCGGCGGCACCGGCCAGCGCGACCCCGGTGTTGTGGGTCAGGCGGCTCGCCTCCACCACCCGGTCCACCAGCACGACCGGGTCCGCGGCGGACACCGCGATGCCCACAGGGGCGATGCGCATCGCCGCGCCATTGGTGGTGCCGTAGCGCCCCACCTCGTCGACGGAGGTGCCCGCGAGGACCTGCTCCACCGCGCGCTTGGTGGACGGGCCGAGCAGGTCGAGCGAGCCGCGGGCCCGCATGTCGTCCTCCCAGGCGACCAGACGGCGGGCCAGTTCCGCCGGGTCGACGCGGCCTTTGCCGTCGAGCAGCAACTCAGCGAGGAGCAGGGCCTGTTCGGTGTCGTCGGTGACCACTCCGGCCGGCATTCCGGCGGCGAGCGGATGGTCGGCGTCGGCCGGATGGAAGCCGGTCAGGACCGGGCCGTAGCGTGCGGTGATCCGTGGGCGGGACAGCATCTGGGTGGGCATGCCGAGGGCGTCCCCGAGGGCGAGTCCGTAGAGGGCTCCGGTGGCACGGCTCTGGAGGGTCATGGGTGCTTTCCGGGGTGGTTCAGCCGAAGGCGAGGGTCAGTTGGAAGTGGTCGGGGTCCAGGAGACTCACCACATGTTCGACAAGGGAGCCGTCGGCCGCCCGGCTGGTCCGCCGTGTGTCGAGGAACCAGTCGCCCGGTTCGCGGCGCAGCAGCTCCGCCTCCCGCCGGTCGATCCGCCGCCCGCTCACCCGCTGTTCGCCGTGGTCGGGTCGCAGTCCGGCCCGCAGCATCACATCGGTGAGCGACTCCTGGTCCAGGCCGCGCGTCGGCAGCTCCCGCACTCCGGGCACGGGCGGCAGGAAGCTGCGTTCGTACGACACCACAACCGCGTCCGCGACCAGTTCCCGTATCCGCTCCACGCACACGAACTCGGCTGTGTTCAGGGTGAGTTGACGGGCGAGGTGTTCGTCGCGCCGGGTGTCGACCGTGAGGGTCCGGACCCGGGTGTCGATGCCCTGGGTGGCCAGCGCGTGGGCCCAGCCGAGGTGGTCGTCCAGGGGGCGGCCGTCGAAGAGGACGTAGGAGCCCTTGCCGGTGCGGGTGGCGATCAGTCCGGCCTCGCAGAGTTCGGCGAGGGCCGCGCGGACCGTCGTACGGCTGACGCCGAAGCGTTGGGCCAGGGTGTGTTCGCCGGGGAGCTGCTCACCGGCGGGTCGGTCTCCGCTGCGGATCTCCTTGGCGAGGACCTCGCTGATGCGCTCGTGTTTCAGCCGGACGCCGGTCACGAGGCCTCCCCGACCGCCTCGGCGACGGTGACCACCCGGATCAGGGGGCGGTAGAGGTCCATGATGTGCAGCGCCTTGGCGTGGGAGTCGTCGTCGACACCGGCGCACGCGTCGGCGACGACCAGGACCTCGGCTCCGGCGTCGGCGGCGGCAAGTGCCGTGGACAGGACGCAGCAGTCGGTGCTGACGCCGGCGAGCACGAGCCGGCCGGTGGGGGCGACGCGTTGGGCGAGTTCCGGGGTCCACTTGCCGAAGGTGGGCGCGTCCACCAAGTGCCGTGCCCGCACGGCGAATTCGTCGGTCAGCCGCCAGAGGGGGGCGTCTGGTGGCTGGAGGGCGAAGGGCCACTGGTCGTAGTAGGCCTGCCAGGTGCCCTCGGGTTTGTCGGGGGCCAGGAAGCGGGTGAAGGTGACGCGTTCCCCGAAGGCCGGCAGCAGCAGTCGTACGCCTGCCGCCGCCCGCTCGAAGCGGGGGGTGGCCCAGGGGCTGTCGGGTTCGGCGAAGACCCGCTGCATGTCGATGACGGCGAGGTGGCCGAACGCGGTGGTCATACGGCGGCCACCGCCTCCGGGCTCGCGGCCTGTTCCTCCTGGCGCCGGACGCGGGCACGGCCGAGGGCCAGGGTGCCGAGGAAGCCGAGGGCGAGGGCTGCCAGGACGCCGAGGTTGGCGTAGGCCCAGGCGCCGGACTTGCCGCCGAGGCCGAGCGGGTCGAGCAGATAGCCCTGCCAAGTCAGCCAGCTCGCGGCCGTGTTGGTGACCAGGCCCCAGCCGATCGCGGTGGCGGCGAGGGTGAGCAGGAGGGGTGTGGGCTGGATGTCGCCGTAGCGGCCGGCCGGGCGGAAGAGGTCGCCCTCGTCGTAGTCGCGGCGGCGCAGGGCGAGGTCGGCGAGCATGATGCCGCACCAGGCGGCGATGGGGACGCCGAGGGTGGTGAGGAAGCCCATGAACTGGCCGAGGAAGTTGTCGGCGAAGAACACGATGTAGACGGAGCCCGCGATCATCAGGACGCCGTCGACGAGCGCGGCGAGATAGCGCGGCACCCGCAGGCCGGCCGACAGAAGCGCCAGTCCCGAGGAGTAGATGTCGAGGACCGCGCCGCCGACCAGGCCGAGTACCGCGACGACGGCGAACGGCACCAGGAACCACGTGGGCAGGATCGTCGTCAGCGCGCCGATCGGGTCGGCGGCGACCGCCTTGTTGAGCGTGCTGGAGGAACCGGCGAGGAGCAGGCCGAAGACGAGCAGCAGCAGCGGGGCGACGGAGGCGCCGAAGGTGGTCCAGCCGATCACGCCTCTGCTCGACGAACTCCTGGGCAGGTAACGGGAGTAGTCGGCGGCCGCGTTGACCCAGCCGAGGCCGAAGCCGGTCATCATGAACACCAGCGCGCCGATGAACTCCTGGCCGGAGCCCGCCGGTACGGCGCTGACCGTGCTCCAGTGGATGTGGTCGGCGACGAGCACGATGTAGACGACGGTGAGCACGCCGGTGACCACGGTGATCACCGTCTGGAGCCGCATGATCAGGTCGAAGCCCATGACTCCGCCGATGACGGTCAGCGCGCCGACCAGGATCAGCGCGACCACCTTGGTGTCGGTGCCGCCGCCCCAACTGAGCCGGTCGAAGACGGTCGCGGTCGCCATGGTGGCCAGCGCGGTCAGGACGGTCTCCCAGCCGACGGTGAGGACCCAGGAGATCACCGACGGCAGGCGGTTGCCGCGCACGCCGTAGGCGGCGCGGCTGAGCACCATCGTCGGCGCGGAGCCGCGCTTGCCTGCGACCGCGATGAACCCGCAGAGCAGGAACGAGAAGACGATCCCGATCACGCCCGCGACCAGCGCCTGCCAGAAGGAGATCCCGAAGCCGAGCGCGAAGGCACCGTAACTCAGGCCCAGGATCGAGACGTTGGCTCCGAACCAGGGCCAGAACAGGGTGCGTGGGGTGCCTTTGCGCTCGGCGTCGCCGATCACGTCGAGGCCGTGTGTCTCGACCTGAAGCTGCCGGGACTGGGAAGTCTTGGGGTCCGCCATCGTCGACCTACCTGTCTAGACGTGTTCAGCCGAGGCTAGGTGGGGTGGTGACGGGCGTCAAGGGCGGAGAAAGGTGTCCGTCAGTGGCAGTCACCGTGCCGGCCCAGGGTCTCCACGGGGGTCGCGCCGGGGCGGGTCCACTGCGGGACGGGTCGGCTGGTCGGGCCCCAGGTGGCGACGCCGTCGGCGTCCGAGCGCCAGTACCAGCAGGCCGGGCGCTCCTCGGGCGGGTAGCTCTCGGGCTTGTCCTCCCACGCCTCGCCGCGGCCGTAGGGCGTCATGTCGAGCAGCGCGAGGGAGCCGTTGACCGGCTCGTTGCCGCGGCCCGTCGTGGAGTAGGTGAGGAACACACGGTCGCCGTCGCGCAGGAAGGAGACGATGTGCCCCATTTGGCCGCCGATCGGCGCCGCCACGCCCCGTACCGAGTACCAGGGCTCGGTGTAACCCATGAACTCGACATAGGGAGCCACCTCGTCCCACGCACCCGTGGTCACGACGGCGTAGGAGACGCCCCGGGCGTTGAGGTAGACGGCGTCCTTCATGTGCCAGGCCGTGGTGGTGCAGCCCTCGCACTGGCCCTGGTGGGGCGATCCGTCGTGCCACATGTGCTGGTACACCACTAGTTCGTCGCGCCCCTGGAACAGGTCGAGGAACGGGACCGGTCCGTCGGCGCCGGTGACCTCTACGGTCCCGTCGAGTTCGACCATCGGCAGCCGCCTCCGGGCCGCGGCGATCGCGTCGCCCTCATGGGTGTGCGCCTTCTCGCGGAGCAGCAGCTTCTCGCGCTCCGCCTCCCAGGTGGCCAGATCTACGATCGGCGGCTTGCTCGCGTCATGAGGGGTGGTCGTCATGGGGGCCTCCGTGGCCTCTCGTTGTCTCGCGTGGTCTCTCGTGGCGGGCAGCGTCGTACGACGTCCTATCGCGGTCCTACGACGGTCTCCGGGTACTGACTCGCGAGCCGCCCGAAACTCATCGCGGCGCCCGCGCCCTGTTCCGCTCAGCGGCACAGCGGGCGACAGATGGTCGTGCCGTCCGGAGGCTGTTCCCATCGGGCGGGGCGTCACGCGTACCGCGCCAGGTGTACCGCTGCCGCTGGTTCGGAGGAGGCACCATGGAGTCGTCCGTGACACGTGAGGGGAACGGCGTACCAGCCCGCGCTCCCCGCGGAATCCTCTCCCGCGTCCGCAACCCGTTGGCCCTGCTGAGCGCGGAGTTCGACGGTGTGCACGACGTGTGGCGCTCGGCCGCCGGCCTGGTCTGTGTGGCCGGCCCCGAGTCCGCCCGGGCCGTGCTCGGCAACCGGGATTCGGTGGTCGTCGAGGCGTCCGACTTCTACCGGACCCGGCACGGCGACCTCGGACCGCGTGCGACGCAGATCCGCATCGGGCGCGCGGCCCGGGCCCTGATCCGCCGTCATCTGGACCTACGACGACCGGAGTTGCCCGGCCTGGTCACCGAACTCCTCTCCCCCAGCAGTGTCTGGCCGGACGCCGGGAACCTGCTCGTGTTCCGGCATCTGCGGGACGTCCTGCTGCACCCGGACGCGCCGCCCCAACTGCACTCCGCCGTCGAGCAGATCGTCCATCGCGCGGTCCTGGCGGGCGCGCGACGCCGTCACTCGCCGGCGTCCCGGCTGCTCTTCCGGCGTCGAGCACTGAGCGTGCTGCACACCGAAATACGTTCCAGGCAGCGGCAGTTCGGCACCGCACGCGAGCCGCGCGACCTCCTCGACGTCGTCGTGGACGAGAGTGGGCCGGGTTCGGACCCGAAGGATCTCGCCGAGGTGTTTCTCTCCTTCCTGTTCGCCACCGTCGGCTCGGTCGGATTCGCGCTCGGCTGGTCGGTGTATCTGCTCGGCACACATCCCGACAGCCTTGCCGCGGAGCCGAGTTGGACGGTGCGTGAGGCGCTGCGGCTGTGGCCGGTGGCGTGGTTGTTCGCGCGGACCCCGAGCCAGGCGCAGGAACTCGGCGGGACAGAGGTGGCCCCGCGCGATCAACTCGCCGTCTGCACCTATCTCGTGCACCGGCATCCCGGGCACTGGGAGCGGCCGGACGAGTTCGTGCCGGAGCGCTGGGCGTCGGCCGTGCCGGACGGCGCGTATCTCCCGTTCGGGCACGGGCCCCACACCTGTGCCGGGGTGACCGTCACCATGCGGCTGCTCGAAGACCTCGTCGAACTCATCAGCCGTGACCGGCGGTTGTCGGTCACCCCCCATGACGGCGTCGGTCCTCAGGTAGGCCCGGCGCTCGCTCCACCGCGTTTCACCGCGGTGCTGAGCGACCCCACCGACTGTCCCGGAAGGAGGTGAACGCGCATGCACGCCCTGTATCTCAAGGCGAAGTCCGTCCTCAACATCCGAGGCTCGTACGGACAGTTCTGGTACCTGTACCACCACATCTGACCGGCCCGGCGCGGGGAACCACCGAGCGGCCGGCTCCCCGCGCCCCACGAGGGGAACGTTCACCATGACCACCCCGCAGCACCCCGAGGACTTCCTGCACTCCATACGGAGGCGCAGCGCGGCCGAGGACGGGATCTTCTGGGTCGACGACACCCGGCTCGGCGTGTTCGAGCCGGAGGCGGCGCGGCGGGTCAGCGCCACCAACTGGCACCGGTTCGTGATGCACGACCGGCTGATCGACATGGTGCGGCGGCGGCGCAGTCCCGAGGTGCCGTGGAGCCAGGTCCGTTCGGCCTGGCTGACCCAGTTGCACACGCTGGCCACGGCGGAGCAGCACGGCGCCCTGATCGACCGTATGGAGCGGATCATCGACGAACGGCTCGGTGACGACGTCGATCTGGTGATGCTCACCCAGGACGTGGCGTTGCGGTCCATGCTGCCCGTGGCGCTGTCGGGCCTCACCTCGGGCGAGGCGGATCTGGTCCGCCGGGACCTGGAGCTGAAGCTGCTGCGGCTCATCTCGCCCACTCCTGCCGGACTTTGGCACCATCTGCGGTTCGTCGCCGTGCAGGTGCGGTCCGGGCTCGTCGTGCGCAGGGTGCTGCGACAGCGCGCGAACGGCAGGCGGCAGCGGGAGCGCGATCTCGCCGACCCGTTCGTCGACCTGCTGCCCCGACTCGGCATGGACCGCGCGCTGGACGTGGTGACCACCGTCCTCACCGCCATCGGCGGACCGCCGGGCGCCGCCGCGGCGAGTCTGCTCTACGAGTTCGTCCGGCACCCCGAGTGGCAACAGCGGCTCACCGAGGAACTGGGCGCGGTCGATCCGGTGGAGTTCCGTACAGCGCCGACGCATGCCGCTCCCGTGACGCACCGCTTCGTGAAGGAGGTGCTGCGGCTGTGGAGCCCGCCGCTGCTGCTGGTCCGGCGCAGCAAGTTCCCCTTCGACTTCGGCAAGACCCGGCTGGAGCCCGGCGATTGGTATCTGCTGAGCCCGCATCTGATCCACCGTGACGAGCGGGTGTGGAAGCGGCCGGACGTCTTCGACCCGGACCGTTTCCTGCCGGGCGCGCCGCACGGGCCGACGGACCGTACCTGTTATGTGCCGTTCGGCTGGGCGCCCAAGAAGTGCGTCGGCGCGAACATCGGGACCGTCCAACTGATGGGCCTGTGCCACTTGTTGTGCACCCGCTACCGCCTGACCGTCGACCGTCCCGAGGAGCTCACGATGGCGTTGCGCTTCGCTCCGATCCCGGAGAACTTCCGCGGCCGGCTCGCGCTGCGCCGACCAACGTCAACTTCCGTCCCGGAACTCCCGCGAAATTGTCCGTGATCCGTAACAGAGGGATCCGTCCGCTCGTTTATCCCGTCCTGACGAATGCAAGCGACCGGACAACAGCACAGGGAACAGGGCGGACATGGCGCGGCATGGCGGGCGGGGATGGTACGGGCGGGTACTCGCGGCGGCGGTCGGAGTGACGGCGGTGGCGGCGGCCACCTCTGTGTGGACCGCGCAGGCCGGAATCGTCGACGGGCAGCGCAATGCCCGTGCCGGCGCCTCCAGTTCGGCCCCGGCGCGGATCGCGACCGTGTCGGAGGAGATCGTGCACGCCTCCGACAAGGGGGCGCGGGGCGTCAACATCACCATCGACGACGGCCCTGACCCGACCTGGACGCCCGAGGTGCTCCAAGTGCTGCGGGAGAACGGCGTGAAGGCCACCTTCTGCATGGTGGGCACCCAGGCCGAGGCCCACCCGGACCTGGTCAAGGCGGTCGTCGCGGCCGGGCACCGGCTGTGCGACCACACGGTCTCGCACGACACCACCATGGACAAGAAGTCCGAGTCCTACCAGTCGCAGGAGATCCTGAACGCCGCGACCATGATCACCAAGGCGTCCGGGGGTGTCCGCCCGCAGTACTACCGGGCGCCGGGCGGCGCCTTCACGCCGTACAGCCGCCACCTCGCCGCCTCGCAGGGGATGCGCCCGCTGGGCTGGAACGTCGACTCCAAGGACTTCGAACTCCCCGGTACCGACGCCATCATCGCCACCGTCAAGTCCGAACTGTCCAACGGGCCGACCCTCCTGTTCCACGACGCCGGCGGCGACCGCTCCCAGACCGTGGCCGCCCTGCGCGAGATCCTGCCGTGGCTGAAGCAGCAGGGTTATTCGTTCGGGTTCCCGGTGCGTTGAAAAGGGCGGTCACTGCTTTCGGGGTGACGAATATGTGTGAGAAATGTGGCAACGACCTGTGAGGTCGCGGCATTTAACCGTGTCAGTGCCCATTCGCGTTGCTGTCGGTTCGCCATGAAGGCTTGCGGCGATATCACCCGTGCAGTAACTACGTGAAGCATGAATCTGTTCACCCGTGCTGCGCCCCTCCGCCGCTCGGCACCCCCCGCAGCTCCGCAACGCCCCGCCGCCCCACCGGCGTCCTCCCCCTCCGGCCGGCCCGATCCCGCCCTGGCCGCGCTGACCGGAGAGTGGATGATCGACCCCGCGCACAGCCGGATCGGCTTCTCCGTCCGGCACGCCATGGTGACGACCGTGCGCGGGTCTTTCACCGAATACAAAAGCCGGCTCTACTTCGACGGCCGCGACCCGGCCCGTTCGCGGGCCGAGATAGTGGTGTCGACCGGCAGCGTCGACACCGGTGTGGAACAACGCGACGGACACTTGGTCGGCCGTGACTTCCTGGACTCCGCCAACTTCCCGCGTATGCGGTTCGCGAGCACCGCGGTGCAAATGGCGGGAAACGATGTCTACCGCATGCTCGGCGACCTCACCATCAAGGAGACGACCCGTCCCGTCGTCCTGGAACTCACCTACATCGGCCATGTCACCGATCCGTTCGGCGTCGAGCGCGTGGGCTTCGACGGGACCACCACCATCGACCGCTCCGACTGGGGGCTGACCTACAACTCCCGGCTGGCCGAAGGCGGTGCGATGGTGAGCGAGAAGGTGCGTCTCCAGTTTGACATCGCCGCGATCAGGACGCTGCCGACCGGCTGACGGAACGCTTTCCCCTACGGAGTGACGAGGCGGCCGCCGACGATCGTGCGGGTGGGATTCAGATCGCGCAGTTCGTCGTCGGAACAACGCGCGGGGTCCTGGTCCCACACGGTGAGGTCGGCGAGCCGGCCCGGTGCGAGGGTCCCGCGCAGCTCCTGATCACCGCTCAGGCGGGCGGCGTTGGCGGTGTGCAGGGTGACGGCCTCGTCGTAGGTGATGGCGTGCTCGGGGCCCTTGACGCCGATGACGGTCTGGCGGGTGGTCATGCCCCACACCGAGCGCATGGCGCCGAACTGGCCGACGGGGAAGTCCGATCCGGCGCTGACCTCGGCGCCCAGGTCGATCCAGCCTCGGGCGGGGAAGAGCCGGGCGACGCGCTCCGGACCCCAGAAGCCCTCCTCGACCTCGGCGGTGTCGTGCAGCAGGGGCTGCTGGATGGTGACGGGAATGCCCAACTCGACGGCGCGGGTGCGCTGTTCGGGGCCGGCTAGGCCGCCGTGCTCCATCACCAGCGAGCCGGCGGGCAGTCCGGGGTTGCGGGCGAGGACGCGCTCGTAGACGTCCAGGAGGGTGCGGACCGCACGGTCGCCGTAGGCGTGGGTGCCGACCCGCCAGCCGCGGCGGACCACGGCCTCGACGGCCTCCACCAGCGCGTCGGACTCCCAGATCAGAGTGCCTGAGAAGGCGTGGTCACAGGCGTACGGCTCCTCGGTGGCACCGGCCTCCAGACCGCCGTCGAGCCCGAATTTCACGCCCCACACCCGCAGCATGGGGTCGGAGTCGTATCGCCACTCCTCCATGACGTCGAGGAGGTCCTCCACCTGGGCGACGCCGGTCATGCCGAGCGCCGAGATCAGGGCCCGCACACGGACGCTGAGGGCACCCTCCTCGCGGGCGGCCCGGAGGAGGTCGTAGTCGGCCGGTGAGACCATGCAATCGCGCACGGTGCCGATGCCGGTGGCGGCGTACCGCGCACTGGCCAGCCGCAGTCCGTCGATGCGCCGTGCCCGGTCCTGGCTCGGGACCAGGCGCTCCACAAAGCCCATGGCGTTGTCGATCAGCCGCCCGTCGAGCCTGCCGTCGGCGTCGCGGCCGATGACACCGCCCGCCGGTACGGGGGTGTCCTCGGTGATGCCCGCCAGGCGCAGCGCGTAGCTGTTGACGACGTCGTTGTGGCCGCCGCGCTTGACGAGGACCGGGTGCCGGTCGGTGGCCCGGTCGAGTTCGGCCGCGGTGGGCATGCGGCGCTCGGCCAGGTTGAGTTCCTGCCAGTTGGTGGCGGTGCGGATCCACTCGCCCTCGGGGGTCACCTTCGCGCGTTCGCGGATCAGTTCCAGGAACTCGGGGATGTCGTGGGCCTGGTGGACGGGAACGTCGTGCGCGCCGTGCGCGGCGAGGATCAGGTGGGTGTGGGTGTCGTCGAAGGCCGGCAGCACCGTGGCGCCGGGCAGGTCGTGCACCGTGGTGTGCGCGCCCACCCAGTGGTCGAGACCGTAGGGGTCGGGTGAGAGGGCCACGATGCGGTCGCCCCGTACGGCGATCGCCCGCTGGGGTGCCTGGTCGGGCACCAGCGTGTGGATCGCTTCGGCCCGGATCACCAGATCGGCTGCATGATCAGTCATCGTTCTCTCCCACTTCCGCACGGCTTCCGCTGACAAGGCTTTTGTACGGCCCACCTGCTGATTCACGCGTTTACGGCGGCCCGTAGAGCAGGAAGTGCGTCACCGATGGCGGCCCAGATACAGATCATGCGCCAATCGTTGGATACGGCGGGTTGGGTCCGCAGATCACGGCCGCGGCCCTCCTCTCCCCCGCGCGCCTCCCGGCGATCCTCATTGACAAGGCGATTCCGCAACGGTTGTCATGAACACATGCCGAGATGCCTGGTGACACTGGACGCGCCGTGGAAGTACGGCCGTTGACCGGGCGTCGCGAGCTGCTCGACACCGCCCGCGCCGAGTTGACGGTCCGTCATGGAGTGCTTCTGTACGGCCCCGTGGGGATCGGCAAGTCCGTGGTCGTGGCCGACCTCGTCGCATCCTCCGGGGCTCAAGTCCAGCCGTCCGGAACGGTGTTGCGGTGCTCGCCCGCCGAGGAGGACGCCCGACTCCCGTACGCGGGCCTCGTCGATCTGTTCGCGCGGGTGCCGGACAGCTTGCTGGAGGCCCTGGCGCCCGAACCCCGGGCCGCGCTGCGGGCCGCCCTGGTGCGCGGCGAACAGCCGGACGGTGACCGGAGTCGGCTCTCGGTCCGCGTCGCCGTCCTCGATGTGCTGCGCGCCCTCGCCGCCACCGGTCCCGTGCTCCTTGTCCTGGACGGCCTCCAGTGGCTCGACGGGCCGACCGCCGAGGTGCTCGCCTTCGCCGTACGCCGGATCGAGGGCCTCGACGTACGAGTGGTGGCCGCCGAGCGGGTGGCCGAGGGAGAGCAGCCCGAGCGGGCGCGCTGCTGCCCGCCCGGCACCGCCGAAGTGCCCGTGCCGCCCCTGACGGACGACGAGGTGGCACACCTCCTGCACGCCTCCCTCGGCGCCGAGCTGCCGCCGGCGGTCCTGCGGGCCGTCCAGCACATCGCCGCCGGAAACCCTTGGTACGCACTGGAGTTGGGGCGGGCGGCCCCGCGTGACGGAGCGCCGATCGGCTTCGGCCGGACGCTGCCCGTACCCCCAAGACTGTGCACCCCGCTGCTGGACGAGGTGCGGAGGCTGCCGGAGTCCGCGCGCCGTGCCCTCCTCGTCGCGAGCGTCGCCGCCCGCCCCAGTCTCACCGTGCTGCGCGCCGCCGGGTTCCACGACGCCGCCTCGGACCTCGCGGCGGCCGAACGGCTCGGGGTCGCGGCGGCCGACGCCGACGGGACCGTACGTTTCCGGCATCCGCTGATCCGGGCCGCCGTTCACGCCGACGCTCCGGAGTACCGCCGCCGCCAGGCGCACGCCCTGCTCGCCCGTGCGGTCACCGAGCCGGTGGAGCGGGCGCGGCACCTGGCTCTCGCCCGCCCGTACGAGGACGAGACCACGGCCCGCACCTTGATGTCCGCGGCCGAGTCCGCCCGGCGCGACGGCTCGCCCGACGCCGCCTTCGAACTGGCCGGACTCGCGGCCCGGCACACTCCCGGCGACCATCGCGCCGAACATGCCGACCGGCTGCTCGCGGCGGCCGAATACGCCTGTGACGCAGGCCAGTTGGAGGAGGCCGGGCAGGCGGCCGAGACAGTGCTCGCCGGGGCGGGCTCCGCCCGGCAGCGGGTGCGGGCCCGGTTGGTCCTGCTGCGCAACGCCGGGCAGGCGTTGCAGGGAGCGCAGGCCCTGATCGACGAAGGGCTGCGGGACGCGGCCGGAGACCCGGAGGCCGAGGCCTGGCTGCATCACTGGGCGGCTGTACGCGGCCTGCTGTGCGGGGAGTTGGCGGAGGCGGCCCGGCATGCCCGGCGCGCCGCCCGGCAGGCGGCCGTGGCCGGTGACACCGACACCCGTGTCGGGGCGCTCGCCACCCTCGCCCGGGTGCGCTCGCTGGGCGGCGAACCGGTCGCCGCCGACGTCGCGTTGGAGGAGGCCCTCGCTCTGGCCGGTGGCGCGGGCGCCGGGCCGGAGAGCTGGGGACTGATCCGGATGCGGGCCATCCTCGCCCTGGACTCCGACAAGGTCACCGAGGCGCGGGAGCGCGTATCCGAACTCCTCACGGAGATAGGGGAGTTCGCCGGGGTCGAGGAGGTGATGGCGACCCTGGTCGCGCTGACCCGTATCCAGGTGCGCGCCGGGCACTGCCAGGAGGCGCTGCGCACCGCCGCCCGCTGCTCGCGTGCCGTGGCCGAGACCGGCGTACAGGCCGCTCCGGCGCTGTACGCGGCGGCGCTCGCCGCGACCGTCGGCGGCACCGCCGACGAGGCCCGGCGGCTTGCCGGGCAGGCGGTGCGGGCCTCGGAGGCGGACGGCGACCGGCTGTTCCTGCTGCGCGCGCTGGCGGTGCTGGGCCAGGCCGAGTTGCTGGTCGGTGACCCGCGTGGGGCCGCGGCGGCGGCCGAGGCGCTGCTCCGCGTGAAGGAACTCGGCGCGGCCATGTCCGCCGCCGACCCTCCCCTGCTGCACTGGTACAGCGATCTGGCCGAGGCCCTGGTCGTGCTGGGCGAGACGGACGCGGCCGGGGCGGTGATCGACGAGGCCCGCGCCCTGCTGTCCGACGAGGCGCCCGGCAGCGTGCTGGCCGCTCTGGAACGGGCGGAGGGGCTGCGCGAGGCGGGTCTCGGCCGGGCAAAGGAGGGAGCGCTACGGCTACGGGTCGCCGTGGACCGGCTGCGTCAACTCCCTTTGCCCGTCGACCTGGTGCGCACCCTGATCGCCCTCGGCGCGGTCGAACGCCGGGCCCGGCACCGCAACGCGGCACGGACCGCTCTCGGCGAGGCGCTGGAGACGGCGACGCGCATCGGCGCCCTGCCACTGGCGGCGCGGGCCGGCGACGAGCTGGCCCGGCTGGAGGCAGGCGACCGGGACGGCGAGGGACGGCCCGAACTCACCCCCACCGAGGCGCGGATCGCCGAGCTGGTCGGCGGCGGCGCCACCAACAGGGAAGTCGCGGCAGAGCTGTTCATCAGCGTCAAGACGGTCGAGGGCACCCTCTCACGGGTCTACCGCAAGGTCGGCGTCCGCTCGCGCACCGCGCTCGCCCACGCGATGGCGGTCGCCGTCATCGCGTCCGGCACGGCGTCCGTGAGCCCCACCGACGACGACCAACAGCGGCCTGCGGCGCAGACGGTGACGGTCGGTCAGCCCGGCCGACGCTTCACCTGACACGTCCCGTTAACACGTGATGCAAGGGTTCCCCCGCTTACGGGGGTGGGGCTGATGTTCCTACGGTGAAGCAGTTCCACTTCCGGGACAGCAACCCCCCACTCCTCGGAGGACCCCAGTGACGTCACGCCTGAAACTGGTCGGCCTGGTCGCCGTACCGGCCCTGCTCGCCGCCGCCGTCCCCAGCGCCTACGCCGCCGCCCAGCCGCACACAACTCGCGCCGCCATCACGGGAGATGTCCTCAAGGGCCTGACCCACGACGCCGCCCGCACCGGCGCGGTCTCCGCGAGCAAGCGGATATCGGTGGCCATCAGCCTGACACCCAGAGACGACAAGGCGCTCGACACCTTCGTGGCCAACGTCAGTAACCCGCGGTCGAGTTCGTACGGCCACTATCTGACGAAGGCACAGTTCGCGGCCCGGTTCGGCCGGACCGACGCGGAGGTCAAGCAGGTCAAGGAGTACCTGCGCGCCCAGGGGCTCACCGTCGGCACCGTCCACTCCGGGAACCTGCTGGTCGACGCCAGCGGCACCGCCGCCCAGTTGGAGAAGGCCTTCGGCACCAAGCTGTCGACCTGGAAGGACGCCAAGTCGGGCCGGGCGTTCTACGCCAACGAGACCGCGCCGACCCTGCCGACCGGCATCGCCGGCCTCGTCAGCGACGTCACCGGCCTCAACAACCGCGCCCAGCTGCACCATCAGGGGTCCGCCAAGGTCAACCCGCACAACGGGCCCGGCGGCGGCTACACCCCGGCCCAGATCAAGGGCGGCTACAACGTGTCCGGGACGTACACCGGCAGCGGGCAGAAGATCGCGCTGCTGGAGTTCGACGGCTTCCAGCAGTCCAACATCACGAAGTACGACACCAATTACAGCCTGGGTTCGCCCACTCCGACCGTGTCGAAGGTGGACGGCGGTTCCGGCGCGCTCGGTGACGGTCAGGTCGAGGTGGAGCTGGACATCGAGGTCCTGCACGCGATCGCCCCCAAGGCGAACGTCACCGTCTTCGAGGGTCCCAACTCCGACGCGGGTGAGGTCGACACCTACCAGGCCATCGTCGACAGCGGCATCCCGACCACCTCGATCAGCTGGGGTGCCTCCGAGAGCCAGCGCACCACCTCCAACATCAACGCCGTGGACGCCGTGTTCAAGGCGGGCGCGGCCGAGGGCCTCGGCTTCTACGCGGCCTCCGGCGACGACGGCTCGGACGACGCGGCCGACGGCACCACCACCGTCGACTACCCGGCCGCCGACCCGTACGTCACCGGCGTCGGCGGCACCACGCTGACCGTGACCTCCGCCAACGCGTGGAGCAAGGAGACGGCCTGGTCGGGCGGTGGCGGCGGCAAGTCCTCCGTCTTCAAGATCCCGAGCTGGCAGACCGCGGTGCAGAAGAGCGCGGGCGGCGGCTACCGGCAGGTCCCGGACGTGTCGGCGCTCGCGAACCCGAGCCCCGGCGTCTCGATCTACTCGCAGGGTTCCTGGGGGACGGTCGGCGGCACCAGCGCCGCCGCGCCCGAGTGGGCGGCCTTCGGCGCGCTCTACAACCAGCAGGCCGCGGCGGCCGGCAAGGCCAACCTCGGCTTCGCCAACCCCGCGCTCTACACGGCGAAGGGCACCGGCTTCCACGACATCACCAGCGGCAGCAACGGCGCCTACTCCGCCGCCAGCGGCTGGGACTTCACCACCGGCTGGGGCTCGTACAACGCGGCGACCCTGGCGACCAAGCTGCTCGGCTGACCGCCGACAGCTGACGAATGGAGCGCGGGCCGGGAGTGTTCCCGGCCCGCGCTCCGCGTCACACGAACTTGGCCTTGCCGGGGCCCTCTTCGACGAAGCTCCGCATCCCGCGCTCCCGGTCCTCGGTCGCGAACAGCCCCGCGAACCACGTCCGTTCGACCGCCAACCCGGTCTCGATGTCCGTCTCCAGCCCCGTGTCGATCGCCTCCTTCGCGGCACGCAACGCGATCGCCGGACCCTTCGCCAGCCGCGCCGCCCACGCATGCGCCTCCGCGTACACCGCACCGGCCGGCACCAACCGGTCCACCAGACCCAGCGCCAACGCCTCCTCCGCCTTCACCATCCGACCCGTGAAGATCAGATCCTTCGCCTTGGACGGACCGATCAGCCGCGCCAGCCGCTGCGTACCACCCGCACCCGGAATCAGCCCCAGCAGAATCTCCGGCTGCCCGAGCTTCGCGTCGTCCGCCGCGATCCGGAAGTCCGCGCACAACGCCAACTCACAACCCCCGCCCAGCGCATAGCCCGTCACCGCCACCACCACCGGCTTCGGAATCCGGGCCACCGCCGTGAACGACTCCTGCAACGCACGCGACCGCACGACCATCGCCGCATGATCCATACCCTGCATCTCCTTGATGTCCGCCCCCGCCGCGAACACCTTCTCCCCGCCATAGACGACAACCGCCCGCACATCCTCGCGCCGCGTCACCTCCTCGGCCAGCACCTTCAACCGGTCCTGGACAGCGGTGTCCAACGCGTTCATCGGCGGGCGGTCCAGACGGATGGTGCCCACGCCCTCGGCGACTTCGAGACTCACGGTCATGGCCGGCCTCAACTGTCGTAGTCGACGGCGAGTGTGTCGGACACGGGGAAGGTCTGGCAGGTGAGGACGTATCCGGCGTCGACCTCGGCGGGTTCGAGGGCGTAGTTGCGCCGCATGTCCGCCGTGCCGTCGGTGACCAGCGCGCGGCAGGTGCCGCAGACGCCGCCCTTGCAGGCGAAGGGTAGGTCGGGCCGGGTCTTCTGGGCGCCGTCGAGGATCGAACTGTCCTTGGGCAGCGCGGAGTTGGTGGTGCGGCCGTCGAGGGTAACGCTGACCTGGCTGACGGGGCCGGCGTAGACGGTGTCGATGTGTTTGTTGGTGCGTACGGGCTCGTCGTCGGCGTAGAACAGCTCCTGATGGACGCGGTCGGAGGGGACGCCGAGTCCGGTGAGGATCTGTTGGGCGTCGCGGACCATGCCGTGCGGGCCGCACAGCCACCAGTGGTCGGCGGTGTCCACGTCGACCAGGGCGTCGACGAGCGCGGCGAGCCGGTCGGCGTCGAGGCGGCCGGAGAGGATCTCCGCCTCGCGCGGTTCGCGGGAGAGGACGTGCGCGAGCTGGAACCGGCCGGGGTGGAGGTCCTTCAGGTCGGCGAGGTCGTCGGCGAACATCACGGTGTCGGTGCGCCGGTTGCCGTAGAAGAGCGTGACGCGGGAGCGGGTGTCGGCGGCGAGGACGGATTCCGCGATGGACAGCATCGGGGTGATTCCGGAGCCGGCGGCGATCAGGACGTGGTGGCCGGGGCGGGTCAGGTCGGGGGTGAAGGCGCCGGTGGGGGCCATCACCTCGACGGTGTCTCCGGGGCGTACGTCGTTGACCAGCCAGGAGGAGAACAGGCCGCCGGGGACGACGCGTACGCCGATCCTGGGGCGCGCTCCGGCCGGGGAGCAGATGGAGTACGAGCGGCGTTCGTCGCGTCCCTCGACCTCGCGGCGGAGGGTGAGCGACTGGCCGGGCCGGTACGCGAACTCCTCGGCGAGGTGGTCGGGGATGTCGAAGCTGATGGCGGCGGCGTCCTCGCACAGCGGTTCCACGGCACCGACCCGCAGGGCGTGGAAGGCCGGACGGCGGCGCGCCGGGCGGGCGGGGGTGGTCGGGGCCGGGGCGGTCACTGGTCCACCGTCCTTTCCGGGAGCGGGAGTTGGGGGCTCGCCACGGCTGGGAGCCGGGGACTGGCCACGGCTGGGAGCTGGGGGCTCGCCATCAGATCTCCTTGACGTACTCGAACGGCTCGCGGCAGGCGCGGCACCGCCACAGGGCTTTGCAGGAGGTCGCGGCGAAGCGCGAGGTCTCCTCGGTGTCCGCCGATCCGCAGCGGGGGCAGGCCACCGTACGGCGGGTCGGCGAGAGGCTGAGCGTGACCGGGCCGCGGGGGGCGGCACCGGGGGGCGCGATGCCGTGTTCGGCGAGCTTGGCGCGGCCGGCCGGGGTGATCCAGTCGCTGCTCCACGACGGGCTCAGGACCGTGCGGATCTCCACGCGCGCGTACCCGGCGTCCCGCAGCCGCGCGGCCACCTCGGCGCGCATCTCGGCCATCGCCGGGCAGCCCGAGTACGTCGGCGTGAGGCTCGCGACGACCGTGCCGTCCTCGCTCACCTCGATGTCGCGCAGCACGCCGAGGTCGGCCAGCGTGAGCATGGGCATCTCGGGGTCGGGCACCTGCGCGGCGATGTGCCGGGCGCGCCGCGCGTCGAGCAGGGTGGTCACCATGTCGCCTCCGGGTGGGCTCGGGCCACGCTCTGGAGTTCGGTCAGGAGGGGGGCGAGGTGTTCGGTGTGGTCGCCGTCGCGGCCATGGCCGGGGACCGGTGCCGCCTCGGGCAGGACGAGCCCGGCGGCGTCGGTGACCTGCCGGAGCACGGCCAGCACCTCCTCCTTCAACTCCCCTTCTCCTGCGAAGAGTTCGTCCACGTACGGGGTGATGCCCGCCAGCGCGTCGCGCATCCGCCGCTGCGACTCCTCGGTGCCGTCGCCGAGTCTGACGACCCACTCGGCGGCGTACTGGCGGTGGTACGCCAGTTCCTTGACGCCCTTGGCGGCGATGGCGGCCAGCACCGGGTCCGGCGTGCTGACGGCGAGCCGCTCGAAGATCGCAAGCCGCCAGGAAGACAGCACCAGCAGCCGGGTGATGGAGAACGCGAAGTCGCCGTTGGGCAGTTCGGCCAGTCGTACGTTGCGGAAGGCGTCGGCGTCGCGGAAGTAGGCGTACGCGTCCTCGCCGCGTCCGGTGCCGTCCACCTGGCCGGCGCGCGCGTACAGCAGGCGGGTCTGGCCGAGCAGATCGAGGCCGATGTTGGCGAGTGCGACCTCCTCCTCCAACTCGGGGGCGGCAGTGCACCATTGGGCCAGTCGTTGGGCGCTGATCAACGTGTCGTCGCCAAGTGCCAGGCAATCCGCGGCCAGTTGGGCGGTGTCCGTCCCCTCGGGCACGGTCTGGTCCACGCCGTGCAGCGGGTCCTCGAAGCCGGTGCCGAAGGCCCAGCGGGCGTCGCTGTCGTCGTGCCCCTCGGCCAGGGACAGATAGACGTGGTCGTCACTCATTCCCTGCTCCTAGATGTGGGGGACGTCGTCGGGGATGTCGTAGAACGTGGGGTGGCGGTAGACCTTGTCGGCGCTCGGCGCGAAGAACGGGTCCTTCTCGTCGCGGGTCGAGGCCGCGATGTGTTCCGAGCGCACGACCCAGATGGACACGCCCTCGTTGCGCCGCGTGTAGAGGTCGCGGGCGTGGGTGAGCGCCATGGCGTCGTCGGCGGCGTGCAGCGAGCCGACGTGGACGTGGTTCAGTCCGCGCTTGCCGCGTACGAACACCTCGTACAGGGGCCAGTCCTGCTTCATGCCGCCGCTCCTTCGTTCCGCTGCGTACGGGCGGCCTGCTTGGCCGCGTGGGCGGTGGCCGCCTCCCGGACCCAGGCGCCCTCCTCGTGGGCGGCCCGGCGTCGCGAGATCCGCTCGGCGTTCCGCGGTCCGTCGCCACGGATCACGCGCTGCAACTCGGACCAGTCGGGGGTGCCGAAGTCGTGGTGGCCGCGCTCCTCGTTCCACCCCAACTCCGGGTCGGGCAGGGCGACTCCGAGCTTCTCCGCCTGCGGGACCGTCATGTCCACGAAGCGCTGACGCAGTTCGTCGTTGCTGTGCCGCTTGATCTTCCAGGCCATGGAGCGGGCCGAGTTGGGCGAGTCGTCGTCGGGCGGACCGAACATCATCAGCGACGGCCACCACCAGCGGTCCACGGCGTCCTGGACCATGGCCCGCTGGGCGTCCGTGCCGCGCATCATCGTGAGCAGCAGCTCGAAGCCCTGGCGCTGGTGGAAGGACTCCTCCTTGCACACCCGCACCATGGCCCGCGCATACGGCCCGTACGAGCAGCGGCACAGCGGCACCTGGTTGCAGATCGCGGCGCCGTCCACGAACCAGCCGATCACGCCGACGTCGGCGAAGGTCGGCGTCGGGTAGTTGAAGATCGACGAGTACTTCTGCCGGCCCTCGATCAGCGCCTCGGTCAGCTCGGCGCGGTCCGCGCCCAGGGTCTCGGCGGCCGAGTACAGATACAGTCCGTGGCCCGCCTCGTCCTGCACCTTCGCGAAGAGGATCGCCTTGCGGCGCAGGGAGGGCGCGCGGGTGATCCAGTCGCCCTCCGGCTGCATCCCGATGATCTCCGAGTGGGCGTGCTGCGCGATCTGCCGGATCAAAGTCCTGCGATAGCCGTCGGGCATCCAGTCGCGGGGCTCGATCCGCTGATCCTTGGCGATCGTGGCGTCGAACTCCGCCTCGAACCGCGCACCGTCCCAGTCGGCGCCCGCCGCCTCCGTGCCTGTACCGCTCATCGACACACCAACTTCCCTACCGACCATTCGTTCGGTACCTAGTCTGATGGGTTTCTTCCGGAGAGGCAAGACCCGCCGGGTGAGTGGCTGGTCAGCGGTCCTGGAACGAGGGCTCCGTGCGGGCTGGGGATGCCTCCGCGGCGGCACGGCGGTGCCGTCTCGCGCCGACCGGCTCCTGCGCCGCGGCCCGCGCTCCAGCACGGTGGCGAGGCTCGCGCCGGGCACGGTCCCCGCAGCAGCGCCCTGACCTCCGCGTAGGCCGCAGTGGGCCCGGCGGCGAGCCGCCGGGCCAAGTCACGTCCGCCCTCCGGTACGACCCCAGTCCCCACCGCAGCGCGCCCTCGGCATCGGGACAATCGCCGAGCAGCATCGGGGCGGCGGCCCGCGACGGACGGACCGCCTGCTCTGGCGTACCGCTAGGCCCGATCCCGGTGGACGCGGTCGCGAACCGGGCACCCTCGGCCGCGACCCGCACGACCAACGGCTGGGGCAGCGCGTGCGCCACCTCCACCAGGGGGTTGCACTCGTTCCACAGACCGGCGATGGCCTGCAATGGTCCCGGGTTCCAGCACGGGGACGCTCCTTGAGGTCCTGTCCCACGCAGCCAGCGCCTGCCCCGCACGCCAGCACGGCGCAGACCTGTCCCCCGTCGGCCGGCAACCCGCCGCGCAGCGAGCCGTCGAGCGCAGCCCCGGCAGCTCGATGGCGGCGACCCCGCTGTCGAGGCCATAGCCGACGCCGTCCGCCCGCCCGCTCACCGGTCACTTCACTCCCACGTGTAGAACCCCCGCCCCGCCTTACGCCCCAACTCCCCCCGCGCAACCTTCTCCCGCAGCAGCCTCGGCGGAGCGAACCGCTCGCCCAGGGTGCTGTGCAGGTATTCGGCGATGGCCAGGCGTACGTCGAGGCCGACCAGGTCGGTGAGGCGCAGTGGCCCCATGGGGTGTTTGTAGCCCAGGCTCATGGCGTCGTCGATCGCCTCCGGCTCGGCGACGCCCTCCTCGACCATGCGGATCGCCTCCAGGCCGAGCGCGAGCCCGAGGCGGCTGCTGGCGAAGCCCGGCGAGTCCTTGACGGTGACATCCTTCTTGCCGAGGGCGTGCGTCCAGTCCAGGGCGGCACTGACCACGGCCGCCTCGGTGTGCGGCGCGACGACGATCTCGACCAGTGCCGAGGCGGGCACGGGATTGAAGAAGTGCATGCCCAGGAAGCGGCCGGGGCGGGTGAGCACGGAGGCGAGTTCGGTGACGGACAGGGAGCTGGTGTTGGTGGCCAGCACGGTCGTCGTGGACACCGCCCGCTCGGCCGCCGCGAGCACGCGGGCCTTGAGCCCGGGGTCCTCGGGGACGGCCTCGACGACCAGATCGGCGTCGGCGGGCAGGTCGTCGACGGAGTCGACCAAGGTGACGCGGGCGAGGACCCGCTCGGTGGGTTCGCCGAGCAGGCCGCGCTCGGCGGCCCGCTTCAGACCCGTGGCGACCCGGTCCTGCGCGGCGGCCGAGGCCTGCTCGCCGCTCTCCACGACGGTCACGGCCGATCCGGCGGCGGCGAAGGACTGAGCGATACCGGCGCCCATCCGGCCGCCGCCGATCACACCGACAACTGCCGGGCGGAAAGGGGGTGTTGGGCTCATGCTCGACTCCTCTTCTCCTGGCCGCTCCGGCCCAGGAAGCGCGTCATCCGGTCCTTCTTGTCCTGGCCCTCGAAGAGCACGGCCTGTGCGAGGTCGTCGGCGACCGGGTGGGCGCCGGGCGAGTCGACCACCAACTTGGTGAGCCGCAGCGCGATGGCCGAGGACCGGGCCATGCGGTCCAGCAGCGCGTGCGCCTCGTCCAGCAGCTTCTCCGCCGATACGACGTCGATGACCAGCCCGGCGGCCAGGGCCGCCGCTGCGTCGAGGTTCCGTCCGGCGAGCAGCACCTGCTTGGCGAGGGACTCGCCGATCAGCTCGGGCAGCCGTCGGCAGGCACCGGCCGCCGCGAGGATGCCGAGCCCGGGCTCCGGGTTGCCGAAGACGGCGTCCGGACCGGCGATCCGTAGGTCGCAGGCGTAGGAGAGTTCCGCACCGCCGCCCAGCGCCCAGCCGTCCACTGCCGCGAGGGTCGGCATCGGCAGCCGTCGCACCCGCTCGAAGAGCCGGCTGTTGATGCCCTGGAGCGCCTCGTCCCGCCCGCGTGCCAGCAGCTCCGCGATGTCGGCGCCGCCCGCGAAGACCCCGCCGTGACCGGTGAGCAGCAGGAACTTCGGGTCCTGCTCCAACTGCTCGCAGACGGCGTGCAGTTCGCGGATCATCAGCCCGCTGATGGCGTTGCGGGCGTCGGGCCGGTTCAGGGTGACGACCACCCGGTCCGCGCGCTCCTCGACAAGGAGGGTCTCGTACGGCCCGGTGCCGGTGCGGGCGCTCATATCCGCTCCACGAGCATCGCGACACCCTGGCCCACTCCGACGCACAGCGTGGCCAGACCCCGTCGGGCCTCCTCGCGCTCCAGTCGGCCGAGCAGCGTGAGCAGGATGCGGGCGCCGGAGCACCCGAGGGGGTGGCCCAGCGCGATGGCTCCGCCGTCGGCGTTGACCTTCTCCTCGTCGAACTTGAGGCGACGGGAGACGGCGAGCGCCTGCGCGGCGAAGGCCTCGTTCAGTTCTACGGCGCCCAGGTCACCGGCCTGCCATCCGGCGCGGGCGAGGGCCTTCTCGGTGGCGGGGACCGGGCCGAGGCCCATGAGGTGGGGCCGTACTCCGGCCGAGGCGGAGGTGACGATCCGGGCCCTCGGGGTGAGTCCGTGGCGCCGAACGGCCGCCCCGCTCGCGACGACGAGCGCGGCGGCGCCGTCGGACAGCGGCGAGGCGGAGCCGCCGTCGGCGCGGAAGATGGTCCGCAGCGAGCCCAGCTTCTCCAGCGTGGTGCCCGGGCGCGGACCCTCGTCGCGGGTCACCTCGCCGTCCTTCACCGGGACCTGCACGATCTCCTGGTCGAAGTGTCCCGCCTCCTGCGCGGCGACGGCCCGCCGATGGCTGCGCAGCGCGAACGCATCGGACTCGGCCCGGGTGATGCCGTCGAGCGCGGCGACCTCCTCGGCCGTCTCCCCCATCGACAGGGTGTCCTGCGCGGCGAAGCGCGGGTTCGTGAAGCGCCAGCCGAGCGAGGTGTCGTGCACCTCCCCCGGCTTGGCCCACGGCGTGCCGGGTTTGGCCATCACCCAGGGCGCGCGGGTCATCGACTCCACGCCGCCCGCGACGACCAGGTCCGCCTCGCCGGCGCGGATCGCCTGGGCGGCCGAGGCCACGGCGGTGAGTCCCGAGGCGCACAGCCGGTTGACGGTGTAGCCGGGCACGGTGTGCGGGAGCCCGGCGAGCAGTACGGCCATGCGGGCCACGTCCCGGTTGTCCTCGCCGGCCTGGTTGGCGGCGCCGAGGATCACCTCGTCCACCTCCTCGGCCGGGATCCCGGCGCGGCGGACGGCCTCGCCGACGACCAGTGCCGCGAGGTCGTCGGGACGTACTGAGGCCAGGGCGCCGCCGTAGCGGCCCTGCGGGGTGCGGGCCCCGTCGATCAGATAGACCTCGTCGGACGGCAACTCAGACATGGGTGGGCTCCTCGGCGGGGGCGGGCCGGCGTGACGGCGGGGTCGCGAAGCGGCCGGTGGCGAACGCGGGCTCGGGCAGCTCGGAGCTGGTCCGGGGCATGCGTTCCACCTCTTGACAGGCAGTGGCGTTGCTGGATTACATGGCCGTGCCGCACGCTAACCGAATGTTCGGTCGGTCCACAAGATGGTGAAAAAGACGGTGGAAAAGGTGGTGGAGGATGACGCGGGCCCCTGACACGGCTTCGAGCCCGACGGAGCGGATGTTCGCCGCGGACGAGGCGTCCCGGGCTCTCGGCATCGAGTTGGTCGAACACGGCACGGGGACCGCGGTGCTGCGGATGACCGTGACCCCGGCCATGGTCAACGGACACGGGATCGCCCACGGCGGCTATGTGTTCCTGCTCGCCGACTCCGCCTTCGCCTGTGCCTGCAACAGCCACGGCCCGGTGACCGTGGCCGCGGCGGCCGACATCGACTTCGTCGCCCCGGCGCACCAGGGCGACGTCCTGGTGGCGAACGCCACGGAGCGCACCCGGTTCGGCCGCAGCGGTATCTACGACGTGAGGGTGGAGCGCGGCGACCAGGTGATCGCGGAGTTCCGCGGCCGCAGCCGCAGTATCAGCAGCGCGAGGACGAAGGAGTCTCCATGAGCAGCGACCCGACACCCCCGGCGGCCCCACCGGCTTCGGCGCCCGTGAGCCCGCGTCGGGGGGAGCCGCTCCCCGACGGGTTGCTGGACGCCGCCGAGCGCCTCACCCGCGAGGAGCTGCGCGAGCACCAACTCGGCCTGCTCCAGGCCACGTTGCGACACGCCTACGACAACGTGGAGCTGTATCACCGCAAGTTCGACGAGGCCGGGGTCAAGCCCGGCGACTGTCACACCCTGGAGGACCTGGCCCGGTTCCCCTTCACCACCAAGGCCGACCTGCGGGACACCTACCCCTTCGGCATGTTCGCCGTCCCCATGGACCAGGTCCGCCGTATCCACGCCTCAAGCGGCACCACCGGCCGCCCCACAGTCGTCGGATACACAGAAAACGACCTTTCCATGTGGGCCGACGTGGTGGCCCGTTCGATTCGCGCGGCCGGCGGCCGGCCCGGCCACAAGATCCATGTGTCGTACGGCTACGGGTTGTTCACCGGTGGTCTGGGCGCCCACTATGGTGCCGAGCGCGCGGGCTGCACCGTGATCCCCGCCTCCGGCGGCATGACCGCCCGCCAGGTGCAGATCATCCAGGACTTCAAGCCCGAGATCATCATGGTCACCCCGTCCTACATGCTCACCCTCCTCGACGAGTTCGAGCGCCAGGGCATCGACCCGCGCACCAGCTCCCTCAAGGTGGGCATCTTCGGCGCCGAGCCGTGGACGGAGGAGATGCGCCGCGAGATCGAGGAGCGCATGGACATCCACGCGGTCGACATCTACGGCCTGTCGGAGGTGATCGGCCCCGGTGTGGCACAGGAGTGCGTGGAGACCAAGGACGGCCTCCATGTGTGGGAGGACCACTTCTACCCGGAGGTCGTCGACCCGTTCACCGACGAGGTGCTCCCCGACGGCGACAGCGGCGAACTGGTCTTCACCTCCCTCACCAAGGAGGCCCTGCCGATCATCCGCTACCGCACCCGCGATCTGACCCGGCTGCTGCCCGGCACCGCCCGCCCGGCCTTCCGGCGCATCGAGAAGATCACCGGCCGCTGCGACGACATGATCATCCTGCGCGGGGTGAACGTCTTCCCCAGCCAGATCGAGGAGATCATCCTGCGCGCCCCCGCCGTCGCCCCGCACTTCACGATCGAGCTCAGCCGACGCGGCCGGATGGATCACATGACGGTCCGTGCCGAGGCCCGCCCCGGCACCGGCCCCGAGCAGCGCGCGACCGCCGCCGCGGCGATCGGCAAGGGCATCAAGGACGGCGTGGGGGTCACGGTGGACGTGGAGATCGTCGACCCCGAGACCCTGGAGCGCTCGGTGGGGAAGATCCGCCGGGTCAAGGATCTGCGGGAGCAGTGAGATCCGTGGGCGCGGTAGCCGTCATAGCCCTGGTCGCCGGCCTTGTCACAATGACCGGGTGACCAGGACACCTGTGCAGAGCCCGGCCGGCCGCCAAGGCCGGACCGCCTACGACCGTGACTCGCTGCTGGAGATCGCGGTCGTGGTCTTCAACGAACGCGGCTACGACGGCACCGGCATGGAGGAGCTGGCCAGGCGCCTGGGCCTGAGCAAGTCGAGCATCTACCACCATGTCTCCGGCAAGGAGGAACTCCTCGAACTCGCGGTCAACCGCGCTCTGGACGCGCTGTTCGCCGTACTCGACGAGGACTGCGCCGCGCACGGGGACCTCACGGCCACCGCCCGGATGAAGCGCGTCGTCCACCGCAGCGTCGAGGTGCTCGCCGCCGAACTCCCGTACGTCACGCTGCTGTTGCGGCTGCACGGCAACAGCGAGGTCGAGCAGCGGGCGCTCGCCAGACGCCGTGAATTCGACCACCGGGTCGCCGAGTTGATGACCCGGGCAGCGGCCGAGGGAGGCATACGCGCGGACCTCGACCCGCACCTCGCCAGCCGGCTGCTGTTCGGCACCGTCAACTCCCTTGCGGAGTGGTACCGCCCCGACCGCGGCCTCACCGTGCAGACACTGGCCGACGCCCTGACGACCATTCTCTTCGAGGGCCTGCGCGGGCCCAACTCCCCTGCCCCGCACGCCTCGTGACCGACACCCGAGTACGATGATCGAGAGCTCGGCCCGATCCCCGTTCACCCGGCGCGATGGAGTTGCCATGTCGACCGACCCCCAGCCGTCACCGCAGATCGACACCGGCAAGGCCCATCCCGCGCGGGTCTACGACTGGCTGCTGGGCGGCAAGGACAACTACCCGGTCGACGAGGCCGTGGGAGAGAAACTGCCGCCCGAGGCCAAGGACGCGGCCCGGCAGAACCGCGAGTTCATGCACCGGGCGGCGACCTGGCTCGCCGGCCAGGGCATCGACCAGTTCCTGGACATCGGCACCGGCATCCCCACCGCGCCCAACCTGCACCAGATCGTCCAGCAGTCGGTGCCGACGGCGAAGGTCGTCTACACCGACTACGACCCGATCGTGCTGCGTCACGCCGAGGCGCTGCTGGTCAGCCACCCCGACGGGGTCACCGACTACATCCAGGCCGACGTACGGCAGCCCGAGGCCATCGTCGAACACGCCCGCCACGTCCTGGACTTCACGCGCCCGATCGCCCTCTCGCTGATCGCGCTGATGCACTTCATTCCCGACGAGCAGGACGCCCACGGCATCGTCCGCAATCTCGTCGCCACCCTGCCGCCCGGCAGCTATCTGGTGCTGTCGCACGCCTCGTCCGACCTCTACCCCGAACTCACCGAGCGGGTCATCGCCGAATACGCCAAGGGCGGCATCGAACTCGGCCTCCGCACCCGCCCGGAGGTCGAGCGCTTCTTCGACGGACTCGATCTGGTACCGCCCGGCGTGGTGACCACGACTGAGTGGAACCCCCCGGCGTCGGACGGGACCCCGGAAGGCAGCGGGATCTACTCGGCGGTCGCACGGGTCCGCTGAGGCGGCCCGGAGGACGGCCCCGACCCGCGTCCCCGGGGCATTGTCAGTGGTGGCAGGCAGGATGAGAGTCATGACAACTCCTGCTGCTGTGATCGTGGACGCCGCCGCCTACGCGCAGGCGGTCGAGGACGCGGTGAAGGCGTCGGCCGCCTACTACGCCGCCGGCACCTCCGCCCTGGACGACGACTCCTACGACCGGCTGGTGCGCGGCATCGCCGCATGGGAGGCCGACCATCCCGACGAGGTGCTGCCCGACTCCCCCAGCGGGAAGGTCGCCGGCGGCGCGGTCGAGGGCGATGTCCCGCACACGGTCGCGATGCTGAGCCTGGACAACGTGTTCTCGCCCGAGGAGTTCACCGCCTGGACCGCCTCGCTGGCCCGAAGAATCGACCGCGAGGTCGTCCGCTTCAGTGTCGAGCCGAAGCTGGACGGCCTGGCCATCGCGGCCCGCTACACCCGCGGTCGGCTCACCCGCCTCATCACCCGCGGCGACGGGACGGCCGGGGAGGACGTCACCCACGCGATCGGCACCATCGAGGGCCTGCCCCAGGAGTTGGCCGAGCCGGTCACCGTCGAGGTGCGCGGCGAAGTCCTCATGACCACCGCCCAGTTCGAGCACGGCAACGAGGTGCGAACGGCGCACGGCGGGCAGCCCTTCGCCAACCCGCGCGGCGCCGCCGCGGGCACGCTGCGCGCCAAGGAACGCGCCTATACGGTGCCGATGACGTTCTTCGGCTACGGCCTGCTCCCCCTCGCCGACACCGAGGCCGGGCTCGCGGCCCAACTGGCCGAGAGCGCGCACAGCGACCTCATGAGACAGACCGCCGCCTACGGGGTCAACACCACGGCCACCACTCCCGTGCCCGGCATCACCGCCGACACGGTCGAGCAGGTGCTGGCCCGGGTGCGGGAGATCGGCGCGCTTCGGGCAAGCCTCCCGTTCGGGATCGACGGGATCGTCATCAAGGCCGATCTGGCCGCCGACCAGCGGGCCGCCGGTTCGGGCTCGCGGGCCCCGCGCTGGGCGATCGCCTACAAGCTGCCCGCCGTGGAGAAGATCACCCGGCTGCTGGAGGTGGAGTGGAACGTGGGCCGCACCGGCATCATCGCCCCGCGCGCCGTCCTGGAACCGGTGGAGATCGACGGGGCCACCATCACCTACGCCACCCTCCACAACCCGGGCGACATCACCCGCCGCGATCTGCGCCTGGGCGACCACGTCATGGTCCACCGGGCCGGTGACGTCATCCCCCGCATCGAGGCGCCGGTCGCGCATCTGCGCACCGGCGAGGAACAGCCCATCGAGTTCCCCGAGGTGTGCCCGCGCTGCGGCTCCGGCATCGACACCAGCGAACTGCGGTGGCGCTGCGAACAGGGCCGCAACTGCCATCTGGTCGCCGCCCTGTCCTACGCCGCCGGCCGCGACCAGCTCGACATCGAGGGCCTGGGCCACACCCGCGTCGTACAGCTCGTCGACGCCGGGCTGGTCGCCGATCTCGCCGACCTGTTCGCCCTCACCCGCGACCAGCTCCTGGGCCTGGAGCGGATGGGCGAGACCAGCACCGACAACCTCCTCGCCGCGATCGGCGCGGCCAAGGACCAGCCGCTGTCCCGGGTGCTGTGCGCGCTCGGGGTGCGGGGCACCGGCCGCTCCATGTCCCGCCGTATCGCCCGCTATTTCGCCACGATGGACAACATCCGTGCCGCCGACGCGGAGGCGATGCAGCGGGTCGAGGGCATCGGCACGGAGAAGGCCCCCTCGATCGTCGCCGAGCTCGTCGACCTGGCCCCGCTCATCGACAAGCTCGCGGCGGCCGGGGTCAACATGACCGAGCCCGGCGCGACCCCGCCCGCCCCCACGACCGACGACGCCACCGCCGACGGCGCGGAGGCCGCGGACACGGTCGCCGGGCCGCTGGCCGGGATGACCGTGGTCGTCACCGGCGCGATGACCGGCGCCCTGGAGAAGCTCAGCCGCAACCAGATGAACGAACTCGTCGAGCGCGCGGGAGGGCGTTCCTCCTCCAGTGTCTCCAAGAAGACCACCCTGGTCGTCGCCGGCGACAACGCGGGCTCCAAGCGCGCCAAGGCCGAGTCCCTCGGTATCCGACTCGCCACGCCCGACGAGTTCGCGACCCTGATCGCCGACTACCTCAACTGAGCGCTGCCGTAGGGGTGTTCCGCAGGTCACAGTCATCGGCGGGGCGTGGGCGGGAACAACTCACGCCGGCCGCCCGTTCCTCTACATGTGGCCGCGTGCCACCACCGACGGCCCCGGCTGGTCTCCCCCGTCCAGCCGGGGCTCTTTCGTTCCATGGCGGCTTCGAGCGCTCCGGGACGAGGGCAGAATGGGCGGCACACAGCCGCTGCGGATGGGGAGTTCATGGACACGCGTACGTTCGACGCGCTGACGGAGTCGATGAAAAGCGCGTACGTCGCGGGTCTCGGTGAAGGTGCCGTGCCGCGCCCGGTCATCATGCCGCTCGTGGGCGGCCAGTTGGTCGGAGTGATCTGGCTGCGCCCGGTCAAGACCGGCGAGGACGCGCTCACCGCCATCGCGTCGCTCTCGAACATCGCCGCGGCGGCCGGTGCCGACGAGGTCGTCCTCGCCTGGGAGACCCAGGACGTCGCCACCGCCTGCGAGTTGCCCGTCGTCGGCCCGGTGCCCTGTCTCAACATGGTGCACGCCACGAAGGACGGCCATACGCTCCACCAGTTCCCGTACACCGAGGGCTCCGCGTCGACCGGGCCCCAGTGGGAACCGGCCCCGGCTCCCCAGCCCGGCGGCGAACTGGTGCCACCCGTCCGGGCCGCGGTCGACTACGCCTTCACCCCCATCGAACTGGACCACCCGTCCCCGTTCGGCGTCACGGTCGTCCTGATGGAAGAGGACGGCTACGTCCTGCGCCTGACGGAGGCGTTCGCCTTCTGAACGGCGATCGACAATAGAGGTCTGATCTCCCTCTGCCGTCAAAAATATGACCCACTTCGCGAGCCGGAGGCACCGCTTCTCCGTCCCGGGCCTACGCTGTGGCGGTGACCAGTGTCGATGTCGCCGCAGGACCCGCCGCCGAGAGCGGCCCCGAGCCGCGCACCCAGTCCCTGATGCTGACGTTCTTCGGCGCACATGTGCTGGGGCGGCCCATCGCCGTGTCGTCGGGCAGCGTGATCGCCGCCCTCGGACGGGCGGGCAGCAGCGAGGAGGCCGTGCGGACCACCTTGAACCGGATGGTCAAACGCGACCTGCTGGAGCGCCGCCGCCAGGGCCGGAAGACCTACTTCGGGCTGACAGCGCACGCCGTCCAGGTGCTGACGGACGGCAGGGACCGCATCTGGAGCACGGGTGCGGTGAACCGTGACTGGGACGGCCGGTGGACGATGGTGGGGTTCTCACTGCCCGAGGCATGGAGCCGCGAACGGCACGATCTGCGCTCCCGCCTGATCTGGGCGGGCTTCGGCCCCCTGCAGAACGGCCTGTGGGTGGCCCCGGCGCGTGTCGACGTCCGCGAGATGGTGGCCGGCCTCGGCCTGGAACCGTATCTGCGGGTGTTCCGCGCCGAGGTGGAGTCGCCCACCGACGTCCGTGAGGTGCTGGAGCAGGCCTTCGACGTGCCGGCCATCGGCGCACGGTACCGATCGTTCCTGGAGCGCTGGGACCGCACCGACCCCCTGCCCGCCGCGGCCTCCGGCGACGAACTCGCGGGTCAACTCCTGGTGCACACCGACTGGTTGGATCTGGTACGACGAGATCCGCATCTGCCCGCCGAGCATCTGCCCAGGGACTGGCCGGCCGCCCAGGCGGAGACCGTCTTCCGCGGTCTGGCCGGCCGCTGGGAGCGCCCGGCGGCGCGCGCGGCCGCACGGCTGCTGGACACCCTGACGCTGGACTGAGCCCCACCCGAGCACGTCCCCATGGGGACCCGTCCGCCTCATTATTGGTCAGTGTATTGACGGCAGTGAAAAAAGAGCCCTACATTCGCAGCGCTCTTCCAGCTCGCTCCCCCACCCGGTCCCCACACGACCCGCGGAGCCGCCGCCATGCCCCGACCCCGTCTCTCCACCCTCGCCGCCGCCTGCGCCACGGCCCTCGCCACCGCGCTGATCGGTCCCGCGACCGGCGCCCACGCCACCGCCGCCGGGCAGTACTCCGGCACGCTGGCCGACGGTGCCACCTGGATCGCGGACCAACCCGAGCAGTGGAACGGCACCCTGCTGCTGTTCAGCCACGGCTTCGGACCGGCCACCGCCGCAGACTCCCCCTCGCCCGCGGTCCGCCAGACCCTGCTGGACGCCGGTTACGCCCTCGTCGGCTCCTCCTACGACCCCAGCGGTTCGATGTGGGCGCTCGACTCGGCCGAGCGGGACCAGTTCGCCGCGCTCACCGCGTTCCGCCGACAGGTCGGCACACCGACCCGGGTCATCGCGGTGGGCCAGTCCATGGGCGGCCTGGTCAACGCGCAGATCGCCCGCGACGGAGCGGGGCGCGTCGACGGCGCGCTCGGCCTGTGCGGGCTGGTCGCGGGCGGCGTCGACCTGGACAACTACCAGCTCGACGCCGAGTACACCCTCGCCACGTTCTTCGACCCCGCCGACGCCGACGCCCTGGTGAACCTGGACAACCAGACCGACGCCGCGGCCTTGGCCGACCGGCTGACGCAAGCCGTGGAAGCCGCGCAGCAGACCCCGGCGGGACGCGCCCGGATCGCCCTGGCGGCCGCCTACCTCAACCTGGCCGACTGGGCACCCGGCCAACAGCCGCCCGCACACGGCGACTTCGCGGGCCAGGAGCAGCAGCAGTACACGTGGCTGGCTCAGGGCCTGCTTTCGTTCATCATCCCGGCGCGCTGGTCGGTGGAACAGTCCGCGGGCGGCAACACCTCCTGGAACAAGGGCGTCGACTACGCGAAGCTGCTGCGCAAGTCCGCCCACGCCAAGCAGGTCGAGGCCCTCTATCGGGATGCCGGACTCAACCTGCCGAACGACCTGAACCGGCTCACCAGCGGCGCGGACATCACCGCCGACCCGGCCGCCGTGGCCCGTCTGCGGCGGACCTCGACCGCCGGACAGAGCCTGGCCGTGCCGTTGCTGGACATCCACACCACCGCAGACCAACTGGTGCCCGTGGAACAGGAGTCGGCCCTCGCCGGGCGGGTGCGCGAGGCCGGCGACTCCGCGCTGCTGCGCCAGGCCTATGTGGCACGTCAGAGCCACTGCAACTTCACCACCGCCGAAGTCGTCGCCGCTCTGCACGCCGTGGAACACCGGCTGGACACCCGGCACTGGGACGACGCCGCCACCGCCGCCCAACTCCAGCGCGGCGCCGACGCGTTGGGCCTCGACGGCGCCGCCTTCACCGACTACCGGCCGAGCCGGCTGACCGGTACCCGCTGATACCCGAGCGCCTCCTCCCCGTCTCCGTTCCACGCACCTCAGGAGCCACCGTGTCCATGACGACCGAACCCTCCGTCAGAACCGCCACCGGTCCCGGTCTGACCACCGGCACCCTGGTCGCCGGTCTGCTCGCCGTCTGCCTCGCCCAGATCGGCCTCGCGATACCGGCCACCCTCAACGGGCTGTTCCAGTCCGACCTGAATCCGGTCGGCTCCCAACTCACCTGGATCTCCGACGCGTTCCTGCTCCCGGTCGCCGTACTGGAGCTGACCTTCGGCCTGCTCGGCGACCTCTTCGGCCGCAAGCGGCTGCTGGTCGGCGGCGCCGCGCTGCTGGCGGTGGGCGAGGTGGTCAGCGCCACCTCGTCCGGCGTCCACCAACTCTGGACCGGGCAGGCCCTGGCGGGCCTGGGCGCCGCCGCGCTGTTCCCGACCTCGCTGGCCATCCTGGCCGCCGGCACCACCTCACCCGCACAACGCGCCCGTGTCATCGCGATGTGGGCGGCGCTGCTCTCCACCGGCGGGTTCATCGCCCCGCTCCTGGGCGGCGTCACCGCCACCTACGGCTCATGGCGATGGTCCTTCGTCGTGGTCACCGCCATCGCCGTGGCCAGCGCCGCGGTCAGCGCGCTCTTCGCCGTCAACTCCAGTGCTCCGGAAGGTCGTTCACTCGACATCGCGGGCCAGGTCACCATCGGACTCGGCCTGTTCGCCCTCCTCTACGCCATCATCCAGGGCCCGACGGACGGCTGGGCCTCGCCCTCGATCGTGATCGCCTTCGTCCTGGCGGCCGTGTTCCTCGCTGCCTTCGTGCTGGCGGAGAAGCACGCCAAGTCGCCACTCCTCCGCCTGGACCTGTTCCGCAACCGAGCCTTCGCCGTCGCATCGGTGGTGGCCGTGGTGGGCATGTTCGCCTTCCTCGGCACCGCCTACTCCGTCAGCATCCGGCTGGGAGCGGTGCAGGACCAGGCCCCGATGCGCACCGGCCTGGCCTTCGTCCTGCTCAACGGCATCACCCTGGCGATGCTGCCGCTCACGGAACGGCTGTTGAGGAATGTCGCACCGGGGCTGCTCCTGGGCGCCGGGCTGTTGCTGATCGCGGCCGGTGACTACTGGGCAGCCACGCTGCCGATCACCGACAGCGCCTTCACCTCGCTGATCGTGCCGCTCGGTCTCGTCGGGCTGGGCTTCGCGATCACCGTCTCGTCGATCACGGCCACGGCCGTCAACACCGTGACGACGCACCTGGCCGGCATGGCGAGCGCCACCACCAACCTGCTGCGGGACTTCGGCTTCACCCTCGGCCCCGCCATCATCGGCGCCGTCGCCCTGAGCCGCGCGGCGACCAGCTTTTCCGCCTCCCTGCACGGCTCCGCCCTGCCGCCGGCGCTGAAGGGCGCTGGCACGGCCGTACTGGAAGAGGGCGGCCCCCTCGCGGTCAACGGCGCCTCGGCCGCCTCCCCGAAACTGGCCGACCTGCACCCACTCGCCCTGGACGCACTCGGCCACGGCTACTCGATCGGCTTCGTCGTCTGCGGCAGTGCCGCACTGTTCTCCGCACTGCTGGCCCTCGCCACACTCCGCGGCAGCAAGGCTTCCGCCGAGGACTGATCGCAGAGCGTTCCGAACCACCGTCCGCCCACGGTTCCCCCTCGCCGACCTTTCTCCGCGTGGTCCTGGAGAAGATCCGCTTTTCCAGGACCAGGACCGGATCCGGCACGCCCCGCAAGACGCCCCACCCAGCTTGAACTGGGTGCCGTCCGCCCGCTGGCCGGCTGTGACGATCAAGGACAGCAGGGGGCTCAGCGGCCCCAGCGCAGCGCGGCCGTCTGCACGGGTGCGTCCCACAGCCGCAGCATCTCCTCGTCGGCCCGGCAGAGTGTCACCGAGCAGCCCGCCATGTCCAGCGACGTCACGTAGTTGCCCACGAGCGCCCGCGCCACCGGCACGCCCCGGGCCTCCAGCAGCCGGACCACCTCGGCGTGGAACCCGTACAGCTCCAGCAGCGGCGTCGCTCCCATCCCGTTGACCAGGGCCAGTACCGGCCCATCGGCCGGAGGCACCTCCCCCAGCTCCTCGAGTACGGCGCCCACCGCGACCTCCGCGATCTCTCGGGCAGGCATCATCGCGCGCCGCTCTCGGCCCGGCTCGCCGTGGATCCCGACCCCGAGCTCCATTTCCCCGTCCGGCAGGTCGAAGGTCGGGCCTTCTTTCGCGGGAGTGCTGCACGCGCTGAGCGCCACGCCGAAGCTGCGCGAGAACTCGTTGACGCGCCGCGCGATCGCGGCCACCTGCTCCAGCGGTGCGCCCTCCTCGGCGGCCGCCCCGGCGATCTTCTCCACGAACAGGGTCGCCCCGGTGCCCCGCCGCCCGGCCGTGTACAGGCTGTCAGTGACGGCGACGTCGTCGTTGACCAGGACCTGCTCGACCCGGACGCCGTCCTCCTCGGCGAGCTCGGCGGCCATCTGGAAGTTCAGCACGTCCCCGGTGTAGTTCTTGACGACGAACAGCACGCCCTGCCCGGCCTCGACGGCGCTCGCCGCGCGCAGCATCTGGTCCGGGACCGGCGAGGTGAACACCTCCCCGGGACACGCGGCCGACAGCATCCCGTACCCGACGAACCCGGCGTGCAGCGGCTCGTGCCCGGAACCGCCGCCGGACACCAGCCCGACCCGCCCGCCCTCCCGCGCGTCTCGCCGTACGACCACCCGCCGCTCCACGTCCACGTTCAGCTCCGGGTGGGCGGCAGCCAGCCCCCACAGGGCATCGGCGACCACGGTCTCCGGACTGTTGATCAGCATTTTCATGGGACCTCCCGGGTGGAACCGGCGGCCGAGCCTCTGCCCACTGTCCTCACGGAGCTCAGGCATCGCCGGTGACAGGCGGGCGCATTCGCGATCGCACGCCCCATAAACAGTGTGCCGTCACGCCGTGGACATCCGCGATACGTGCTCGCCGCCGCCCGCCCCAGGGCAGGGGTTCGGCCAACGGTCCGGGCGGCCAGGGCGCCGCCGTCGGCGCAGACCATGCCGCAGGTGGCGGTGTACTCCGCGGCGGGTGCGGCGGCGGAGCTGGTGGTGACAACAACCGCCACGTCGGCCTCGTCGACGGCGAAGCAGGTGCCGCCGAAACGCCGCAGGTCCTGGGAGCCCACCCGGTTGCCGTCGGCGCAGTGCCTACCCGGGACGACGACGAGGAACCCGTCCGCGTTCGTCGCGACCACATCGGCGCCCAAGTCGGCTGCACCGCCGAACGCGGATACCGGTATGCATCCGCCCCGCGCGCACAGCGCGGCGACGTGTCCTCGAAGGCGTCGGCCGCGGGGCTGCGGACCCCAGGTCAGCGTGACCACGGACGCCGGCATCCCCTGACGCCTGGTCAACGGCCCTAGGGCGACAACCGGTTCGAGCGCCCGAGGCGCTCTCGCAGCCACTTGTCGGCCGGTGCTCTTGAGCTGGTGCAGAAGCGGCGGTCGCCATCGCAGCGGAACATGCATGACAGGCCCGAGCGTCTCCTGTCGGCGGGCGGACTCCCGTCTCCTCCATGGCCGGGCAGGGGGCAGTATCGCCCCGCACGCGTATGGCTCTCGCTGGTCCTACAATGATTTCTGGAGGACTCGGGGCAGTCGACTTGCCGACCTTCGGGCCGGCGGGAAGCGGGCACCCATGGCTGAGCGACTCAAGAGATCAGGACTGGTCGGCGAGCTTTCAGCGGAATTCGCCGGCACGTTGATCCTCATCCTCTTCGGTTGTGGCGTGGTGGCTCAGGTAGTCGCCGGCGGAGCTCTCACGAATCCGGCGGGCGGCCTGGGAAGCCACGACAGCATCGCCTGGGCCTGGGGCCTCGGCGTCACCCTGGGTGTGTACGTCGCGGCGAGGCTGAGCGGTGCGCACCTCAATCCCGCGGTGACCCTCGCGCTGGCGGCGTTCAAGGGGTTCCCGTGGAGCAAAGTGGCTCCCTACGCGCTGGCCCAGACAGCCGGCGCCTTCGTGGCAGCCCTGCTCGTCCGGTGGAACTACACCGAGGCGCTGGCGAAGGCGGATCCCACTCACACGATCAAGACGCAGGGCGTCTTCTCCACGCTGCCCGCCAACGGCAACCCGAACCTGCCGGTCCACGAATGGGGCGCATTCCGCGACCAGGTCATCGGCACCGCGATCCTGCTGCTGCTGATCCTGGCGGTCACGGACCTGCTCAACACGCCCCCCGGCGCCAACCTGGCACCGTTCATCGTCGGCCTGATCGTCGTGGCCATCGGCATGGCCTGGGGCACCAACGCGGGTTACGCGATCAACCCGGCCCGCGACTTCGGTCCCCGGCTGGCCAGCTTCCTCACCGGGTACGGCGGAGCGTGGCGAGATCAGTACGGGAACTTCTACTTCTGGGTGCCGATCGTCGGTCCGCTGATCGGAGGCCTGCTGGGAGCGGGCCTGTACAAGGTCTTCATCGGCCGGTTCCTGCCGACCGCTGAGCCGGAGCCCCCCGGACGGATCCCGGCCCCGGACGAGAACTGACCGGCTCCCGGGGTTGCCGTGATGAGCGGCTGCCCCGGGAGAGCCCAAGGAGAGGCGGCATCCCATGGCGGACTTCGTCGGCGCGGTGGACCAAGGGACCACCAGCACCCGTTTCATGATCTTCGACCATGCCGGCAACGAGGTGGCGAGGCACCAGCTGGAGCACTCACAGATCCTCCCGCGCTCGGGGTGGGTCGAACACGACCCGGTGGAGATCTGGGAGCGCACCAACTCGGTGATCCAGAACGCGCTCCGGCACGGAAACCTCTCACCGGAGGACCTGGCGGCCATCGGCATCACCAACCAAAGGGAGACGACCGTCGTCTGGGACCCGCGCAACGGCCGCCCCTACTACAACGCCATCGTCTGGCAGGACACCCGTACCGACTCCATCGCGGCAGCGCTGGACCGCTCGGGCCAGGGCGACGTCATCCGCCGCAAGGCAGGGCTGCCGCCGGCCACGTACTTCTCCGGCGGCAAGATCCAGTGGATCCTGGAGAACGTCGACGGAGTCCGCGAGGCGGCCGAGCAGGGCCATGCCCTCTTCGGCAACACCGACGCCTGGGTGCTGTGGAACCTCACCGGCGGCCCCGACGGTGGCGTCCATGCCACCGACGTGACCAATGCCAGCCGCACCATGCTGATGGACCTGGAGACCCTCGACTGGGACGACGAGCTGCTGGGCTTCTTCGGCGTGCCCCGGGCGATGCTGCCGACCATCAGCCCGTCCTCCCACCGGGAGGCGTTCGGACAGACCCGTACGTCCCGGCCGCTGCGGGCGGCCATCCCCATCACCGGCGTGCTCGGCGACCAGCAGGCAGCCACCGTCGGGCAGGTCTGCTACGCGCCCGGCGAAGCCAAGAACACCTACGGCACCGGCAACTTCCTGGTGCTCAACACCGGCACGGAACTGGTGCGGTCTCAGCACGGCCTGCTGACGACCGTGGCATACCAGTTCGGCGACAGCCCGGCGATCTACGCACTCGAAGGCTCCATCGCCGTCACAGGCTCCGCGGTGCAGTGGCTGCGTGACCAGCTGAAGATCATCAACGATGCCGCGGAGAGCGAACGCCTGGCGCGTACCGTCGAGGACAATGGCGGGATCTACTTCGTCCCCGCCTTCTCAGGCCTGTTCGCCCCGTACTGGCGTTCCGACGCCCGCGGCGCGATCGTCGGCCTCGCCCGGTACAACGACGGCGGCCACCTGGCGAGGGCCGCCCTGGAAGCCATCTGCTACCAGAGCCGCGACGTGGTGGAAGCCATGGAGCAGGACTCCGGCGTCCACCTCGACGTGCTCAAGGTCGACGGCGGCGTGACGGCCAACGACCTGTGCATGCAGATCCAGGCCGACGTCCTCGGCGTCCCGGTCAGCCGCCCGGTCGTCGCCGAGACCACCGCGCTCGGCGCCGCCTACGCCGCCGGTCTGGCCACCGGTTTCTGGCAGGACACGGACGAACTGCGCACCCACTGGCAGGAGTCCAAGCGCTGGGAACCCCAGTGGTCCGAGGAACAGCGCGAGGAAGGATACGCGGGCTGGAAGAAGGCGGTGGAGCGCACGCTCGACTGGGCCAAGGTCGAATAGGTTCCGCCGGGAGCGACCGAACGGGCCCGCCCGAGCCGCGTGCGCCGCCCGCACCCGCACCCGCTGCACGAGGAGGAGACCATGGCGAACTCGGTGGCTCTCTCGCCCGGCGCACGCGCGGAGGCCCTCGCCCGACTGGGAGAGGGCGAGCTTGACGTCCTCGTCGTCGGGGGCGGCGTCGTCGGCGCCGGCGCGGCCCTGGACGCCGCCACTCGGGGCCTGAGAGTCGGCCTCGTCGAAGCCCGGGACTGGGCCTCGGGCACTTCCAGCCGCTCCAGCAAGCTCATCCACGGCGGCCTGCGCTACCTGGAGATGCTGGACTTCCGGCTCGTCGCCGAAGCCCTGAAGGAACGCGGACTCCTGCTTCAGTTCCTGGCCCCTCATCTGGTGCGTCCGGTCCCGTTCCTCTACCCCCTGCGACACCGGATCCGGGAGCGTCCTTACGTCGGCGCCGGCGTGCTGCTGTACGACACCATGGCTGCCGCCTCCGGCACCTCCAGAGGTCTGCCCCACCACCGCCACCTGCTCAAGCGCCGAGCCCTGCTCGAGGCGCCCGCGCTGCGCTCCGACGCCCTGGTCGGCGCGATCCAGTACTGGGACGCCCAGGTCGACGACGCCCGGCACACCATGTTCCTCGCCCGCACGGCCGTCGCCTACGGAGCGCTGGCCGCCAACCGCACCCGTGTCAGCCGCTTCCTGCGGCAGGGCGAGCGGGTGGTGGGAGCCGCTGTCACGGATCTGGAGACCGGCGACGAGACAGAAGTGCGAGCCAAGCAGGTCATCAACGCGACCGGCGTGTGGACGGACGACACCCAGGCCCTCGCCGGTACGCGCGGCCAGTTCCACGTCCGCGCCTCCAAGGGCGTACACCTGCTGGTCCCCCGTGACCGGATCAATTCCCGCACCGGGCTCATCCTCCGCACCGAGAAGAGCGTGCTGTTCGTCATCCCGTGGGGACGACACTGGATCATCGGGACCACAGACACCGACTGGACACTCGACAAGGCCCATCCCGCCCTCAGCTCCAAGGACGTCACCTACCTGTTGGAACACGTCAACAGCGTCCTGGCCACGCCTTTGGTTCCGGAGGATGTCGAAGGCGTCTACGCCGGTCTGCGTCCCCTCCTGTCCGGCGAGGCCGCAGAAACCAGCAAACTGTCACGGGAGCACCTGGTCGCCCACCCGGTACCCGGTCTCGTCGTGGTGGCGGGCGGCAAGTACACGACCTATCGGGTGATGGCCAAGGACGCAGTCGACGAGGCGGCCCGCGGCCTGGACGAGAAAGTGCCCGACTGCGTCACGCAACGCGTTCCACTGCTCGGCGCCGACGGCTATCCGGCCCTCTGGAACTCCCGCCACAACCTCGCCGAGTCCTCCGGGCTGCATGTCGCCCGCATCGAGCACCTGTTGAACCGCTACGGCTCCCTGGTGCACGAGCTGCTCGCCATGGTCGAAGCCGACTCCTCGCTCGGCGAACCGTTGCCGAGCTCCGACGATTATCTGCGGGTCGAGGCCGTGTACGCGGTGACCCATGAGGGTGCCCGCCACCTGGAGGACGTGCTCGCCCGACGTACTCGGATCTCCATCGAGTCCTGGGACCGTGGTGTGGACGCGGCGCAGACCGTCGTGGAACTGATGGCGCCTCACCTGGGATGGGACCAAGCGCACCGGGACCGTGAGGTCAACCACTACCTGAATCGGGTGGCCGCCGAACGCGAGGCCCAGCAGCAGCCGGACGACCAGACCGCCGACGCGGTACGGCTCGGAGCCCCCGACATCATCCCGGTGCACTGAGTAAGGTCGGGGACTGAAAACGAGCGGGCCCTGAGCCCCTCCTGCCGCGCCCGGACGCAGCGCCCAATCACCCTGAACTGCGCGTCCCGGACGGCACTCGCTTCGACACCATCGATCCCCTGAACCGCCTTTCCATGAGCCGGCATGGCGGCCACACGCATAGCCAACCCCCGAACTATGTTGCCCCGCCACATGTGCGCCTGACCTGTGGATTCCTACGGTGTGGCTACACGCAAACGTCCCGTCACACCCCAGGAAGTGGTGCCGATGTCGTCGCCCTCAACCGCTCCACCGGCCCCGAACAACCTCAAACGCATCGTCGCCGCCAGCCTCATCGGCACCACCATCGAGTGGTACGACTTCTTCCTCTACGGCTCCGCGGCCGCGCTCGTCTTCAACAAGCTGTTCTTCCCGGACTCCGACGCGCTCGTCGGGACCCTGCTCTCCTTCCTGACCTACGCAGTTGGTTTCGCGGCCCGCCCGCTGGGCGCCCTCGTCTTCGGGCACTACGGCGACCGGCTCGGCCGGAAGAAGCTGCTGGTGCTGAGCCTGCTGCTGATGGGCGGGGCGACCTTCGCGATCGGTCTGCTGCCGACCCACGCGACCGTGGGAGCCGCGGCGCCGGTCCTGCTCACCGCGCTGCGTCTGGTGCAGGGTTTCGCGCTGGGCGGCGAATGGGGCGGGGCCGTACTGCTCGTGTCGGAGCACGGAGACGCGCGGCGGCGCGGATTCTGGGCGTCGTGGCCGCAGACCGGGGCACCCGCGGGCCAGTTGCTCGCGACCGGAGTGCTGTCCCTGCTGACGGCCGTCCTGTCGGACGAGGCGTTCGGCAGTTGGGGCTGGCGCATCCCCTTCCTGCTCTCCGGTGTCCTGGTCGCCGTCGGTTTGTGGATTCGTCTGTCTGTCGATGAATCCCCGGTGTTCCAGGAGGCGTTGGCACAGGCGGAGGCCCGCAAGGCCGCCGCGGCGGCTCACAGCACCGACACCGAGCAGCTCCCGCTCGTCTCCGTGCTGCGCCACCACTGGCGCGACATCCTGGTCGCGATGGGCGCGCGCATGGCGGAGAACATCAGCTACTACGTGATCACCGCGTTCATCCTCGTCTACGCCACCACCTCGGCCGGAGTCTCCCGGCAGACGGCGCTGAACTCCGTGCTCATCGCCTCCGCCGTCCACTTCGCCGTCATCCCGGCCTGGGGCGCGCTGTCGGACCGGATCGGACGGCGGCCCGTGTATCTGCTGGGTGCGGTGGGCATCGGGCTGTGGATGTTCCCGTTCTTCTCGCTGATCGACACCGGCGACTTCGGCGACCTGGTCCTCGCGGTGACCGTCGGACTGGTGCTGCACGGCGCGATGTACGCGCCCCAAGCCGCCTTCTTCTCCGAGATGTTCGCGACCCGGATGCGCTACTCCGGCGCTTCGATCGGCGCCCAGTTCGCCTCGGTCGCGGCGGGCGCCCCCGCCCCGCTGATCGCCACCGCCCTGCTCGCCGACTACGACAGCTCGACCCCGATCGCCCTGTACGTGATCGCGGCGGTCGTCCTGACGCTGATCGCGGTGGGCGCCGCCAAGGAGACCCGCCACCGCGACCTGACCGATGTCGAGGCCACCACCGGCGACCGGCCCGCGACCGCGGCCTCTCCCGCGGAGGGCACCGCGGACGCACGCACCACCTGATCACCCCGCGCCGCACCGGCCCTCGTATGCCTCGCGCACACGAGGGTCACCGCCGCACCGGATCAGCCAATACCCGCAATCTCAGGGCAAGTTGAATCTCCAGCGCGCGGCCCGGGTCCTGCCAGTCCGCGCCGAGGAGCCGGCCCACGCGCTCCAGCCGCTGGGCCACCGTGTTGACGTGAACGTGCAGGTCGTCCTTCGTCCGGGCGGGGCTCATGCCGCAGGCGAAGTACGCGTCGAGCGTGCGCAGCAGATCCGTACCGCGCCGCTCGTCGTAGCGCACGACCTGGCCGATGGTGCGCTCGACGAAGCCTCCGACGTCCCGGTCCCCGGCGAGGAGCAGTCCGAGGAAGCCGAAGTCCTCGGCGGCCGCGCCGTCTCCGGAACGGCCCAGCAGACGCAGGGCGTCGAGGCAGCGGCGCCCCTCCTCGTAGGCGGCGGCCACGGCATCGGGGTCGGCGGCGAGTTTCCCGACCGGTGCGGAGGCGCCGACGGTGACCGCTTCGTGGACGGCCGCTCCCAGGTGGGCCGCGGTTCGTCGGGCCAGGTCCGTGGCGGTGTCGCCGGAACCGAGGGGCAGCAGCAGGACGGTGCCGCCGTCACGGGAGGCGGCCAAGCCGTGCCGGGTCCCGGCGAGATGGGAAGCGGCGGACCACAACCGTCTGCGAGCGGCGGCCTCCTGATCGGCGTCGGCAGCCGTGCTGTCGAGGCGGGCGGCGAGTACGACGTGGACGGCGTCCAAGTCTGCGTGCAGCCGGGCTGCGCGCTCCCGCAGCAGGCGCGGGTCGCGGTCGCGGGCGTCGAGCAGGTCGTCCAACAGCTCGCCGCGGACGCGCTGTTCGGCCTCGGCGGCCGACCGCCGGGCGAGCAGCAGCAGGGAGGTGACCATGGCGGCGCGTTCCAGGGTGCGTTGGTCGACGGGGTCGAGGCCGGGGTGTCCGCGCAGGACGAGCGCGCCGAGCAGTTCGCCGCCCGCGGCGACGGCCGCGATCCAGTCGTCCCGGTGCCGCACCGCGTGCCCCTCGGCGCGGGACGTCTCCAGGGCTTGCGTCGGCGTGGCGTCGGTCTCGGTGAACTCGACCACTCCGTCGAGGACTTGGGAGACGGCGGCGGCCACGTCGTGGACCCCGCCGCCGCGCAGGACGAGTTCGGCGAGCCGGTCGTGGATGTCCGAGGCGCGCTCGATGACCCCGCTGCGGTCCTGGATGATCTCGTTGGCGCGCTCCAGCCCGGCCAGGGCCGCACGGGTCTCGGTCAGCAGGTTCGCGGTGTCGATGGCGGCCGCGGCGAGCGCGGCGAAGGAACCGAGCAGCGCGATCTGCTCCCGCTCGAAGACCCGCGCCCGCCGGTCGGCGGCGAACAGCACCCCGATGACACGGTGCCCGAGCATCAGCGGCACACCGAGAATCGCCACCAGCCCCTCGTCCCGTACCCCCGCGTCGATGGTGAGGGTGTGCTGGAAGCGGTCGTCCTTGAAGTAGTCGTCGGTGACATACGGCCGTGCCGTCTGGGCCACGAGTCCGCCGAGGCCCTCGCCCATGCCCAGGCGCAGTTGCTGGAAGCGGGCCGCGACCGAGCCCTCGGTCACCCGCATATAGGTGTCACCCCTGGCCGGGTCGTTGAGACTGAGGTAGGCGACGTCGGTGCCGAGCAGGGACCGGGCACGCTGGACGATCGCCTGCAGTACGGCGTCCAGGTCGCGCAGGCCGGCGAGATCATGGGCCGTCTCGAAGAGCGCGGACAGCTCGGCCTCACGCCGTCGGCGTCCCTCCAGCTCCGAACGCACGCGCAGCGCGAGCGACTTGGTGTGTTCGAGTCCGGCGATCAGCTCGGCCGGTCTTCCCTCAGCACGGGCGAGCAGCACCGGCTGCTCGTACGCGTCGGCGGAGGCACCCCGGGCCAACAGCTCCAGGAACGGCGCCTCGGCACTGCTCGACCGCGCTCCGGCACCGGTGACGGTGGCGGAACGCTCGGCGGACTGCACGTGATCGCTGGACATGCTCACAGGATTCCCCATCGCCGGGCCGGCCGGTCAGGCCTGTGGACAACTCGAGATCGCCTGCGCACAGGCGGTTCAGTGGGCAGTCCACCCGCCGTCCAGCACCAGTGAGGTGCCGGTCACGAAGGACGCCTGCGGGCCGCACAGATAGGCGACGGCCTCGGCGACCTCCTCCGGTTCGATGAGCCGTTTGACCGCGCTGTCCTTCAGGAGCACCTCGGTCAGTACGCGCTCCTCGGGGATGTCGTGTGCCTGTGCCTGGTCGGTGAGTTGTCGCTCGACGAGTGGGGTGCGCACATAGGCGGGGTTCACACAGTTCGAGGTGACGCCATGGGGTGCGCCTTCGAGGGCGGCGGTCTTGGAAAGTCCCTCCAGACCATGTTTGGCGGCCACATAGGCGGACTTGAAGGCGGAGGCGCGCAGCCCATGGACAGAGGACACATTGACGATCCGACCCCAGCCCTGCGCGTACATATGAGGGAGGGCACCACGGATGAGCCGGAAGGGCGCCTCCAGCATCACGGTGAGCACCGTGTGGAAGACGTCGGGCGGGAACTCCTCGATGGGGCGCACCAGTTGCAGCCCCGCGTTGTTCACCAGGACATCCGTGCCGGCGGCGGCGTGCTCGGCCGCGTCCAGGTCCGTGAGGTCGAGGACGTGCGGCTGGACGGTGCCCGCGAGGTCCCGCGCCTGCTCGGCGAGTGTCTCCAGTCCCGGGGCGTCCACGTCGACCGCTCTGACCTCGGCCCCGGCGGCCGCCAGCCGCAGCGTGCAGGCACGGCCGATGCCTCCGGCGGCACCGGTGACCAGGGCCGTGCGGCCACCTAGGTCAAGGAAAGGAGTGGCGTGGGAGCCCTCAAGGGCGCTGGGCGCGGTCATAGGCCGAGCCTAGACAGCGCCCCCGTCCCTCCACATATGGGCCAAGCACATACTTCAGTCGGAACCCATGGTGTCAAACCATGTGGGTGCATTCGCCAGGGCCTGCTTGATCCGGAACAGTTGGCTATCACTGATTTCGGGCAGCGCGTCCAGCTCGAACCAGCCGACCTCCAACGACTCGTCGTCGTTCACGGTCGCCTCGCCACCGACGGCCCGGCATTGCAGGGTGATGTCCATGAACTGGCAGGCGTCACCGTTGGGATAGCTGATCGGCCCCCCGGCCTTGACCAGGACGACCCGCTCCGCCACGCACTCGACGGCCGTCTCCTCGAACACCTCGCGCACCGCGCAGGCCGCGGGCTGCTCCCCCGGCTCGGGAATGCCGGAGGGCAACGCCCACTCGTGGTTGTCCGACCGCTTGCCCAGCAGGACCCGACCCGCGTCGTCGAAGACCACGGCGCTCACCCCGGGAAGCCACAGCAGTTGGTGACCCGCGGAAGCCCGGATCGTACGGATGAAATCAGGAGTAGCCATGGTCCGACCCTAACGGGACGATCCATGGCCACTCCATGAACTGCAGTGCGCACATCGGGCGTACAGCAGGCGTACGGTTACGCGTCACCCGCGCGCCGTCGGCGCACACCCGCGCCGATCGCCCAGCCGAGGCCGCCCGCGGCGAGAAGCACCAGGGCCATCTCGGGCAGGGTGCCGAGCTTCGTCGCCGGTGTCTCCGAGGACCGCAGCGGCACCCTCTGGACCAGGGAGTCGGCCACGAACATGCCGGTCTTCTGCGTGATCTTCCCGTCCGGCATGATGATCGCGCTGACTCCGCTGGTCACCGGGACCGTGACGGTCCGGCTGTGCTCGACGGCGCGCACCCGGGACATGGCGAGCTGCTGGTAGGTCATCTCGCTGCGGTCGAAGGTCGCGTTGTTGCTCGGCACGGAGATCAGTTGGGCGCCGTCGGTGACCTCGGACCGCACGGCCCAGTCGAAGGCGGCCTCGTAGCAGGTGACCAGGCCGATCTTGGCACCGTTCATGGTGAACACGCCCGGCTTGGTGCCCCGGCTGAAGTCCTGACGGACCATGCTGGTCCAGTTCTTGTTGATGGCTCCGAGGAGCGAGCGCATCGGGAGGTACTCGCCGAACGGCTGGATCTGCCGCTTGTCGTAGGTGGAGGTCGGGCCCTTCACCGGGTCCCAGAGGATTTGCTCGTTGTAGAGCTTGCCGTCCCGTTCGACGACACCGCCGACCGAGATGGGCGCGCCGATCGCCTTGGCCGCGTCGTCGATGTCGCTGTATGCCTGGGCGTCGGCGAAGGGATCGACGTCGGAGGAGTTCTCCGGCCACAGCACCACGTCGGGCTTGGCGACCTTGCCCGCCTTGACCTCGGCGGCCAGCCGCAGGGTCTCCTTGACGTGGTAGTCGAGGACCGCGCGCCGCTGGGCGTTGAATTCCAGTCCCGCGCGCGGGACGTTGCCCTGGATGACGGCGACGGTCGTGGTGCCGTCCTCCGCCTTGTCGCTCACCAGGGACCGCGCCGCCACCGCGCCCACCACGGGCACGGCCACGCTCAGCAGGGCCACGGTCGCGGCGGACCGCCGTACGACACGTGTGCGCCGGCCCTCCAGGACGAGGCGCACGATCTCGTAGAGGGCGAAGCCGCACAGGACGACCGCGAAGCCGAGGACCGGGGTGCCGCCGACTGCGGCGAGCGGCAGGAAGACGCCGTCGGCCTGACCGAACGCGATCTTGCCCCAGGGGAAGCCGTGGAAGGGGGCACGCGCGCGTACCGCCTCGCCGGCGATCCACAGCGCCGCCGCCCACAGGGGCCAGGCGGGCAGTTTCGACACCGCGGTGATGCCCGCGCCGACCAGGGCGACGAAGATCGCCTCGACCGCGACCAGGGCGAGCCAGGGCCCGGGGCCGACCTCCACGCCGGTCCACACCAGCAGCGGCAGCAGGAATCCGAGGCCGAAGAGGTAGCCGAGTCCGAGTCCCGCCTTCCAGCTACGGCCGCGCAGCACCCACCCGAAACAGGCGAAGGCGGGCAGCGCCAGCCACCACAGGGTGCGGGGCGGGAAACTGACGTAGAGCAGCACTCCGGAGAGCGCGGCTACGGCGGCCGGGACCAGGCGGACGAGGCGGGCCGGGCGCGATGCGGGCGCGGCCGGTGGCTCCAGTTGGTCCGACTCGTCCACGGAAGTTGCGGTGACGGTCACTCCGGGAGTGTACGGCGGTCGACCTTGGCGCCGACAGCGCGGTCCGGACGGCGGACCGGGCACTGAACTGGGCCGCAGCCGTATCGTTCCTGCGCAACTCGTGCGCAAATCGGTCATCAGCCGTTACGGTGTGCCGGAGCCTCTGTCGTCCGGTCTGTCCAGGCCAGGACGGCCGGGGCCGTCACTGGTCGGGGGCGGCCGGGTTCAGGGGGCGGCGGGGTGGGATCCACGGGGATGGCGTCGGCGACCGGTCCGGACGCCGACAGTGAGAGACGAAACGTTTCGGACGCGGCGGGCATCGTCGTGCTCGGCGCGTGTGCCGCGTGGTCGCTGATCACCGCCGCCATGCACGACGGCCGGCCCGAGGGCGTCCTGCTCGCGGTCCTCGCGGTGGCCGCCGGTTACTCGTCGGGGCGGATCTCCGGGGCGCTCGTGCCGGTCGCGGCGCCCTGTGCCGGAGCGTTGGCCGGACTCGGCCTGGCGCTGGCCGAACCGCGTCTCGCCCCGGGCCCCCAGTTCGCCGTCCCGCTCGGCCACGCCGGAGCCACCGCGGCCCTGCTGACCCTGGCCGTCGGTTCCGCGTGCTGCGCCGCCTGGGCCGCCTCGGCTCCGGCACCGCGGCTCGCACTGGGACTGCTGGCCGCCGGGATCACGGTGACCGCGGCCCTCCTGGGGTCGATCACCGGATTCGTCATGTGTACGGCGGTGCTGCTCTGCTCGCTCGCCGCCGGCCGGATGGAACACCGGGGTCTCGGTGTCGCGGGTCTGGGCCTGGCCACCGCGCTGGTGACGGGAGCGGCTTGGGCCGTCGCCGGAAACCTACTGCCGGACGGGCTCACCGAGTCCCTGGAGGGCCAGCTGACCCCGCACCGGGTGCAGCTCTGGCAGGACGCCCTGCACATGGCGCATCAGGATTCCGCCCTGGGGGTGGGTCCGGGGCGCTTCGGAGAGCTGAGCGGCGCGGCGGCCGAGGCCCTGCTGCCGGACGGCAAGCCGCATTCCGCGCCGCTTCAGATGGCGGCCGAGCAGGGAGTCGTCGGCGTGCTGCTGCTGGCGGCGGCCTTCTGCTGGGTGCTCCACGCGCTGTGGCGCACTCCGCGCTCCACCCCGATCGCGCTCACCGCGGGGGCCGCGCTGACGGGGCTCGCGCTCGTCGCCTCGGTCGGCAACGCGCTGAGCTTCACCTCGGTGTCGGTCGGCGCAGGTTTCCTGGCAGGGCTGGCCACGGCCCACCCGATCGCCGACGAGGGCCCGCGCACGCGTGGCGACCGATCGGCGCCCTGAAGGACGCGGGAAGAGGTCAGTGCACCGCGCCGGGCATCGGCGGCACCAGTCGGTCCGTGATGATCCGTACGGCCGTCTCCGCGTTGTCCACGGTGATCGTGAACGTGTGTCCGTCCCACAGCCGCAGCACGATGCCCTCGCCACGCCGTACGACGACGGCGGTGCCCTTCTCGGGCCGCCAGCGGTAGCCCCAGCCGCCCCACTGGCGCGGGGTGACGTGCGGGGCGAACTCGGCGCCCGCGACGCTCGCGAGGGGGATACGGCGGCGCGGTACGCCGATGTGGCCGCAGCGCACTTCGAGGGAGTCGGTGTCGACCTTCAGGGCGACGTGCACGAAGGCGAGTGTGCCGAACAGCATGAGCAGTCCGGCCGCGATGCACCCGACGACGGACATCACGAGCGGGGCGATGCCGGACGTCCAGGTGGAGTCCACGGCCAGTTCGATGCCGAGCGCCATGCAGGCGGCACCGGCGAGCGCCAGCAGCCACTGGAACCGGTTGGTCGCGCGCCCGGTCCAGACCTCGGTCCGCGGGGCGGTTTCGTCGCGGGGGTGGTCCCTCATGCCTACGAGACTACTCAGGTTTCGCTGCGCGGGTACCGCGTCGCGGAGGGTGACCGTTTTGTGTGACACCTCGGTGGACGCACGGCCTCCGCTTCGTCGCCGGTGGTCAGTGGGCCGGTGCGGTGGCCCGCAGCAGCCGCCCCTCGGCGTAGGTCGACGCGGCAGCGGGCAGGGCGCCCTCCCGTCCGTTCAGGAGGACCGTCAGGGTGCCCTCGGCCGGTGCCTGGGGAGCGGGCTGTGCACCGATCCGGCGCAGCGCCTGGGCGGCCACCGCGTCCGCCGAACCATGCAGGACGAGCGGCGGGCGGTCGGGGCGCTGCACGGCGGCCCGGATGCGTTCGGCGACCAGTTCGTAATGGGTGCAGCCCAGGACGACGGTCGTTACATCGTCGGGCGTGAGCTCGGCGGCCGCGGCGACGGCCACGTCGATGGCCGCCTCGTCCCCGTGCTCCACCGCTTCGGCCAGTCCCCAGCAGGGGACCTCGGCCACCGGAACGCCGTCGGCGAAGTCCGCGATGAGGCCGCGCTGGTAAGGGCTGCCGGTGGTGGCGGGCGTCGCCCAGATCGCGAACGGCGTGCCGCCGGCCGCGGCCGGCTTGATCGCCGGGACGGTGCCGATGACCGGGATGCCGGGCTCCAGGCGCTCGCGCAGGGCCGTCAGGGCGTGCACGGTCGCGGTGTTGCACCCGATGATCAGGGCGTCGGGTGCGTACGCGGCGGCGGCCTCGGCGACGGCCAGCGCGCGCCCGGTGACGTCCTCCGGTGTCCGCGGTCCCCAGGGCATCCCTTCGGGGTCCAGCGAGAGCACGAGATCCGCGTCGGGGCGCACCCGCCGTACCGCCGCGGTGGCCGCGAGAAGGCCGATTCCGGAGTCCATCAGCGCGATCTTCACCCGGTCACGATAGACGATGGCCCCTGTAGGCCGGCCCCCGTGGGGCAGACTGCGGCCGTGAGCACCGTCGTGTGGATCGCCGCCGTATCACTCGCCGCCTGGCTGTGGCTGCTGCTCTGCCAGGGCTTCTTCTGGCGCACGGACATCAGACTGCCGGCCCGCAGCGACCCGGACGACTGGCCGTCGGTCGGTGTGGTCGTCCCGGCCCGCGACGAGGCCGCCGTACTGCCCGAGAGCCTGCCGTCGCTCCTCGCCCAGGACTATCCCGGGCGGGCGGAGATCTTCCTTGTCGACGACGGCAGTTCGGACGGCACCGGGGAGCTGGCCCGCGAACTGGCGGCCCGGTACGGCGGGCTGCCGCTGACCGTGGACTCCCCCGGTGAACCGCCCGCGGGCTGGACGGGGAAGCTGTGGGCCGTGCGGCACGGCATCGGTCTGGCACGCGCGCGTGGCCCCGAGTACCTGCTGCTGACGGACGCGGACATCGCGCACGCCCCGGACAGCCTGCGGGAGTTGGTGGCGGCGGCCCGCGCCGGCGGTTTCGACGCCGTGTCGCTGATGGCCCGGCTGCGCGTGGAGAGCCTGTGGGAGCGCCTGGTGGTGCCGGCGTTCGTCTACTTCTTCGCGCAGCTCTATCCGTTCCGCCGGATCGGCCGGAAGGGGACCCGGACGGCGGCCGCGGCGGGCGGCTGCGTGCTGCTGCGCGCCGAGACGGCCGAGCGGGCGCGGATCCCGGACGCCATCCGGCACGCGGTGATCGACGACGTGGCGCTCGCGCGTGCGGTCAAGGGCGGCGGGGGCCACATCTGGCTGGGGCTCGCCGAACGGGTGGACAGCGTGCGCCCCTATCCGCGGCTGCACGACCTGTGGCGGATGGTCTCGCGCAGCGCGTACGCGCAACTGCGGCACAACCCGCTGCTGCTCCTGGGCACCGTCCTCGGCCTGGCGCTGGTGTATCTCGTGCCGCCGGTGACCCTGTTCACCGGCCTGGCCGTGGGGAGCCCGGCGGCAGCGGTCCTCGGCGGGCTCGCGTGGCTGGTGATGACGGGGACGTACGTCCCGATGCTCCGCTACTACGGGCAGCCGCTGTGGCTCGCTCCCCTGTTGCCGTTCACCGCGTTCCTGTACCTCCTGATGACCGTCGATTCCGCGGTGCAGCACTACAGGGGACGCGGTGCGGCCTGGAAGGGCCGCACCTACGCGCGTCCTGACGCCGTCGTCGGTGACGAGGGCTGAGGCTCACTTGCGGCCCGGGGTCCAGTTCATGCCCCACCCGTAGACGCGGTCCACGGTCCGCTGCGGGCTCACCCCTCGGTCCGGGACGAGGTAGCGGGCCTCGCGCTGGACGACGAGGTCGCCGCCGGTGTTGGTGATCAGGGCGAGCGCGCACACCGTGGAGGGGACCGTGCACTCGTCGAGCGAGAAGTCGATCGCGGCGCCGTGCTGCGGCTGGAGGGTGACGGTGGCGTGCAGGTCGGCGAAGGAGCGCGCGCCTTCGTAGATGGTCACGAAGACGAGGATGCGCCGGAAGTCCCCGATGTGGTCCAGGTTGACGGTGAGGTTCTCGCCGCTCGCCGACGCGCCGGTGCGGTCGTCGCCGTCGAGGTGGATGTACGGCGGCCGTTGAAGGGATCCGTACGCGTTGCCGAGGGCTTGGACGACTCCCTTGCGGCCGTCGGCGAGTTCGTACAGGGCGCACAGGTCGAGGTCGAGGTCCGCGTGCATCGCGACCGCGCGGCCGCGTTTGCTGCCCCAGCCCGAGAACTGCTTGCGCACCTCCCAGTTGAGGTTCACGCGCAGGGCGCCCGATGTGCCGCCCTGCTTGGTCAGGGAGACCGAGGGGGCCGCCTTGGTGAGCGTCACCTTGGTCAGCCGGACGGGGGCCGAGGGAGGGGGCGGGCTCACCGGGGGCGCGGGCGGAGGTGACGCGGTCACGGGAGGCATGACGGGCGGCGGGGGCAGGTTCACGGGTGGTCCGGACGGCGGTGGCATGGTGGCGGCCGGTGCCGTCTGCTGCGGTTCGTCGACGGTGATCCCGAAGTCGGTCGCGAGACCCGCGAGTCCGCTGTCGTAGCCCTGACCGACGGCCCGGAATTTCCAGGCGCCCTGGCGGCGGTAGAACTCGCCGAGCACGAAGGCGGTTTCGGCCGTCGCGCCCGCGCTGTCGAAGCGGGCGATCGCGGTGTTCTGCCCGGCGTCCCGGACCTCGATGTACAGATCGGGGACCTGGCCGAACGTTCCGCCGTCCGCCGATGCGGCGAGGACGACGCGGTCGACGGCGGGCTCCACGCGCGCGAGGTCGACGAGCAGGGTGTCGGTCACCCGGCCACCGGCGTTCCCCTTGCCTTCGTGGCGGACCGCGCCGGAGGAGTGGGCCGGCTGGTTGTAGAAGACGAAGTCGCCGTCGGAGCGGACCTTTCCGTCCACCAGCAGCAGCGCCGAGGCGTCCGCGTCGGGGACGCCGGGCCCTGGCCGCCAGCCCAACTCGACGCGCAGTGCCGTCGTCGGCACCGGCACATTCGACCCTTTCGGCATTGACATGTCTGCCCCCATCACGTGTCACCGTGCCAGGACACGCCCCGGCAGCCCATCGGGTGTCTACCCGCACAACCTATTCTGCGGGGCGTCGAACGCCCATGTGGGGCGCGGCTACTCCGGCGACCAACCGCTGGTAACCCGCCGGGAACTCGGCCTTTACACGATCAGAACACCGATCGATGCCCTTTTTTGCCAAGTTCGCTCGCATTGGGGATCCCGTGCCACCCCCGACACGGAAAACAACCCTCTAATCGGTCTCCCCAACCACCACATCGTGGGCTTAACTTATGTGCCATGACCTCCCCCCGCTCCACTTATGGCGGCGGCTACTACTCCGCCTCCTTCCCGGACACTCCGATCTACGACTCCCTCGTGGCCGAGCGGGGTACCCCGCAGATCGCTCCGATCCGGGTCCCCGCCGCTTACGACATGCCGGGGAGCAACCTGCCCGCGCTGCCGTCGGCACTGCCCGCCCTCCCGGCGGGTCCCTCGCAGGCTTCCTACGGCTACCCGCAGGCGCAGCAGCCCTCTCCGCTGCAGCAGGCGCCCGCCGCCTACATCCCGCAGCAGACCCCGCCGCGCGGCTACCCCATGCAGCAGCAACAGCAGCCGCGTCCGATGGCGGCTCCGGCCGGCTACGAGGCGATGCGTCCGGCGGCCCCCCGGCCCGCTCCGGCTCCGTACCAGCAGGACCCGTACAACAACCAGCAGCAGTACCGCGGTTACTGATCCGCACCCCACTCCAGGGCTTCTCGTCCCGGGAGGCTCTCGTGGAGCCTTGGGGGTCGGGCGCTGATCGACGACGGGGGAAAGGTCGTCACACACCGCGAGCAGCCGCGTCCCGCACCGGCCGCCGCCAGGCTTCTGCCCGGCGGCGGCGTTCGTCTGTCCGCGCACATCCGGTGCGGCGGGCTCACCCGGAAGCGCGTAGTCCGAGTCGACGGGCTGCGGGCCGATTCCCGTGAACCGCCCCCGGCCCGATGCGGTCTGTGGCAGGCACCGCCGTGCGCGGCAAGTAACTGCCGCACGCCGGCCGGGCGCAGGCGCACCGGCGGCAAGCCGATCTTCGGGCAAAACCTGGTGCCCCATCCCCCGGCACGATCCGTGTCGGCGCCCCGGTCCGGCTTCTCGCGTGGGCGGAGTTGTGCCGATGTGGGCCCCGGACGGGAACCCTCTTCGTGGGCCCGGTCGTTGAGATCCCGTGAGGAGTTCATGAGAGGGCCGACGAGAGGTGATTTCGCTCTCTCTTTGCCGGGGCTCTCGGATGAACGGCTGCGCCTGGGGTTATCACGGAGCGGGAAGGGGGTGCGGGACGGTGGGAGCAATCAGGGGTCTGTGGCGCTGGCGGCGCAATCCGCTGCGTCGCGCGACCGATCTGGTCGAGGCCTGGATGGCCCTCGTGGTCCTGCTGGTGGTCGTGGTCGCCGCACCCGTGATCGGCTCGCTCGTCGGCACCGTCGCACAGGACGCCCTGCAGCGGTCGGTGCGGGAGCAGCGCGCGGACCGGCATGTCGTGACGGCCACGGTGGTCAGGAAGCTGAAGGGGGCCGCGCTGGACCCCGACCCCGACTCGGCCACCGCGCGGGACATCCGCAGCCAGGTCCTCGCCCAGTGGACCGCCCCGGACGGCACCGCTCGGCACGGCGCGGTGATGGCGAGCCTCAACACCCCGCGCACGGGCGACCACTTCGCGCTCTGGACGGACCGGCACGGCCGCATAGTGGCCCGCCCGCTGGACTCGGCCACGGCGACGACGCACGCCGTGCTCGCCGGATTCGGTGCGGCGCTGCTGACCGCAGGGCTCGTCGACAGCGGCCGGCGGTTCGTCCTGTGGCGCATGATCCGTCGCAGGTACGCCCGTTGGGACCAGGCGTGGGAGCGGGCGGGCCCGGACTGGGGCCGGACCGGCACCGGTAGCTGACAGCCTTCCGGCTCTGGTCAACCCACCGTCCGCCCGCACGCTACGGTGGACCGGCGAAGGCTTCGGCATCAACCCGCGTACCACGAGGTGGGGGCACAGCAACGCCATGGCACAGGGCACGGTCCAGGTGACGCACACCGGCACATCGCGGTGGCGGCGCCGCACAGGTGAGTACGCGTCGCTCGCCGCCGCCCTGGAGGCCGCGGCCGAGGGAGACGTCCTCACCGTCGCTCCCGGCACCTACCGGGAGAACCTCGTCGTGCAGCGGTCGGTGACCCTGCGCGGCCCCGAGGGTTCGCCCGGTTCGGTGCGCATCGCGCCCCTGGACGGCGTGCCGTTGACCGTCCGTGCCTCGGCGGTGGTCCAGGACCTGCACGTCGAGGGCCAGGACTCCGCCGCGCCCGCTCTGCTGGTCGAGGAGGGCGCACCGGAGTTGACGGATCTGCGGATCGTCACGCGCTCCGCGTCCGGCATCGAGGTGCGCGGCGGCGCCCGCCCCACGGTGCGGCGCTGCACGGTCGACAACCCGGCCGGCATCGGGATCGCCGTACTCGACGGCGGGGGCGGGGTGTTCGAGGAGTGCGAGGTCGTCTCGGCCGGCCAGGCGGGCGTCGCGGTGCGCGGCGGCGGCCACCCGCGCCTGGAGCGCTGCCGGATCCACCACGCCTCGGGGGTGGGCCTGTCCGCGACGGGTGAGAACTCCTCGCTGGAGGCGGTGGGTTGTGAGGTCTACGAGACGCGGGGCAGCGGCGTCCAGATCACCGGCCGGGCCACCGCGCACCTCACCGACTGCGATGTGCACCGTACGACCGCCGACGGCGTCACCCTCGACACCGACGCGGTGCTGACGCTCGCCGACTGCCGCATCCACGACATCCCGGAGAACGCGGTCGACCTGCGCTCCCGCTCGGTGCTGACGCTGACCCGGACGACGGTGCGGCAGTTCGGGCGCAACGGCCTGTCGGTGTGGGACCCGGGCACGCGCGTGGACGCCAACCAGTGCGAGATCTTCGACAGCACGGGCGACTATCCGGCGGTGTGGGTCAGCGACGGCGCCACCGCGGTCCTCGACTCCTGCCGGGTGCACGACGTACCGGACGCGCTGTTCGTGCTGGACCGCGGCTCCCGCGCGGACGTCGTCGACAGCGACATCTCCCAAGTGCGCAACACGGCCGTGTCGGTGAGCGACGGCGCTACCGCGCAGCTCGACGACTGCCGGATCCGGGACGCGGCCACGGGAGCGTGGTTCCGCGACCACGGCAGCGGCGGCACCCTCAGCAACTGCACGGTGGACGCCACCCAGACCGGAGTGATCGTCACCAAGGGCGCCGACCCCACCATCGAGCGCTGCACCGTCGACTCCCCCGCCGAGGCCGGTTTCTACGTCTCCGCGGGCGGCCGTGGCACCTTCCTCGGCTGCCGCGTGACGGGCAGCGGGGGGTACGGCTTCCACGTCATAGACGGTTGTCGTACGACATTGAAGAAGTGCCGTACGGAGCGGTGCGCGCGCGGCGGTTACGAGTTCGCGGACGCAGGACCGGACGCGGGGCCCGGCACCGGACCCGTCGTCGAGGACTGCACCAGCGACGAGAGCGGCAGTCTCAGGCCGCCCACCGTCCATGAGACGGCCGTGGAGACCGCGAGCCAGTCGGCGGGTCTGCTGGGCGCGGTCCCCGGTCAGCGCATCGCCGAGCAGGTACCCCTGGTCACCGCTCCGGAGCCGGACAGGGAGTCCCGCACCTCGAAGGCCGTCCTCGGTGAACTCGACGCTCTGGTCGGCCTGGACAGCGTCAAGCGCGAGGTGCGGGCCCTCACCGACATGATCGAGGTGGGCCGCCGCCGCCAGCAGGCCGGCCTCAAGGCGGCCTCCGTCAAACGGCACCTGGTCTTCACCGGCTCCCCCGGCACCGGCAAGACCACGGTCGCCCGGCTCTACGGCGAGATCCTCGCCTCCCTCGGTGTCCTGGAGAAGGGGCATCTCGTAGAGGTGTCCCGGGTCGACCTGGTCGGCGAGCACATCGGCTCCACCGCGATCCGCACCCAGGAGGCCTTCGACCGCGCGCGCGGCGGAGTGCTGTTCATCGACGAGGCGTACGCGCTCTCCCCCGAGGACTCCGGTCGTGACTTCGGCAAGGAGGCCATCGACACGCTGGTGAAGCTCATGGAGGACCACCGGGACGCGGTGGTCGTGATCGTCGCGGGCTACACGGCCGAGATGGAGCGGTTCCTTTCCGTCAACCCCGGTGTGGCGTCCCGTTTCTCACGGACCATCACCTTCAGCGACTACAACCCCGAGGAACTGCTGAGGATCGTCGAGCAGCAGGCCGAGGAGCACGAGTACCGGCTCGCGGAGGGCGCCTCCGAGGGACTGACGAAGTACTTCACGGCGATCCCGAAGGGCGCCGCGTTCGGCAACGGCCGTACGGCGCGCCAGACCTTCGAGGCGATGGTGGAGCGGCATGCGAGCCGGGTCGCCCAGGTCGAGGAGCCGAGCACGGACGACCTGACCCTGCTCTACGCGGAGGACCTGCCCGAGTTGCCCTGAGGCGGCACCTCGGGCCGCAGCCGGGCCAGCAGCCGCTCGCGTTCCTCGGCGAACGCCGGGTCGGCCTGGTAGTCGGAGTGGCCGAGGATCGGCGCGGGCAGCGGATGCCGGGCCGTACGGCCGTACTCCAGTGGGTCCTTGAGGGGTTCGTGGTCCACCTCGGGGCCGCAGTCGCCGGACACGCGCACCGGGCCGCCGATGGGGTCGGTGAGCCGGTACAGATTGCGCCAGCAGTCGACCTCGCAGTGCAGCCGGTCGAGCGCGGCCGGTCCGAAGTGGGCGGGGAACCAGCGGCCGTAGAGGCGCTCCAGGGGTGAGCCGTAGGTCAGCAGGGCGACTCGTTTGCGCTGGGCCGGCTTGAGTTGCCAGGCCGCGGCGGCGGCGAGGACGCTGCCCTGGGAGTGGCCCGAGATGACGAGACGGCCGCCGGTGGCGTGCGTCCAGGTGGCCATCCGCCAGGTCAGGTCGGGCACCGCGCGCTCGGCGTAGCAGGGCGGGGCGAAGGGGTGCGCGGCGCGCGGCCAGAAGGTGCCGACGTCCCAGAGGATGCCGATGGTGCGCCGCGCGGAGGCGTCCTTGTAGGCGCGCCTGCCCCAGGTCACGAAGAGGATGAAGCCGAGCCCGATCATCCAGGAGCCGAGCCCCTGCGAGGTCTGCGCGGTGCCGTGCACGAAGGCGTATGTCTCCTCCCCCGCCTGCTCGGGTGTCCTGTCGGTGGTGAAGGCGCCGACGAGTGCTCCGGCGCCCAGGAGGAGGGTCGCTGTGGAGATCACGGCGACGAGGAGGGGGCCGCGGTCGGTGAGCGTGGCCATCGCGCGTGTGCTCGCGATCCGGGCGGTGCGCACGTGGTCCTTCCGGCCTCCCGGATAGTCGCGTGCCACGGCGGCCAGTTCGGTACGGCGCAGCCGCCAGGTGCGGCGGCCGAGTCCGGCGCACAGGACGAGGACGACGACGAGCAGCGGCGGGATCACCGAGGCCTGCCAGGTGAGCAGCACGGGCGGGCCCGCGATGGAGGTTCCGGTGCCGTCCAGCCAGTCGGAGACCCGCTGGGACACTCCGCCGGACATCACCCCGCCCAGAGCGCAGGCCAGCATCGTGACGGCCGGTCCGCCGAGGCCGCGCATCGCGGCGCGCGGGTCCGGGCCGGTGCGGTACAGCAGGTGGGCGACCACGGCGAGGGCGATCACCAACAGCCCCTGAGCCAGGGCGATTCCACCGAAGGCGGCGTCACCCGGCAGCCGCCCGGACGACTCCCACCCCGGACGCGACCAGCCGGCGTACAGCAGGGCGAGGAGCAGGAGCAGGAGCGCGCCGAGCGGCAGGCGCCGTACGAGACGGCGGTCGAGCGCCTGGTCGAGGCGGTTCTCACTGCGGCCCCGGCGGCACACCACATAGACCACGCCGAAGGCGACTCCGGCGAGCGCGGTCTCCAGGAGCGCGCCGAGGGTGGCCAGGGTCCGTGTCCCCTCGGGCCCGCGGTCGAAGCGGGACGCCGTGACGGTGACGGCCGCGGCGACCGTCAGGAGGCCGGCCGCGGTGTGGGCGGCGCGCAGCCGGGCCACCAGGCGGCGGCCGTACCAGAAGCCGGGACGGCCCAGCGAGGTGCGGCCGGTCTGGTCGTCGGGTTCGGGTCTGCGGGACATCGGCTGCTGGGACTCGTACGCGCTCCAGGTGCGGCGGGAGAGATACCAGAGCAGGACGGTGAGCGCGGTCGGCACCAGGGCGGCGAGCGCGAGACGTCGGCCGGGCCGGCTCCACCAACTGTCGTGGGACACGGTGGGCGACAGGAAGCCCAGCCAGGTGTGCCGATCGGCGCACGCGCGCGTGCCGGCGCACTGCCAGGCGGCGAGGTCGAGGGCGACCTCGCAGGCCGCCGCGACCAGCAGCACGGTCAGGGTCAGTCCCGCGAGGCGCACCAGCAGCCCGTAGAAGCGCACCGTCCGTTTCCGGCCGCGCGCGGTGGGGCGCATCCAGTGCGCGAGGTTGACGACCATGAACGGCAGCAGCAACAGCCACAGGGCGCGCGTGCCGTTGCCGGAGGTCAGATTGCACCAGACGTAGGCCTCGCGGATCGGTCCGGTGGGCCGGTCGGCCGGGCGGGACTCGGCGTCGACGTCGGTGGCCCGCCGGAAGACGGCTGCCGTGTCGTCGCCGGTGATCCGCACCGTGCGCGGATCACCGAGCATCTCCTCGGGTGTGGCTCCGCCGACTCCGTGGACCAGGAGTTCCAGGGCGGGTTCGGTCTTGTCGGGCCGTACGGCGAGGTCGTCGGCCTCGCTCGCGACGGCGTGTTCCTGCACACGCTCCACTGTTCGCACATCCCCCGTGACGCACCGTCTGCCTGTGTTCGTGTGCTCACCAGGATCGCCCCATCCGGCGCGTCGTACCCGCCCGGTCACCGAATCTCCCCGATCCGTGTGACACGCGAGGGACCGAAGATGTCCGAATGACATGTGCGCGTCGGTACAGGCGGTGGCGCAGGGGTTGCGGTGGCGTGCGAGGATGGGACGTCCGCGCACCGCAGCCGGGGCGAACGTCCTGGTCGGAGCAGGTGCGCCGGACAGTCGGACGGGTCGCGGCGAAAGGACCGGAGCGTACGTGAGTGAGAATCAGAACCTCCTCGCGGAGCAGCGGCGCGCCCTGATCCTCGACGAGGTCCGGCGCCGGGGCGGTGTCCGCGTCAACGAACTGACCCGGAAGCTCGGCGTGTCGGACATGACCGTGCGCCGCGATCTTGACGCGCTGGCCCGCCAGGGCGTCCTGGAGAAGGTGCACGGCGGAGCGGTCCCGGTCGTCGAGGCGAGCACGCACGAGCCGGGCTTCGAGGCGAAGTCGGGCCTGGAGCTGACCGCCAAGGAGGACATCGCGCGGGCCGCGGCCGAACTGGTCGCACCGGGCACGGCGATCGCACTCTCCGGCGGTACGACGACCTACGCGCTCGCGCACCATCTGCTGGAGGTCCCCGACCTCACCGTGGTCACCAACTCGGTGCGGGTGGCCGACGTCTTCCACGCGGCGCAGCGCAGCTCGGGGCAGCGGCAGGGAGCGGCCACGGTCGTCCTGACCGGCGGAGTGCGCACCCCCTCCGACTCGCTGGTGGGTCCGGTGGCCGACCAGGCAATCGCGGCGCTCCACTTCGACATGCTGTTCCTCGGCGTCCACGGCATATCGATCGAGGCCGGACTGTCGACACCCAACCTCGCGGAGGCCGAGACCAACCGCAGGCTCGTGCAGTCCGCGCGCCGCGTCGTGGTCGTCGCCGACCACACCAAGTGGGGGACGGTGGGCCTGAGTTCGTTCGCGGCGCTGGAACAGGTCGACACGCTGGTGACGGACGCGGGGCTGCCGGCCGAGGCGCGTACCGACATCTCGGAGCACCTGCGGCTCGTGGTCGCGGGCGAACCCGGTGACGGGGCAGACATCTGACGGTTCGCCAGCTATCGTGACGTCGCCCGTCCCGGTCAACTTCCCTTATCGGTCAAGGGGGTTCGCGTCCATGGTCAACCGTCTCCGCCCCGTCGGGCTCGACTTCATCGACTCCGCTCCGGTCCGCCTGGTCTTCGTGGCGGAGATGTCGGCCGCGCCGGACGCCGTCTTCCACGCCCTCAACGACGATGTACCCGGGTGGGCAGAGTGGTTCGCTTCCGTGACCCAGGCACGGTCACTCGACGACGGCGCCGGACGCGACATCCGACTCAAGGGCGGCGGGCACTTCAGGGAGACGGTGATCGCGGCCAAGGAGCCGGAGGTGTACGCCTACCGGGTCGACGAGACCAACGCGCCCGGCGCACGCGCGCTCGCCGAGGAGTGGCGACTGGTCCCGGTCGGGGGCGGGACGCGGATCCAGTGGACGTTCGCCACGGACGGGACGGCGGTGTTTCGCGGGGTGGTGCGGATGGCCGGTCCTGGGTTGGGGCGGGCGTTCAAGGGGGCGGTGGCGGCGTTGGATCAGCGGTTGGCTCGTTAGGGGTCGTTCGTCGCCCGCGGATACGTCGTGGCTGGTCGCGCGGTTCCCCGCGCCTGAAGGGGCACTACGGCTCAGCTCGGCCACACGCCCGTCGCCAGCAGTGATTCGATCGCCTCGCTGTACGGTCCGATGTCCAGGCCCTGTTCCGCGAGCCACGCGTCCGAGTAGTACTTGTCGAGGTAGCGGTCGCCCGGGTCGCACAGCAGGGTGACGACGCTGCCGTGCCGCCCCGCCGCCACCATCTCGGCGACGATCTTCAGGGCGCTCCAGAGTCCGGTGCCCGTGGAGCCGCCCGCCCTGCGGCCGATGGCTTGTTCCAGTGCCCGCACTGCGGCGACGCTGGCCGCGTCCGGGACCTTCATCATCCGGTCGATGGCACCGGGCACGAAGCTCGGTTCCATACGGGGGCGGCCGATGCCCTCGATACGGGAGCCGCAGTCGCAGGTGACGTCCGGATCGCCGGTGGTCCAGCCCTCGAAGAAGCAGGAGTTCTCCGGGTCGGCGACACAGACGCGGGTGTCGTGCTGCATGTAGTGGACATAGCGCGCGAGGGTGGCCGAGGTGCCACCGGTGCCGGCCGTGGCGACGATCCACGCGGGCTCCGGGAAACGCTCCAACTCCAGTTGCCGGAAGATGGATTCGGCGATGTTGTTGTTCCCGCGCCAGTCCGTGGCCCGCTCCGCGTAGGTGAACTGGTCCATGTAGTGGCCGCCGGTCTCCACCGCGAGGGCGGCCGACTCCTCGTACATCTTGCGCGAGTCGTCCACGAAGTGGCACTGGCCGCCGTGGAATTCGATCAGGCGGATCTTCTCGGCGCTGGTCGTGCGCGGCATGACCGCGATGAAGGGGACCCCGATCAGCTTGGCGAAGTACGCCTCGGAGACGGCCGTCGAACCGCTGGACGCCTCGATCACCGGGCGGGCGGGCCGGATCCAGCCGTTGCAGAGGCCGTAGAGGAAGAGGGAGCGGGCCAACCGGTGTTTGAGGCTGCCCGTGGGGTGGGTGGACTCGTCCTTCAGGTACAGGTCGATGCCCCAGTGCTCGGGGAGCGGGAACCGCAGCAGGTGCGTGTCGGCCGAGCGGTTGGCGTCCGCCTGGACCTTGCGGACGGCTTCTTTCAGCCAGCTCCGGTAGGCGGCGTCACTGCGGTCGACATCGAGGGTGGCACCGGTCAGGGCCTGTGGGATGGTGCTCACGGCGGGGCTCCTTACGCTTCACGCCGACGGCGCCTCACGCGGCCGACACCTCGATCATAAGCACCTTCCGCACGCTTCTCACCTGCATAAACACTTCTTTGAGAGGGTCAAAGGCACCCTGCGGGGCGATCTCGCCGGATCCGAGGGGGCGCATTTATGCGAGTGCTTCGGGTACTCACCGTGACCGCTCGGTACGTACTGGTGCTCGACGCCCGCGGCGGGCAGACTGCACCGGAGCGGGACGGACGTCCTGAACGGGGGCGCACACTGGATCACGATCACGATGACGATCGACATGTCCTGGAGCAAGGGGGCGGGGAAGCATGGCGGAGCCGGAGTTCACGGCCACGGGCGTGCGGATCGGGAAGCGGCTGCGCTCGCTCACCCGGGCCGGACAGGTCCGGATCAATGACGGCAGGCTGGAGTTGCTCACCAGTTACGGCAGCGAGATCGACAGCGCGCCAGTGCAGGCGGTACGGGCGTCGAAGCCCTGGTTCGCCCCGGAGGATCGGGCACTGGCCGACCTCAACGGCAACCGCTACCTGCTGACCCTCGGCGAACACGACCCCGCACCGGGTCAGCCGGGTCCTCCGGCGGCACGCCGGTTCATCGAGGCCGTACGCAAGGCCGCGGGGCGCGGGGGCTGATTGGCGCCTTGTGGGTTCAGCGGTCGGCCGCGAGTTGCGGGACCGCGCACCCTGCGCCACTCTGGTCTCACGTCACTCTGGGTTTACCGGCGATAACGCTGCGAACCAGCCCGCCGGGCACAACAGCAGGCGGCCGTATCCATTGACCATCCTGCTGGATCCGAAACTCCGTGTTCTTCCGGACCTCAGTCGGGGAGTCGCAGCCGTGACCAGTCACCCAAGCAGACACTGCACGGTGGAGCTCCAAGCCCTGCCGTCGCGGATCGGCCAGGTCCGCAGAATCGTATCTGCGCAGTTGCGCTACTGGCATCTGGACTCTCTGATAGACCGGGCCGCGCTCGGTGTGACAGAGCTCCTCAGCAACGTCCACCGACACGCCCAGCCCGACAAGACGTGCACCGTCGAGATCGAGCTGCTGCTCGACCAGCTCATGGTCTCGGTGCACGACCACGACCCCCGGCTTCCGGTGGTCGGCGACATCGACGAGGTCTCGCCCACGGCGACCTGCGGGCGCGGGCTCGCGATGGTTGCCGCGGTGAGCGAGAGCTGGGGTGTGCGGCCGGACGGGGAGTCCGGCAAGGTCGTGTGGTTCACGCTCAGCGCGGTTGAGCCTGCGGTGGATACGTCGGCTACGGCGGGGCGGCCGCCTCGGCGTGGGGTGGGAGCTGGGGTTGCGGCTGCGGCGGTTGCCGCGGGCGTGGGGGCGGGCGTAAGCGTGGAGAAGTCGGCGCGCCGGTTCGTCACCGAGGTTGAGCAACCTGTCGACGGTCGTCGGCCTCAACACGCTCCCGCCCGGTCGGCCGTTGCCGGTTGATCGGGCGGTGACTGGCTCTTTTGGGGAGTGTGGGCGTCAGGGGCTTGAGGCCTCGTTGCCTTGAGCTTCCTGGGCCCGCGTTCACAACTCCCGTCGCGCGCACCTCCTTTGGTTCGAAGTCGCCTTCGGGGCGCTGGAAGCCGGCGCGCGCCCCTACGGCTCCCTCACGGCCGGCGCGTGGGGACAGTCGGACTTGGTGGGCCCGCAACCCTCGTTACTCCGTGGCGATGGCCCCGAGGATGTCCAGGTGTGCTGCCCTTCGTGCTGGGCGGAGTGCGGCCAGGGCTCCTGCGGACAGGCCGACTATGGCCACTATCAGGAGTTGCAGGGGTGGGATCGCGAAGGCGAAGGTGCTGTCGCTCGCGTTGTCCGAGGCCTTTACCAGGACCCAGCCGAGGAAGGCGCCCAGGGTGAGTCCGCCGAGGGTGCCGAAGGCGGCTACCAGGACCGACTCCCAGCGGACCATGGCCCTCAATTGGGAACGGGTCTGGCCCACTGCCCTCAACAGGCCCAGTTCCCGGGTGCGTTCGTGGATCGCCAGGGTGAGGGCGTTGGCGATGCCCAGCAGGGCGATGAGGACCGCCAAGGCGAGTAGGGCGTAGACGAGGGTCAGCATCATGTCGATGCCGCCGGCCGAGGACTGGGCGTATTCGTGGCGGGTCTGGACTTGGGGGTTGCCGTACTGGGCTGCGATCTCTTGGACCGCGGCCTTGCCCTTGGCCGTGTTCACGCCGTCCCTGAAGGAGACGGCTATGAGGGTGTCTGCATCCTGGGTGCGGTGCGGGGCCCAGGCCGCGCGGGTGATGACGTAGTCGCCGGCGAGTTCGGAGCGGCCGTAGACCGCGCGGACCGTGAAGGTCTTCTTCCTGCCGTCGGTGAAGGTGAGTTGGGCCTTGCTGCCGGTGGTGAGGTGTTGTCGGTCGGCTTCTGCCCTGGTGATGGCTATGCCGGTGGTTCCGAGGGTGGCGAGGGAGCCGTCGACCCTGCCCAGGTCGAAGGTGCGGGCCAGGGCGGTGGGGTCGGTGACTGTCAACGCCCTTCCCTTGCCGTCCACTTCAGCTACGCCTCGGCCAAGTCCTACGGCGGTTCCCACTTCGGGCAACCGGCCGATGGCCCCGGCGAGTCGAGGACTGAGGCCGCTGCCGCCCGCGCCGAAGGAGGGGGTGCTGACTGCCACGTCACCGGCGAAGGAGCGGGCGACGGTCTGATCCATCGTGGCTTTCAACGAGGCGCCGAAGACTGTGAACAGCGACACCACGGCCACGCCGATCATCAGCGCGCTAGCGGTGGCGGCCGTGCGTCGGGGGCTGCGTAGGGCGTTGCGGCGGGCTAGTCCGCCGGTGACGCCGCGGAGTCTGTCGAGGGGGCCGCCCAGGACACGTACCGCCGTCGAGGAGGCGACCGGGCCCAGGACGACGAAGGCCGACAGTGCCAGTACGGCGCCAAGTCCCGCCAGGGGCAAGGACGGTGAGACCAGTACGCCGGTGAGGGTGACACTGATCGCGAGGGCTGCCAGGGCCAGGCCGGTCACCGCGCGGGCGCGGGACGCGCCGGACTGGTCGACGGCCGTCTCGCGCAGTGCGGCCAGGGGTGCGGTGCGGCCGGCGCGTACGGCGGGCATGAGGGCGGAGCCCAGGCAGACGACCGTGCCGACGGCGAGCGGCAGGGTCATCGACAGTGTCTTGATGACCAAGTCGCCGTCAGGGAAGGGGAATCCGATGGCCGGGAAGAGTGCCTGGAGGCCTGCGGCGATACCGATGCCGCCCGCGAGTCCGGCGGCGGACGCGGTCACCGCGACGACGCTCGCCTCGGTGATCGTGGCCGCGGTGACCTGGCGGCGGGAGGCGCCGAGGGCTCGCAACAGGGCGTTCTCGCGGGTGCGTTGGGCGATGACGATCGCGAAGGTGTTGTGGATGGAGAACGTTGCCACGAGGAGGGCTATGCCGGAGAACACCAGGAGGAAGGTGGTGAAGATGCTCAGGAACTGAGAGGAGATCATGTCTGTGTTCTCCTGCGCCGACTCCTGACCGGTGATCGCCTCAACTCCCTTGGGGAGGTGGGGAGTCAGGCGGTCCACCAGTTGTCGCTGGGTGATGCCCGGGCCCGCGCGGACGCTGATGCTCGATGCCTCGCCGGGCCTGGCGGTGAGGTACTTCTCGGCGTCGGCCTGGGTCATACCGGTGAACGTCACCTGTGCCATGCCGTCCTCGCCGCCGAAGGTCGCGAGGCCCACGATCGTCACCTTGACGGGGTCGGGTGTGCGCAGGGTCGTCGTGTCACCGATGTGCAGGTGCGCCTTGTCGGCGGCGCCTCGGTTGATGACGACCTCCCCGGGGCGGGTTGGAGTGCGGCCTTCGGCCAGCCGGTACGGGTTGAGTTTCGGGTCGGTGATCCAGTTGCCGGCGAGGGTAGGTGGGCCCTGGCCGCCGACTGGTGTGCCGTCGGCGCCGACCAGTTGGCCCGCACCCTGGATGCTGGGGGCGGCTGCCGCGACGCCGGGGACCCGGTCGAGGGTCCTGGCCAGGGACGTGCTCACCGGTTGCCGTACGCCCTGGCTCTCGCCGGGTGTCGTGATGGCGTCGGCGCTGCGGACCACGGCGTCCGTGCCGCTGGTCGCGTCGCCGAACATGGTGTCGAAGTTGGCGCGGAGGGTGTCGCCCATGACGAGGGTCCCGGCGAGGAAGGCGACCCCGAGGAACACGGCGAGGAACGTACCGGCGAAGCGCCTTTTGTGGGCCCTCAGGGAGGACATGCTCAGGTGTACGGACGCGTTCATGACCTCACCTCGAAGGCCTTGAGGCGGTCCAGCACCTTGTCGGCCGTCGGGGACTCCATCCGGTCCACCAGACGTCCGTCGGCGAGGAAGACGACCTCGTCCGCGTGGGCGGCGGCCACCGGGTCGTGGGTCACCATGACGACCGTGCGGTCCGTCTGCCGTACGGCTCGGCGGAGGAGTCCGAGAACCTCGCCGCCGGAGCGGGAGTCGAGGTTGCCGGTCGGCTCGTCGGCGAAGACGACCTCGGGCCGGCCGGCGAACGCCCTGGCCACGGCGACGCGTTGCTGCTGCCCGCCGGAGAGTTCGGAGGGGCGGTGGTGGAGGCGGTCGCGCAGGCCGACGACGTCGACGAGCGCGTCGATCCACTCCCGGTCGCCCCTGGCTCCGGAGAGGTCCAGGGGCAGGGTGATGTTCTCCGCGACGGTCAGCGTCGGGATCAGGTTGAACGCCTGGAAGACGAAGCCGACGCGGTCGCGGCGCAGGAGGGTGAGGCGCCGGTCGTCGAGGGAACCGAGTTCGGTGTCGCCGATGTAGGCGGCGCCGGAGCTGAGCGTGTCGAGGCCGGCCGCGCAGTGCATCAGGGTGGACTTGCCGGAGCCCGAAGGGCCCATGATCGCGGTGAAGCGGCCGGCCGGGAAGTCGACGCTCACCCCGTCCAGGGCGCGGACGGTGGTGTCGCCGACGCCGTACACCTTGACGGCGTCGACGACCCGCGCGGCCGTGCGGGTGGTGGTCGCGGTGGTCATGCCGGCCCGCCTCCCTTGCCGATGCGGCCGAACTGCTCGTCCAGGACGGACAGTCGGCGCCAGTACTCGTGCTCGTCGATCTCGCCGGAGGCGAAGCGGCGGCCGAGCACGGCGAGCGGGGAGTCGCCTGTGGGGCGGGGGTCGGTCGGCGCGCGCCACGGGCCGCCGCGACCGTGCCGGCCGGCGCGGCGCAGGACGGTCACCACGCCGACCACCACGGCCGCCCAGATCAGCGGGAAGAGCAGGATCCACGGGCCGGGGCCGCCACCGTTCCAGTTCGCCAGGGTCTGCATGTCGATTCATCTCCTAGGAGCCTGAAGCCCTGCAGGGCCTTCGTGTGAGGTTGTTCGTGATGTATCGAGACTGGCTCCGGGGAGGGGGTCGGGGCGTCGTACGGGCAGCGGCAGTGCGGGTACCTCCTGGGGAGTACGCGGGTTCGTTCCGGCTGCTCCTCAAGGTCTCGACGTCAGGGTCTCGACTTCTGTACCTACTGGTATGTACAGTCGGCGCATGAGCACCCCGGAGCGACTGATCGAGTCCACCCGCGAGCTGCTGTGGGAGCGCGGTTATGTGGGCACCAGCCCCAAGGCGATCCTGGAGCGCGCGGGCGCCGGGCAGGGCAGTATGTACCACCACTTCAAGGGCAAACCGGATCTGGCGCTGGCGGCGATCCGAAGGACGGCCGAGGAGTTGCGGGCCACCGCCGAGGGAGTACTCGACGGACCCGGCTCGCCGTACGAGCGGATCGAGGCGTATCTGCGGCGCGAGCGGGATGTGTTGCGCGGGTGTCCGGTCGGGCGGCTGACGATGGATCCGGATGTCGTCGCCAGCGCCGAGCTGCGTGAGCCGGTGGACGAGGCTCTCGACGCGATCCGTGAGCGGCTCGCCGGAATCGTCGAAGAGGGCAAGGAACAGGGGCAGTTCGGGCCCGAACTGGACGGTGAGGAGATCGCGGCGACGATCCTCGCGACCGTGCAGGGTGGTTATGTGCTGGCCCGCGCGTCCGGCTCGGCGGCCGCGTTCGACGCGGGTATCCGGGGGCTGCTCGCCCTTCTCTCCCCCATGTCTTCGCCATCCACCTCCTCCATGTCATCCCGATAGGAGTCCACGGACGTGCAGATCACCAGGAAGCACCGCGACACACGGCAGGGCCCGGCGGAGAACTTCACCGGCACGGTGTGGCTCGACGAGGTCGCGGCGCCCGGGCCGCCGTCCCGGATCCGGATGTTCAGCGTGCACTTCGCGCCCGGCGCGCACACCGCGTGGCACACCCACCCGCACGGCCAGGTTCTGCACGTCCTTGAGGGCGAGGGGCTGGTGCAGCGCAAGGGCGGTGCCGTCGAGCCGATCCGCGCGGGCGACACCGTGTGGATCGAACCGGGCGAGTGGCACTGGCACGGCGCCGCACCGCGCACGTTCATGACGCATCTCGCGGTCGTCGAGGCGGCCGAGGACGGCACGACCGCCGAATGGCACGAGCACGTCGACCCTGCGGACTACCCCGCCTGAGGAGGCACTTGATGTTTGCCATGCAGTACGAACTCACCCTGCCCGCCGACTACGACACGGGAATCATCCGGGGCCGGGTCGCGCGGATCGGTCATCTGCTCGACGACTGGGACGGCCTCGGCTTCAAGTCGTTTCTGCTGCGCGAGCGCGGAGTGCATGGCTCGCCGGTCAACCAGTACGCCCCCTTCTACCTGTGGAACACGGTGGAGGGCATGAACCGCTTCCTCTGGGGAAGCGCCTTCCAGGGGCTCGCCGACGACTTCGGGCGCCCCCAGGTGCTGCGGTGGACGGGCCTGGCCTACGAGGAGGGCGGCGCCGCGGGCTCCCCCGCCGCCGTCGCGGTGCGCAACCGGCGGCGGATACCGGAGGGGGTGGAGCTGGCCGCGGTGATGGCGGACGCGGTGAACGAGACCCGGCGGCTGGCCGGGGAGGACGGCGCGGTGCTCACAGCGGCGGCCGTCGACCCGCACGGCTGGGAGCTGGTCCATTTCTCGCTCTGGGAGCACGAGGCGCCGAAGGCGGAGGGGGACGTGTTCCAGGTGCTGCACCTCTCGCAGCCGGGTCGGGGCGCGTTGCCGCGCGGTCAGCAGTGGTGAGTGAAGTCGCCGCCGTCCGTACGGTGTTGGGGGATGTGGACCCGGGGACGCTGGGTGTGTGCGACGCGCACGATCATCTCTTCCTCCGCAGTCCTCGGCTTCCCGGCCAGGAGTTGGGCGACGCCTCCGCCGCGCGGGCCGAGTTGGCCGCGTTCCGTTCCGTCGGCGGGGACAGTGTCGTGCAGTGGACGCCGTACGGGATGGGGCGCCGGGTGGCCGATCTGCCCGTGCTGTCGCGGGCGACGGGGGTGCGGGTGGTCTGCGCGACCGGGTTGCACCAAGCGGCCCACTACAGCCCCGAGTTGCTCGAAGGTCTGCGCGGCAGGCTGGCCGAGGTGTTCGTCGCCGAGCTGACGGAGGGCATCGGGCCGTCGGGTGTCCGCGCCGGGTTCATCAAGGTCGCGGGCGGCTTCCACGGCCTTGACGCGCACGCCCGTTGGACGATGACCGCGGCGGCCGCGGCCCACCGTGCGACGGGCGCTCCCATCGCCGTCCATCTGGAGCTGGGCACGGGCGCGCTCGACGTACTCGACCTGCTGTGCGGGGAGTTGGGGGTCGAGCCGCGGCGGATCATTCTCGGTCACCTCAACCGCTCCCCCGACCTCGTGGTGCAGCGCCAGGCCGCCGAGACGGGCGCCTACCTGGCCTTCGACGGTCCGTCCCGTGCCCACCACGCCACGGACTGGCGGATGCCGGACGGCGTCCGGGCCCTCGCCGAGTCCGGCTCCGCCGACCGCCTCCTGCTGGGCGGCGACACGGTGGTCGCCGACGCCCGCTCGGTGGACGGCGGCCCGGGCATGCCGTATCTGCTGCGCCGGGTCGGGCCAAGGCTCGCGCTGGAGCTGGGTGAGGAACTGGTGAGGCGCATCTTCACGGAGAACCCCGCGCGGGCGTTCGCCGTCAACTGGCCCTGAGAACACGGGAGAAGAACCGGCATGCCCTTCGTACGCATAGACGCGCTGCGCGCCGACCCCGCACGGCTCGACGCGCTCGGCCGTGCCGTGCACGACGCCCTGGTGGAGACGATCGGGATTCCGGACGACGACCGGTTCCAGGTCCTGGTCGGTCACGACGGCACCCACAGCACCCTCCGGTACGGCGACTACCTCGGTGTGCGCCGTGACGAGGGCATCGTGTTCGTCGCGATCACCATGCGCGCCGGGCGCGGCCCCGACCGTAAGCGGGCGCTGTACCGGCGGATCGCGGAACTCGCGCACGCGTACGCGGGGACCGAGCCGCGGAACGTGTTCGTCACCGTGACCGAGAACGCGTCGGTCGACTGGTCGCTCGGCGACGGTGTCGCGCAGTACGCCCCCACGGCGGAGCCGGTCGTCGACGGCTGACGGGCGCCCGCTATGTTCGACGCGAACATCGAACATGTGGAGCTGGTGTGCAGACGACGGTGGAGCCGCCCAGAGAGGCGGAGGCGGAGGTCGCGGCGGCGGGGTGGCCCCGGTCCTGGCCGCTTCTGTTGTTGGCGGCCGCTGTCGTTCCCGGTCTGGTGCTCTTCTCGGTCGGGCGGTGGCTGGACGCGCCGGCCGTGCAGGCGTGGCGGACCGTGTGTCTGGCCATCACCACGCAGGCGCTGCCCTTCTTGTTGTTGGGTACGGCGCTGTCGGGGGCGATCAACGCGTTCGTTCCGGCGCGGGTGTTCACGAAGATGCTGCCCAGGCGGGCCGCGTTCGCCGTCCCGGTCGCCGGGGTCGCGGGAGTGGTGCTGCCGGGCTGTGAGTGCGCGTCGGTGCCGGTGGCGAACAGTCTGATCGGGCGCGGGGTCACGCCGGCCGCCGCGTTCGCGTTCCTGCTCTCGGCGCCCGCGATCAACCCGGTCGTCCTCACGGCCACCGCGATCGCGTTCCCCGCCAGCCCGGTCATGGTGCTGGCCCGGCTGCTCGCCTCGCTGGCCACGGCCGTGGTGATGGGCTGGCTGTGGCTCTGGCTGGGGCGTGAGGAGTGGCTGCGGCCGGCCGTACGGCATGCCGGGCATCGGCCGGGGCACAGTCGCTGGACGGAGTTCCGGACCGGCTTCCAGCACGACTTCCTGCACGCGGGCGGGTTCCTGGTCATCGGTGCGATGGCGGCGGCGACCTTCAATGTCGCGGTGCCGCGCTCCGTGCTCGACACGTTCGCCGGTTCGCCCTGGCTGTCCGTGCTCTTCCTGGCCGCGCTCGCGATCATCCTCGCGGTCTGCTCGGAGGCCGACGCGTTCGTGGCGTCCTCACTCACAGGCTTCTCCCCCACTGCCAGGCTGGCTTTCATGGTGGTGGGCCCCATGGTGGACCTGAAGCTGATCGCCCTCCAGGCGGGCACGTTCGGCCGGGCCTTCGCGGCCCGCTTCTCCGCCGCCACGACGGTCGTCGCGGTCCTGTCCAGCGCGCTGATCGGAGCCGTACTGCTGTGAGACGCCCCCTCCAGGTGACCCTGCTCGTCCTCAGCGGCCTGGGCCTGCTGCACGCCTCGCTCTTCACCGACCTGTGCCTGCGCTACGTGAAGCCGAGCATGCGCCCGATGCTCGTCGCCTCGGGGTTCCTGCTGATCCTGCTCGGCATCGCCGAGGCGTGGTCACGGCGGAAGCCGGTCGCAAACGAGGAGCACGCCGGCCACAACCACTCCAGGGTGCCCCGCGTCGCCTGGCTGCTCTTCTTCCCCGCGCTCAGCCTCCTCTTCTACGCCCCACCCGCCCTCGGCGCCTACACCGCTTCCCGCGCCGCGCCCAAGGCCGTCGCCCAGCAGGACTCCTTCGATCCGCTGCCCGCGACCTCGCCGCTGCCGATGACCCTCACCGACTTCACCACCCGGGTGCAGCAGGACCGCAAGGGGTCCATCAAGGGCCGCACCCTCCAGATGACCGGCTTTGTCACGCCCGACAAGGCGAGCACCTACTGGGACCTGACGCGGATCATGATCTCGTGCTGCGCGGCGGACGCCCAGTCCATCAAGGTGCGGGTCTACGGCATCCCGGCCCTGGCCGCCAACACCTGGGTGACGATCACCGGGACCTGGCACGCGGGCGGAACCCTGGGCACCAAGTCCGCCCCGGCCGCGCTCGACGGCGTCACCGTCGAGAAGGTCGCCAAGCCGGTGAACGCCTACCAGGACGCGCTGCCGTTCCCGGCCTCGCGCTGACCTGACCGGCCGGGGCTAGGCCACCGAGATGTCCACGGACGGCCGTAGTTTCGCCGCGGCGGCCAGTGCCTCGTGCATGGGGTGGCTGTCGAAGGCCGTCAACAGGGCTTCGTCGGCGGGCAGTTCGGCGGCCGGGTAGGCGATCTGCTCGTAGGCCGCCTGGAAGCGGGGTCCCCACCGGCGGGCGCCAAGGCGGGCCGTGCGGGAGCAGTTGTCGACCATGTACGCCACATCGCGGGCGTGCATGTAGGGCAGCAGGGAGTCGACCGCCTCGATGACGGACTCGTTGACGATCTCCGACCAGGGGTGGCCCCGTTCGGCGAACTCGTCGACCTGCGCGGTCATCGTCGCCACGAACACGCCCGCCGTGAACGGCTCGACGGGCAGGGCCCGTTCGGCCCGGCGCACTCGCACCTCCGCTCCCGCGGCCCACATCGGTGAACCCCCGATCCGGCTCATCTCCCGTGCCCCGAGCCGCTGTTCGGCCAGGACGACGCTGCGCAGTTCGGTGCCGTCGGCGACCTCGTCGTAGATCTCGGCGACGATCTCGCGGGCGGGATCGTAGGTCGCCGAGTACGCGCGGTCGAAGATCTCCCGGCCCGCCGGGTCCAAGTCCTCGCGGACGGCGCGGAGTCCGACGCGGGAGATGGTGCGGGCGACGGGTCCGGTGACGTTCTCGCAGGAGCGCTCGTACGCGGTCACCGGGTCGTCGCCGCTCAGGCGGTAGCGCGTGTAGAGGCTCTCGACGATGCCGTGCACGGCACCGAGCAGGATGGCGCGTTCGCCCACGATGTCGGAGCGGTACTCGCTCTCCAGGGTGGTGCGGAAGGTGTACGGCGAGCCGAGCGCCACCGACCAGCCGAGCGCACGGTCCGTGGCCCGGCCGTCGGGGTCGGCGTGGACGGCGTAACTGCTGTTGATACCGGCGCCGTTGATCTCCGCGCCCTGTTCGTAGAGGCGGCGCACCGAGTCGCCCATGCCCTTGGGACAGACGGCGATGACGGCGTGTCCGGGCGGGAACTCGCCCCCGTTCTCCCGGAGATGACCGAGGAGGAAGCCGTGGGAGAGGCCGATGGTGGCGCCGGGCTTGAGTGCGGCGAAGATCTGCTCGTGGTGGGCGGCGAGGGCGGCGTCCGCGATGAGCAGGATCACGAGGTCGCTGTCGGCGGTGACGGCGAGCCAGTCGCCGAGGGTGCCGTCCGCCTCGGTGAAGCCGTGGGCGCGGGCGTCGGCGGCGGAGGACGAGCCGGGGCGCAGGCCGACGCTCACCCGGATGTCCGTACCGGCGAGGGAGTCACGCAGGTTGCGGGCCTGGGCGCGGCCCTGTGGGCCCCAGCCGATGACGCCGATGCGGCGGACGCCGGCGAAGGCCTGCGGGAGCAGCGGGAAGAGGTGGCGGCCGCCGCGCAGGATGGTCTCCGTGCCGCCGGGCACGTCCATCGTTTCGAGGGGGAAGACGGCGGAGGTGTGCGTGGTCGAGGTCATGGTCGAGTTGTAGGCTCCGGGCGAGTGTTGCGGCAAGCGCAACATATGCAGCGGGCTGTTGCGTGAAGCGAAAGGGCCAGGTCACGGTATGCGGGACGATCACCGGGAGTTGCGGCTCTTCCTGCATCTGGCGCAGACGCTGAACTTCGGGCGGACGAGCCTCGACTGCCATGTCAGTCCGGCGACGCTCACGCGGACCGTGCAGCGGTTGGAGGCCGACCTCGGACACCGGCTGTTCGACCGTGGCGCGCGCGGGGTGTCCCTGACGGCGGAGGGGCATCGCTTCCGTGCATACGCCGTCCAGGCACTGGAGTTGTGGCGCGCCTACCGCGAGGAGCATCCCGACCCCGCCGAACTCACCGGCCGCCTCGCCCTGTTCGCCACGGTGACCGCCTGCCAGGCCTTGCTGCCCGACCTGTTGGCGCCCTTCCGGGCCGCCCATCCCCAGGTGCGGCTCGATCTGCGCACCGGCGACGCGGCGGCGGCGTTGGCCCGGCTCGACGAGGGCGAGGTGGACGTCGCGGTCGCGGGGATCCCGGCGCGACTGCCGGAGCCGCTGGTGAGCCGGACGGTCGCGGTGACCGACCTGGTCCTCGTCACCGCGCGCGACCGCCCCGACCCCGCTCTCGACGGCCCGTTCGTCCTCCCGCACCGGGGCCTGGTCCGGGAGGCGGCCGACCGCTGGTTCCGAACCCGGGGCACGACCCCGGACGTAGCCGCTGAACCGGACGGCCACGAAAGCCTGTTGACCCTCGTCGCGCTGGGCTGCGGCACGGGGGTGGTGCCCCGCCTGGTGCTGGAGTGCAGCGCCGTACGGGAACGCCTGACGGTGCTCCCGGCGGACCCGCCCCCGGACCCATTCCCGATCGGGCTGTGCGTACGGCGGACAGATCTGCGCCGCCCGCTGGTGGCGGCACTGTGGAGCCTGACGGCGCGGTAGGACCGCCGGATGGCCGGTGGTCGGTCGCGGACGGGCTGGTGGCCGGTCGAAGGCTGGCCGGTGGTCAGTCGAGGACCGCCCGGTGGTCAGTCAGAGGCTGGCCGGTGGCCGGTCAAGGTCAGGCCTGCGGCCGGCTGAGACCGGGCCGGCCGACGATCGAGACCTGGCCAGCGGCTGGACGAAACCGCCCGCCAAGCGATCAAGTCCCAGCCCAACGGCTGGTCGAAGCCGGGCCGGCGGCTGGCTGAACCCGGGTCCGCCATTGACCGAGACCAAGCCGACGCCCCTACGAGACCTGGCCAGAGCCGAACAAAAAACCGCCAGGCGATCAAGCCCCACCCCGACGACCGGCCGTAGCCAGGCCAGCGGCCGACCGAGCCTGGGTCGGCCATCAACCGAGGCCAGACCCACGCCCCGACGAAAGCCGGCCACAGCCGAACAAAAAGCGCCAGGCGATCAAGTCCCAGCCCAACGGGCGGTCGAAGCCGGGCCGATGGTCGGCCGACGCCGGGCCGGCAGCCGCTGAACCCGTGGCAGCGGCCCGATCAAGACCAGACCGGCTGTCGGACCAGACCTGGCCGACGACCAGCCGAAAGCAGCCCGACAGCCACCCGAGATCAACCCGGCGATCGACCGAAGCGAGTCGGCAGCCGACCGAAACCAGCCCACGAGTCGGCCAAGAATGACCCCGCAGTCAACCGGAGCCGAGCCGACCGCCGGACCGCCCGTCAAGGCCCCTGATCAGTCGAGGTTCACCGGACCGTCGTCCTTCTTCTCGTCCTTCTTCGCCTGGAGTTGGAGCAGGTTCTTGACGTCCTCGCCGGGGCGGCGGCCGTCGGTGTCCGTGTTGCCCAGGTTGCCGCGGACCGAGTCGAGGATCGTCAGGCCCTGGGAGACCAGGCCGGCGGCGATCTCGCCGAGGCCGTCCGCGCCGTTGAGGACGTTGACGTTGGCTCCGGCGAGGCCGCCCGCCGCTTCCTTGACGATCTGCGGGAGCTGGTCGATCAGCATGCGGTCGAGCGCGACCCGGTCGTAGGAGGCCGCCGCCTCGGCCTGGATCTTCATGCGGTCGGCCTCGGCGATGGCGAGCAGCTTGATCCGCTGGGCCTCGGCCTCGGCGGGCTTGACGATCTCGGCGACGAGCTGCTGCTGGCGCAACTCGGCCTGGCGCTGGGCCAGTTCGGTCTGCGCGGCCAGCACCTCCTGCTGGGCGTGGGCCTGCGCCAGCGGTCCGGCCTGCGCGGCCTGCGCCTGGGCGCGGTCCACCTCGGCGGAGTACTCCGCCTTGACGACGGCGGTCTGCCGGGCGTATTCGGCCTGGTTGCGGGCCGCCACCTGTTCCGCCTCGGCCGAGGCCTGGGTGGCCTGCGCCTGGGCGATCTGGGCCTGCCGCTGGATGGCCGCCTTGTGCGGGGCGGACATCGCGTCGATGTAGCCGGTGGCACCGTCGTCGATCGACTGGATCTGCAGCGAGTCGACGATGAGGCCGATCTTCGCCATCTCGATCTTCGAGGTGTCCAGGACCTCGGCGGCCAGCTTCTGCCGCTCGGTGACGATCTCCTCGACGGTCATCGAGCCGATGATGGCGCGCAGGTGACCGGCGAAGATACGGCCGGTCAGCACCGACATCTGGTCCTGGTCGGACAGGAAGCGCTGGCCCGCGTTGATGATGCTCTCGGTGTCGTTGCCGACCTTGAAGGCGATCACGGCGCGGACGTTCAGTGCGATGCCCTGCCGGGTCACGCAGGTCTCGGTGACCTCTGCCTCGCACATCGCCAGGGTGAGGAAACGGGTCTTGCGGAAAACCGGGAGCACGAACTTTCCGTGCCCCGTCACCACGCGGAACGGCGCGCCCCCCAGTCCCCGCCTGCCACCCGAGATCAGCATCGCCTCATCGGGAGCGGGAACGCGGTAACCGAACATGCTGGTACTCCTCACTCTGCGCCGGCGGGGTCCCCGCCCAGCGCGTCCAATGGATCCACCCATTCGATGACGTGGACCTCACGACCCCCACGCGACTCGATCACGAGCACGGTCACCCCCGTGGGCAGGGGATCGTCCGACCAGGCGAGGAAGGTCTCGGAGCCACCCCGGACGCGCACCAGGACCTCGCCGGGGCCCGCGCTTCCGCGGGTTCCGATGATCACCTGCCCCGTGCATCCGATCACGGGCTCATCCTGCGGCATCACCGGCCGCCCTCCATCCTCTGGCCTTAGGTTTCCGACGATAGACCTACTCTGCCCCGGCTCCCAACGGGCTCGTCGATTCCTTCTGTCACGGGCTGCCCGCGAGATCAGGACAGGGCCGCGAGCGGATCGTCGAGGACCGGCTGCCACGCCAACTCGGCTGCGCCGACCAGGCTGTTGTGGTCGAGGGTGCAGGCGAGGATCGGCACGCCCCCGCTCTGGCCCCACAGGCTCCGGTCGGCGACGACCGCGCGCAACCGCTCGGGGGCGGCGTCGAGGAGGGTGCGGTGGAGTCCGCCGAGGATGATGCGGTCGGGGTTGAGGATGTTCACCAGCCCGGCGAGACCCAGCCCGAGCCGGTCGACCAGGGCTTCTACGGCCTCGCGGACGGACGGGTCGTCGTAGTGGTGGCGGATCAGGTCGTTGGACTGCTGGAGCAGGGACACCTCGGGGCCGGGCTCGCGGCCGGCGGCGACGAGGAAGGCGAGGGGGTCGGCCTCGACGTCCAGGCAGCCTCGACTGCCGCAGTAGCAGGGGCGGCCCTCGGGGTTGACGGTGAGGTGTCCGACTTCGAGCGCCAGGCCCGAACTCCCCGTGTGCAGACGCCCGTCGAGGACGAGCGCGCCGCCCACACCCCGGTGTCCGGTCGCCACGCACAGCAGGTCGCGGGCGCCGCGCCCGGCACCGTGCCGGTGTTCGGCGAGGGCGGCGAGGTTGACGTCGTTGCCCGCGAACGCCGGACCGGTGATGCCGGCCGCCCGCACGCACTCGGCGAAGATCCGGCGCACGGGCGCGCCCGCGGGCCAGGCCAGGTGCAGGGGGTTCAGTGCAAGGCCGTCGGGTTCGGCGACGGCGGAGGGCACGGCGAGCCCGGCGCCGACACATCGCCGGCCCGTGTCCCGCAGCAGTTCCGTGCCGGCCTCGACGACCGAGCCCAGCACCTTGGCCGGGTCGGCGTCGACGGTCTCGCAGCCGGGCGCGGTCGCCACGAGCTGCCCGCCGAGCCCGACCAGCGCGGCCCGGAAGCCGTCGGCGTGCACCTGCGCGGCGAGGACCACGGGTCCGTCCTCGGCGAGCGCGAGCCGGTGCGAGGGCCGCCCCTGCGAACCGGCCGCGGCGCCGGGCCGGGCATCGACCCGGATCAGCCCCAGTGCCTCCAGCTCGGCGGCGACCGCGCCGGCCGTGGCCCGGGTCACCCCCAGCTCGGCGGTCAGGACGGCCCGGGTAGGCGCCCGCCCGGTGTGCACGAGCTCCAGCGCGGGCCCGAGCGCACCGCGCCCCCGGTCCAGCCGCGCCCTTGAGGTGGTCTCTTCCCCCGCCGGCCGGGGGTCCGCCTTGCCGCTCATGAGGGCGAGTCTCCCATGATCCGCAGGCGGGGCCACCAGGGGCGCGGGCTACAACCCACTCACCCTGAGCGTGACGTTCAACCGCCCCGTCAGCCCCAACTCCACCGGCGCCGTGCCCTCGTGGACCCTCGGCACCCCGTGGTACGCCAGCCGCGAAGGGCCGCCGAACACGAACAGGTCGCCGCTTCTCAACTCGACGTCCGTGTACGGCTTGGTGCGGGTCTCGGTGTTGCCGAAGCGGAAGACGCAGGTGTCGCCGAGGCTGAGCGAGACGACCGGCGCAGCGGACTTCTCGTCGCTGTCGCGGTGCATGCCCATGCGGGCGTCGCCGTCGTAGAAATTGATCAGTGCGATGTCGTACGACGCCGTCGGCGTCCCCAGTGTGTCGGTGACCGCCCGCTGCCCCAGTTCGTCCAGCCAGGCCGGGAACGGCTTCACCGGGGTGCCGTCGCCGTCGGTGACCGTGCGGGAGTAGGCGTACGGGTACCAGTGCCAGCCCAGGCAGACCTGCCGGGCGGTCATCGTGCCGCCGCCGGGTGTGCGGACCGTGCGCAGTCCGGCGGGCGGTCGGGCCCACTCCCGGCAGGCCGTCAGCAGCTCGCGCTGGTGGTCCGGGTCCAGCCAGTCCGGCAGGTGCACCGCGCCCGGCGCGATCTCCGCACGGGCCCTCGGAAACAGCTCGGCTTCCATATCCCCATCCTGCCTCGACGGGCCATGAGCTGGGACTCGGTTAGCCTTGGCGCACGATGGACGACCGTACCGACCGAATGACGACACCGTGGGGCGAGCGCGCCCTGGCCCGCTTTCCCGAGGACCCGCGCGACCGGCTGCGCGCCTGGGACGCCTCCGACGAATACCTTCTGCGGCACCTCGCGGAGCAGGACACCCCGCTGTCCGGCACGGTCGTGATCGTGGGCGACCGCTGGGGCGCCCTGGCCACGGCGCTCGCGGAGCACGGCCCGGTGCAGATCACGGACTCGTTCCTCACCCAGGAGGCGACGCGGGCGAACCTCGCGCGGAACGGGGTCGCCGCGGACTCCGTACGGCTGCTCACCACCCAGGATCCGCCGCCCGAGCGCGTGGACGTCCTGCTGGTGCGGGTGCCCAAGAGCCTCGCGCTCCTGGAGGACCAGCTGCTGCGGCTGGCGCCCGCGGTGCACGCCGGCACGGTCGTCGTCGGCACCGGCATGGTGAAGGAGATCCACACCTCGACGCTGAAGCTGTTCGAGCGGATCCTCGGCCCGACCCGGACCTCGCTGGCCGAGAAGAAGGCCCGGCTGATCCACTGCGCGCCCCGGTCGTCGGCGGCCCGCGCCGCCAACCCGTGGCCGCACAGCTACGCCCTGCCCGAGGGCATCGGCGTGGTCTCGGGGCGGACCGTGGTCAACCACGCGGGGGTGTTCTGTGCCGAGCGCCTCGACATCGGCACCCGTTTCTTCCTCCAGCACCTGCCCGACAGCCGTGGCCTCGGCCGGGTCGTCGACCTCGGGTGCGGCAACGGAGTCGTCGGTACGGCGGTGTCGCTGGCCGATCCGGAGGCCGAAGTCCTGTTCGTGGACGAGTCGTTCCAGGCCGTCGCCTCCGCCGAGGCGACGTACAAGGCGAACGGCGTTCCGGGGCATGCCGAGTTCAGGGTCGGGGACGGGCTGGCCGGGGTGCCGGCCGACAGCGTCGACCTCGTGCTGAACAATCCGCCGTTCCACTCCCACCAGGCGACGACCGACGCGACGGCCTGGCGGATGTTCACCGACGCGCGGCGCGCACTGCGGCAGGGCGGCGAGCTGTATGTGGTCGGCAACCGGCATCTCGCCTACCACGTGAAGCTGAAGCGGCTGTTCGGCAACAGCCGACTGGTCGCCAGCGACGCCAAGTTCGTGGTGCTGAGGGCCGTCAAGCGCTAGCCCGGCCGGGTCCGGCGAGCACGCCGATGATCCTGGCCACCGCTCCGGCCATCGCCTCCCGGCCCACGCTCAGGTACGTGCGGGAGTCGACCGCCTCGGGATGCTCGGCGAGGAAGGCGCGGATCGCGCCGGTCATCGCGAGGTTGAGGGCGGTGCCCACGTTGACCTTGGTGATGCCGTCGGCGACGGCCGCGGTCAGTTCGTCGTCGGGGACTCCTGAGGAGCCGTGCAGGACGAGGGGGACGTCCAGTGTGGCGGTGAGCCGCTTGAGGAGCTCGTGGTCGAGGGTGGCGGTACGGGTCGTCATGGCGTGGGAGCTGCCGATGGCGACGGCGAGGGCGTCGATGCCGGAGTCGGCGACGAAGGCGCGGGCCCGGGCGGGGTCGGTGCGGGCGCCGGGTGCGTGGGCGTCCAGCGGCGGCTCGCCGTTCTTGCCGCCGACCTCCCCCAACTCGGCCTCGATCCACAGCCCTTGGGCGTGCGCCCAGTCGGCGGCGGTGCGCGTCGCGGCGAGGTTCTCGGCGTAAGGCAGGCGGGCCGCGTCGTACATGACGGAGCTGAAGCCGGCGCCGGATGCCTGCCGGAGCAGGTCGTCGCTCTGGACGTGGTCGAGGTGCAACGCGACGGGTACGACGGCCCGTTCGGCGGCGGCGACGGCCGCGCGGGCGAGCGGGAGGAGTCGGCCGTAGCGGAACTTGACGGCGTTCTCGCTGACTTGGAGGACGACGGGTGCTTCGGCGGACTCGGCGCCGGCGATGACGGCCTCGATGTGTTCCAGCGTGATGATGTTGAAGGCGGCGACGGCGGAGCGGGCGGTGGCGGCGCGGGTGACGAGTTCGCCGGTGGTGACGAGGGGCACGGCCGGTCCTTTCCTGTCGTTCCGGGTACCGGAGTTCAGGGGGCGAGGATCACCGAGCGGGTGAGGTGGCGCGGGCGGTCGGGGTCGAGGTCGCGGTGGGCGGCGACGGCGACCGCGAGGCGCTGGGCGCGGACGAGTTCGGCGAGCGGGTCGAGACCCCCGTCGATCCACAACCCGCCGGTGTCACGCACCTGTTGGGCGAGTCCCTCGGGTGCCTCGCCGAGCATCCAGGTGGCGGTGCCGTGGGTGGTGATGCTGATCGGACCGTGTCGGTACTCCATCGCCGGGTAGGCCTCGGTCCAGGACAGTGAGGCCTCGCGCATCTTGAGCCCGGCCTCGTTGGCGAGACCGACGGTCCAGCCGCGGCCGAGGAAGGTGAACTGGGTGCAGGCGACGAGCTGCCCGGGCAGTTCGTCGGTGAGCGCGGCGCGGGCGTCGGCGACGACGGCGTCGGTGTGCAGGCCGAGGTGGGCGCGGAGCAGGGTGACCGCGGTGGTCGCGAACCGGGTCTGCACGACGGATCGTTCGTCGGCGAAGTCGAGCACGACGATCTCGTCGGCGGCCGCCATGACGGGCGTGTGCGGGTCGGCGGTGATCGCGGTGGTGCGGCTGCGGCCTTTCAACTCCCCCAGGAGTTGGAGCACTTCGGTGGTGGTGCCGGACCGGGTGAGGGCGAGGACGCGGTCGTACGAGCGGCCGTGCGGGAACTCGGAGGCGGCGAAGGCGTCGGTCTCGCCCTGGCCTGCGCCCTCGCGCAGTGCGGCGATCGCCTGGGCCATGAAGTACGAGGTGCCGCAGCCGACGATCGCGACCCGCTCCCCCGCCGTCGGCAGCACCCGCGCGTATCCGGCCGCCTCCGTCGCGGCGCGTGTCCAGCACTCGGGCTGGCTGTTCAGCTCGTCCTCGACATAGGTCATGCCGTACCCCTCCCCACCGATGCTTGTTCCTGCAAGATATAGCGAGCTTTCGAGCACAATCAAGCAATTCGCCGAGGGTGGTGTGCGCTAGGGTCGCCGGAGAATCGAGGAACGGAGAGTGCGGATGTCGCGCGACGCCCGCTGGAAGGCGCTGCTGGACCTGCTCGTCGAGCGCGGTCGGCTGGACGTCGAGGAGGCGGCGGCGGACCTGGCCGTGTCGGCGGCGACGATCCGCCGTGACTTCGATCAACTGGCCGAGCAGCAGATGCTGGTGCGCACCCGGGGCGGCGCGGTGGTGCACGGGGTGTCGTACGAACTTCCTCTGCGCTACAAGACCGCCCGGCACGCCTCCGAGAAGCAGCGCATCGCCAAGGCGGTCGCCGAACTCGTCGCGCCGGGCGAGGCGGTGGGTCTGACGGGCGGTACGACGACCACGGAGGTGGCCCGCGCCCTGGCGGTCCGCAGCGACCTCACCTCCGGGTCCCCGGCGTTGACCATCGTGACGAACGCGCTCAACATCGCCAACGAGCTTGCCGTACGGCCCCAGTTCAAGATCGTGCTGACCGGTGGGGTCGCGCGCCCGCAGTCGTACGAACTCGTCGGGCCGCTCGCGGACGGGGTGCTCTCGCAGATCACCGTGGATGTGGCGGTGCTCGGCGTGGTCGCCTTCGACGTGACGCACGGCGCGGCGGCCCACGACGAGGCGGAGGCCGCCGTCAACCGGCTGCTGTGCGAGCGCGCCGAGCGGGTGGTCGTCGCGGCCGACTCCAGCAAGCTCGGCCAGCGGGCATTCGCCCGGATCTGCGCGGCCGAGTCGGTGAACACGCTGGTGACGGACACGGCGGTGGGGCCGGATGTGGTGCGGCGGTTCGAGGAGGCGGGGGTGCGGGTCGTCGCGGTGTGAACCGGGCTTCCCGAAGCGGGGGTTGCGGGACGCCGAGGGTCGACGTCCCGCGCTGTCCGAGCGGTTGACGGTATGTCAGCCGAAGACCTTCACGGCTTGGTAGTACGTCCACGCCGTGCTGTTGCAGGCGGTCGCGGTGGCGCCGGAGTAGGTGGCGCAGACGCGCTTGAGGTCCTCGTAGAAGGCGCTGTCGAGGCGCGACTTGTTGGCGCCGAAGGCACCGGCGGCCTTGTAGTTGCGGTAGCCGAAGTCGTGGCGCGCGCAGGATGTGGCGAAGGGGAAGCCGAAGGGGTTGTCGGGCGAGTCGGAGCAGTAGTCGGTGGACCAGTCGAACTCGTAGGCGGACCAGGCGGATTGGTTGGCGCGGGCGGCGGCCCACTGGTTGTAGCTGGACGCGCTGGTCTGGGTCCAGTCCGACAGGACCTGGGGCTTGTCGGCGGGGACGGCGGTGGCGGCGGTCGCGGTGGCGACGACGGCGACCAGGGCCAGAGTCGAGGCGGAGACAGCGGTGGCGAGTCTGCGGTGCATCCAACACCTCCATGAGACCGCGATCCGTCCATCGGATCGCAGGTTCATGACAAGATGATTTACGCATCGACCGTGCTTTCACACCGCATGTGACCCAATGACCCGTTAACTCTGGGGCATGCCAGGCGATCGGGATATGAACCCGGCGGGACAACCGGCAGCGGGGACGCGCGATGCTCCGCTCAACTCCCCTGCTGCCGACCGGAGTTCACCTTCACGACGGAGTGAGCGGCAGATCGTCCGTGAAGGCGTTGACGGGTTGGGCGATGCGCCGGGTGCCGTGGACGTCGAGGGCCGCCGCCGCGGTCCTGGTGCCGAGCGTGCCCTGGGTGTGCCAGGTTCCGGTGACGGCCAGCCAGGTGTTGGCGGGTGGGGCCGGGGTGCCGTACATCCGGACCTTGACCGTCTGGGCGTCGGCCGCGCAGCAGGTGAAGATGATGCGGGTCAGGTCCCAGCCGCCGCCGGGCCGGCCCGGTGTCGCGAAGCCGGTCATCTGGATCGTGCGGCCCTTGATGGCCAGTTCCCTGTCCTGCTGGACCCGGGTGGTGAAGTCCGTGAGGGTCATCGGCAGGGGTGAGGTGGCCGGCAGTGCGGCGAACCGTTTCTGCTGCTTCACGGTCTGGCTGCCGGCGTGCGCGGCCGTGTAGGCGCCGAGGGCGGGTGGGGCGTAGAGAAGAAGGCTGAGCGCGGGGAGGAAGAGCAGCCAGGCGATGCGGGGTGCGGAGGAATGGTCGTGGCCGTGGTCATGGCCGTGGTCGTGTTCCGTCTCCTCGGCCGAGCCGCGGTCGAGTGCCGCGTGGGCCACGCCCAGCAGCAGGAGGAGGACGCCGGAGACGATCAGCAGCGGGCGCAGGCCCTCCTTGACGTAGCGGAGATAGAGGTCGGTGAAGAGGGCGGTATGCAGGAGGCCGAGGCCGGTCAGGACCAGGAGCAGTACTTGTGCGGTGCGCTTCACAGCAGGGCGCCTCCGATCAGGACACTGGCGGCCACGGCCACGACGGTGGTCGCGGTGGAGAAACGCACCGCGAACGCCCGGCCGAAGGTGCCCGCCTGAAGGGCGATCAGTTTGAGGTCCACCATGGGGCCGACCACCATGAAGGCCAGCCGGGCTGTGGGCGAGAAGCCGGTGAGCGATGCGGCCACGAACGCGTCGGCCTCCGAGCAGACCGCGAGGACGACGGCGAGCGCGGCCAGGAACAGCACGGACAGCCACGGCGATCCGGAGAAGGTGTCGAGGACGGAGCGTGGGACGGTCACGTTGAAGGTGGCCGCGGCCATCGCGCCGAGTACGAGGAAGCCGCCGGCGTGCAGGAAGTCGTGCTGGAAGCCGAGCCGGAACTCCGTGAAGCGACTGTGTCCCGACCGGTGTCCGGTGTGCCGGACGACCGGGCGCAGCCACTCCTCGCGGCCGAGCCAGAGCCAGAGCCAGCCCATGGCGGCCGCGGTGGCGAGCGAGGCGAGGAGCCGGGCCAGCACCATGGCGGGGCTGCCCGGGAAGGCGACGGCGGTGGCGGTCAGCACGATCGGGTTGATCGCGGGCGCCGAGAGCAGGAACGCGAAGGCGGCGGCCGGGGTGACGCCCCGGCGGATCAGGCTGTTCGCGACCGGCACGGACGCGCATTCGCAGCCGGGCAGGACGGCTCCCGCGACGCCCGCGACCGGCACGGCGAGCGCGGGGTGCTTGGGCAGCACCTTGGTGAACAGGTCGGCGGGCACGAAGGCGTTGATGGCCCCGGACAGGGCGGTGCCCAGGAGGAGGAAGGGCAGCGCCTGCACGGTGATGGCCAGGCAGACGGTGCGCCAGGCCGCCACGGCGGGGCCGTTCAGCCAGGGCGTGCCCGAGAGCAGGAGAACGGCCGCCGCCAGACCGAGCGCGAGGGCGAGCGCGGGCGCGGGCGCGGGCGGGAGTCCGCGAAGGGCGCGGCGCCGTGGCTCGGGTGGGTGGACGGTGGTCTGGGCCGCCCTCTCCGTCACATCAAGCAGCTCATCCGTTTTTTGCATTTTTGCTCCGAATGTCTGATGGTGCGACAGAACATAGTACGGTTCTCGTGTGATCAGCCGACTGTCCGTCACGATCGTCCGCGCGTGTCTGCGGGAGGGCTCCGGCGGGAGCCCCACCACGGTGCTGGACGAGTTGCCGTTGGGCGACGACGAGCGATGCCGGGTGCCGGTCCTCGCGGGGACCTCGCACGCCGTGTTCGTCGCCGTGCGCGGGTCCGAGGTCTCGCTCCGCTTCTTCACCGCCGAGGGCGAACTGCCCGCGTGCGGCCACGGTACGGTCGCCGCCCTGGCCTTCCTCGCGGCGCGCGCCGGAGGCTCGGAGTACCGGGGGACCCTGCGGGCCGGGGGACGTCCGTTCGCCGGCCGGGCCGTACGGGAGGGGACGCGGTTCCGTGCCGACTTCGAGCCGGGTCCCGTCGAGTCGCGGGAGCCGGGCGCGGACGAGATCGCCCTCGTCCTGCCCCCGTTGGGCATCACCCCGGACACACTCGCCCCCGGTGCTCGCGTGGCCTCGATCGGACGGGCACGCCTGCTCGTCCCGGTCGTGTCGCGCGCGGCGCTCGCCGCGCTCGCCCCGGACTTCGACGGACTCCGCGCGGCCTGTGACCGGCTCGGACTCCTCGGCTGCTACGTCTACTCGGTGCCGACGCGCTCCGGTGGGATCGCGGCGCGGATGTTCGCGCCGTCGATCGGTGTCCCGGAGGACATCGCGAACGCCAACAGCACCGCGTGTCTCGCCGCCGACCTGGCCGCCCGGGGTGTCACCGAGATCGCCGTCGACATGGGCGACTCCCTGGGCAGCCCGGCCACGATCACCGCGAGCGCGCGGCCCGTGCCGCGGCTGGGCGGTGTGGCGGAAGTCGACGGGGCCGTGCGGGAGTTCGCCGTCGAGGTGCGTTGATTCCGGTTCTGTGAACGCGGGCGGGCCACGTGAACTCGCCGTTACGTCTTGCCCCGGCCCCGCCAAAAGGTCTTGTGCGGCGGCCTTTTGCTCGATCACCATCACAGCGATCCGTCGCACCCTTTTCCGCTCCAACCCCCGGCCGGCTCGCGTCCGGTCCGTCTGGGAGGCCTCGCGTGGCGATTCCCGAGCCGCATCGCACCGGCACGGTCGACTTCAACGGCTGGTCCACCTGGTACAGGATCACCGGTGAGGCCGGCCGGACGCCGCTCGTCGTGCTGCACGGCGGGCCCGGGGCCGGTCACAACTACACCCTCAGCATCGCGGGCATCGCCGAGCAGGGACGGCCCGTGGTGCACTACGACCAGCTCGGCACCGGGCTGTCCACTCATCTGCCGGACCAGGGCGCCGACTTCTGGACCGTCCAGCTCTTCCTCGACGAACTCGACCAGCTCCTCAAGGAGTTGGGCATCACCGACGCCTACCACCTCCTCGGCCAGTCCTGGGGCGGCATGCTCGCCGCCGAGCACGCCGTGCGCCGGCCGACCGGCCTGCGCGGTCTGGTCATTGCCAACTCCCCCGCGTCCATGGAGCTGTGGCTGGCGGGCGCGGCCGAACTGCGCGGCCAGCTCCCGCCGGAGGTCCAGCGCACCCTGCTCGCCCACGAGGCGGCCGGAACCACCGACCATCCCGACTACCTCGCCGCCGAGCAGGTCTTCAACGAACGCCATGTGTGCCGTCTGGTCCCCAACCCGCCCGAGGTGCAGGCGACTTGGGACAACATCGCGGCCGACCCGACCGTGTACCACACGATGAACGGACCGAACGAGTTCCATGTCGTCGGCACACTCAAGGACTGGTCCGTGATCGACCGGCTGCGTCTGATCGAGGCACCGACCCTGCTGGTGTCCGGACGGTACGACGAGGCGACCCCCGAGACGCTGCGCCCGTTCGCCGACCACATCCCCGATGTGCGCTGGCACATGTTCGAGTACTCGAGCCACATGCCGCACGTCGAGGAGGAGGAGCTCTTCCTCCGGGTCGTGGGCAGCTTCCTCGACTCCACCGACTGATCCCCGGGCGGGCCCGGCATGATGGCCCCCATGCACCTCCGTATCGACGCCGTCGACCTGCCCGGCCGTACCTGCCCCGCCCCCGCCGACAAGCCCGTCCCGACGTACGACAACATCCATGTCGCCGTGCAGCGCAAGGACCGGCCGGCCGAACTCCTCGAACCGCAGCCGGGGGACGGCGGGTCCGCGACCTGGACGCTGGAGTGCACGGCGGAGGCCACGCCGGACGGCATCGTGGTCAAGGGCCCTTACGTGCAGCACCGGATGGGCCTGCGGTTCGTCTATCTGTCGTGGGGCACGGTCGACGAGGCCGGTGTCTTCACGATGTTCCGGCGCGCCAAGCTCATGCTCGACTCGGTGCCGGCCGACGTCCTGGCCGCCGCCGCGCGCGACGGACTGCTGGTCGGCCGGCTCGGGCTGACCGACGCGCACGGCGGCCCTCTGTGCGCGCGGGTGGATCCCCCGCACATCACCTGGACCGCCGAGAGCGTCGTACAGCCGCAGCCGTAGCCGTCCGTCAGGAGGCCGAGTCCTTCTTGTTGGTCGCCGCGCGGTACGCCTGGGTCGGGGTCATCGCGACGCCGTTGAGGCTGACCGTCTTGTAGGGGCTGACCTTGGCGCAGGACTTCGACTGATCGGCGGTCGAGGCCTGCGCGTTGGACGTGGCCGCCTTGGTGTCGGCGGGGGCCGGGGACGAACTGGCGCCCGGGTATGTCGTGCCGCTGGGCCAGTCCGTGCCGATCACCAGGGTCAGGCCGGTGCCGCTGCCCTGCTTGAGGTGCGAGGAGGCGAGGCCGATCACCTTGGCCACGGTCTGGGCCTCGGCCTTCTGACCGGTGCCGTAGGTGAGCGTGGTCGTCGTCGCGCTGACGGAGGCGTTCCCCGTGGTGGTGTCGGAGCTGAAACCGCCGTCTATCAGGGAGGTGGCGACGGTGGAGGCGCGGCCGCTGATGCTGGTGCCGTTCTCCACCGTGACGGCGATCTGCGCGGCGGGCACAGCGGCGGCCGTGGCGGTCGCGGTGGCCGCCGCGGACTTCTTGCCCGACGAGCTGGTCAGCGACTGGTCGTTGGCGATGGTCGCGAACAGGCTCTTCGCCGCGGCGGCGGGCACGACCCGGTTGGCGTTCGTCGGGTCGGCACCGGTCTGCATCGTGGTGAACGTCATGCGCTTCGTCGGGACCTTGTCGAGGTCGGCAGCGAGCCCGATCAGCTTCTTGACGGTTCCGAGGCCGGTGTCCACGGTGAGCGCCTTGGTGGCGGCGTCGGCCAGGTTGTAGACGGCCGTGGGGTCGGTGAGGGTGCCGGCGCTCTTGAACTTGCGGATCATCGCGCTGAGGAAGAGGTGCTGGGAGACGGTACGGCCGAGGTCGCTGCCGTCGCCGAACCCGTGCCGGGAGCGGACGAACTCGAGCGCCGCGTCGCCCTTGAGGGTGTGGGTGCCCTTGGCGAGCTTCAGGTGCGAGTAGGTGTCGTAGACGTCGGCGTCGACGCACACCGAGACACCGCCGACCGCGTCGGACATCTTCACCACGCCGGAGAAGTCCATCTGCACGAAGTGGTCGATGGTGATGCCGGTCAGCGCGTGGACGGTCTTGACCTGGCACTCCTGCCCGTACTGGAGCGCGCTGTTGATCTGGCCGTAGTAGCCGGGCGTCGACTCCTTGCTCTTTGGGTCCGAGCACGCGGGGACCTGGGTCATGGTGTCGCGGGGGATGCTCATCACGGTGGCGTTGGAACGGTCCGCCGAGATGTGCACCACCATCTCCACGTCCGCGTTGCCGTTCCCGGTCTGCACACCGGTGGTCGAGCAGCCGCCGCCGAGCTTGCAGTCGGTCGCGCTGGTGCGGGCGTCGCTGCCCATCACGAGGAGGTTGATCGGCGTACGGCCGAAGGCGTCGGCCTTCTCCTTGCCGCCCGCTCCGTCGTCGATCGCGATGCTGTTGATGTTGCCGTTCAGGTGCTCGTAGAACCACCAGCCGGCGCCCGCGGTCACCAGGATCAGCCCCGACAGGGATATCGCGGTGATCTTCAACACCCGCTTGCCGCGCGGGGCCTGCTTGGCCCGGCGGCGGGACGCGGCGCGTCCGGCCGCGCGGGTTCCGCCGCGCGGCGCGTGGCGCGCGGCGGCGCGTGCGGCGGCCCGGCCGCCGGTGGGCAGCGGTTCCTCGGCGTCACCTGTACGCGGCCTGGGCACCCCTCGTGTGCGACTGCGCGTGGCATGTCCCACGGGGCCGTCCCCGAGGTCGGTCATCTGGCACTCCCACAAAACGGTCGGGCCGTTCAGGCCGTCGGTGCTGCGGCCTGGGGCGCGCGGCCGTGTCGGGTCGGGCGAGGCGGGGTTCCCGTCTCGCTTGCGTGGTTGCGCAATATAACAATCTCAGATGAGGACACTGTAAGGACTTTCTCATTTACGGGATTTCATTTTGCGTCAAGGTCGGTCAACTGGTCGGGATGCGGGCGGTGGTGATGGTCATCGGCGTCCCGGTGACGGCGATGAGGTAGAAGCGCGGATGCGAGCCGCCCGGCACCCGCCGGACACCGCCGGGCGGCTTCACGACGTACGTCGCTGAGGCGTGCGGGGCCAAGGACGCCGGGCCGCCGGAGGCGGTCCACCAGTCGGAGGCGCCCTGCCCGAGGCGGCTGGCGAAGTGGGGGGTGAGCCGGGTGGCGGTCAGGTTGACGACCCGGGCGACGAGGTGGGTGATGTCACGGTGCCCTGAGCGCTCCACGATGCTCGCCGTGACGTTCATGCGCAGCGGTGGCGGACTGGCCGCGGCGATGGTCGCGCACACGACGGCGGGAGCGAGGAGCCCCGCGGCGAGGACGGCCTTGGCCGGGCGTGCGGTCAGCCGCGGGATGCGAGGCTGCCAGGCCCGGGCGAGCACGGCGGCGGGGACGGTGGCGGCCGCCGCGAGCCACAGCGGGGTCATCATCAGGAAGTAGCCGTCCTGGGACCGGGTGGCGAGGTAGAAGCTCAGCCAGGGCAGCACCGTGATCGCCGGGCCGAGCCGTCGTACGAAGAGCAGCGTGGCGGCGAGCAGGCCGATCAGGAGCAGGAGGCTGCCGTATGAGTAGTAGTCGAGGTGCCTGCTGCCCGCGGTGAAGTAGTACGAGATCCCCATGAGGCCCTGGCCGTGCAGGATCGCCTTCTGGGTGAGTGGGAGCAGCAGTCCGTGCAGCCAGGTGGGGAAGTCCTGGACGGCGAAGTAGGCGTTGATCGCGGCCCAGGTCAGTGCGGCGGTGCCGGTGTAGCGGGCGAGTACGCCGAGGGCGGGCCGGGGTCCGAGGTCGCCGCGTCGGACGGCGTAGAGGCCGATGAGGAGGAACGGGGTGAGGAACCAGGCGAGTTGCTGGGAGGCACAGGCCGCGCCCAGGCAGAGGGCCTGGAGCACTCCGGGCCCGCCGAGCCGTCCACTGGCTCCGGTGTCGGGCCACCGGACCACGACCGGGACGAGGAGGACGAGGGCGAGGACGGCGGGGTAGCCGGAGTAGGCGTAGCCGGGCAGGAACCCGAAGCCGAGGCAGACGGCGGTGGCGCCCGGCCGCCAGGGGGCCGGGAGCAGCAGCCACAGCAGGACGGCGCCCGCGAGGAGCGCGCCGGTGGTCACGAGAGTGGCGGCGGCCGCCGAGTGGACGACGGCGTGGACGGGGGCGGCGAGCAGCGCGGTCAGGGGCGGATAGCCGTAGGTGTAGTCGGCGCCGCCCGACATGGTCTTGGTGATGCCGACGGACGGAGTGTCGAACAGCCACGGCCAGGGCTGGCCGTAGATGGGTCGGCCGTGCAGGATCTCGTGGGCGGCCTGCGCGGTGAGCACGCCCTCGTCGGTGCCGGCGTGGTTCAGCCAGTAGCCGCAGAGGACCAGGACGACGGCGAGCAGCAGGACGCCCGCGTCCACCCGGGTCAGGGCGCGCCGGGTGCGCACGGTGAGGGCCAGGACGCCCGCGACCAGGATTCCGGCGTAGCAGACCGAGATGATCCCGGCGGCGGGCGGGTGGGAGGTGATCGCTCTCGTCCAGGCGCCGCGGGTGCCGATGAACAGGCTGATCGAGGCGATCAGGGTCATCCCCCGGTGCAGTTGCTGCGGCGCCGGGAACCCGGTGGTGAGCGGCCGGGTCCCGAGCGGTCCCGCCGTGGAGGGCGCGGGGCGTGGCCTCAGCCGGAGACCACCGTCGACACGGGAACCGTCGTCCATGGCGTACTCCTCCTCGTTCCACCCCGGTCGGTCGGCAGTTCACGTCGGGGTCACCCCTACTCCATGTCGTAGAGGTGAAAGGAGCCCCTGGGGTTCACCAGGGGAAGGGAAGAGCTCGGAAAGAAGATGCGACGCAGGCCGCGGTGGCGAGAGGGTGGTGATTCCAGCCACCGTGGACACACCAGAACTCCTCGACCCCTTCACACAGTTGGGGACCGAGCATCGCCGGGACAGCCGTCCGCAGCGGCCTTCCAGGGCAAACTTTCCGGCTCCCGCAGACAACGGTTGAGCCAACTCTGCATTTCCAGCATGTTGCGGGACACGGCAAATGGGCCCTTTGTCGCGTAAGCGGTGCCCGTTCTCTTCATAGGAACCACCAGAGAACCGTTTCAGCAGGCCACGTCGGGCGCCTAGCCTGACGTGATTACGTCGCATTAAGGATGGTGGCGTAGGGTGGCTGACCGTTAACTGTCCCATTCCTTACCGGACTTGACGGTTAATGTGCGCTGCGCGCGGTGTGTCCCACCTGGTTGATCGAGAGGACTCCGATGCCCGAAATCCCCTCCTATGCTGTGCCCTCGGAGCCCGATCGAACGGCTGGATCGGGCTCCGCGCGGAACAGACATGCCCGGTCCTCCGTCCAGGACGGACCATCGGATTCGGCCACTCGGTCACGTTCGGTCCGGCTCGCCGTTCTGCCCGCCGCCGCCATGGCGATCCTCGCCACTGCCGTCGTCCTGATCGTCCTGCGCACGCAGAGCGGATCCGCCGACGGGACCACCTGGACGGTGCTCGCCGTCGCCGCCGTCCTCGGCTGCGGAATCCTGGTCGGTGGCGTACGGCTCGGGCGTGCCGAGGCCACGGGGATATCGCAGCAGTACGCGTCGCTGCGCCACACGGTCGCCACGGGTCAGTCGGAATTGCAGGAGGTGCTCCAGCGGCTGGAGCGCGGTGAGCCGGTGGCGCAGGTGCCGTTCACCCACCAGCCGCCGTCGGGGAACGACCCGCTCGGCCGCCTCACGTACGAGATAGGCGTGGGCCTGTGGCAGGCCCGTACCGTCGTCGCCCAGACCGCGCAGCTCGCCCGGGCCTCCGCGCCGGACAGCGAGGAGCGCGTCGAGGTCTTCGTCAACCTCGCCCGGCGCCTGCAGTCCCTGGTGCACCGCGCGATCAACATGCTCGACCAGCTGGAGAACGAGGTCGAGGACCCGGAGCTCCTCAAGGGCCTCTTCCACGTCGACCACCTCGCCACCCGTATCCGCCGCCACGCGGAGAACGTGGCCGTGCTCGGCGGCTCGGTCTCACGCCGGCAGTGGACCCGCCCGGTGACGCTGACCGAGGTGCTGCGTTCGTCGATCGCCGAGGTCGAGCACTACTCCCGGGTCAAGCTGGTCCCCCCGATCGAGGGCACGCTGCGCGGCCACGCCGTCGCCGACGTCATCCACCTGCTGGCCGAACTCGTCGAGAACGCCACGACGTTCTCCGAGCCCCAGACCCAGGTCCTGATGCGCGCCCAGCGGGTGACCGCCGGTCTCGCCGTCGAGGTCGAGGACCGCGGCCTCGGCATGCCCGCGCAGGAGCAGGACCGTATCAACGCGCTGCTCGCCGAACCGGACCGCATCGACATCAGCAAGCTTCTCGCCGACGGCCGGATCGGTCTGTACGTGGTCTCCGCGCTGGCCCGCCGGCACGGCATCGCGGTCCGGCTGCAGAGCAACATCTACGGCGGCATCCAGGCCATCCTGGTCATCCCGCGCGGACTGATGGGCGAGGAGCCCGGCGAGGTGTCCGGCCAGGGGCACCACCCCCAGGCGGTCGCCGAGATGTCCCGGCCGGCCCAGGTCGCCCCGGCCCACCACACCGCCGTACAGGGGGCGCACGGTCAGCCCGCCGCTCCGCCGCCCACGTTCCGGCAGCCGCTGCCCCCGGCCCGCTCCGCCGACGCGCCGATGCCCGCGGCGCAGCAGCACCAGCAGCGCCCGATGACCATGGAACCGGCCGCGCCGCGTGAGCGCGGGTCCGTGCCGTACGGCAGGGATTCCCGGGACGAGCGGCCGCGGCTGCCCCAGCGGCACGCCCAGGAGCACCTCGTACCGGAGCTGCGTGACGGTCCGGCACCGCGCAGGACCGAGGAACAAGAGGTCGAGCACGATCCGGGACTGATGGCCATGTTCCGGCGCGGAGTCAGCCTCGCCGACAACGAACCCGACGAGCCTCCCACCGACAGCGCTCGCTGACCCGCAGGCTCCGTTACTCGCATCAAGGAGAAGAACGCCATCGTGAGCGACATGCACGCCGGCCAGCAGAACCTCGACTGGCTCCTGGCGGGACTCGTCCAGAGGGTCCCCTACACCCGCAGCGCAGTGCTGCTGAGCACGGACGGCCTGGCGAAGGCGGCCGACGGCCTGGAGACGGCGGCCGAGGCCGAGCATCTGGCCGCCCTCGCCTCCGGTCTGCACTCGCTGGCCCGCAGCGCGGGCGCGCAGTTCGCCCAGGGCGCCGATGTGCGGCAGGTGGTCGTGGAACTGGACAGCGCCCTGCTGTTCGTGTGCGCGGCCGGCTCCGGCGCCTGTCTTGCCGTACTGGCCGACCGGGAGGCCGACGCGGCCGTCCTCGGTTATGAGATGGCCATGCTGGTCAAGAGCGTCCGCCCGTATCTCGCCACGCCGGTCCGACAGCAGGGGGCCGGTTCGTCGATGGATCCGAGGCGCTGACCATGTCCGACGCGGAGGACGGGTCGTGGCTCGACGACGAGGCAGGGCGGTTAGTACGGCCGTACACCGTGAGCAACGGTCGTACCCGTCCCTCGGCGCACCTCGACCTGCTCACCCTGGTGATGGCCACCGGTACCAGGCCGCAGAGCTATCTGGGGCCCGACTACGACCAGGTCCTGACCCTGTGCGACGCACCCATCTCGGTCGCCGAGGTGGCCGCGCATCTGCGGCTGCCCGCTGTGATCACCAAAGTTCTGCTCTCCGACCTCGTGACGCACCAGGCGCTCGCCCTGCGCTCGCCGCGTGCCGTCGAGGCGGCCTCCCCGACCGACCGAAACCTCCTGGAGGCGGTGCTGCATGGGCTACGCAAGCGGCTCTGACCCCTTCCCCACCGCCCTGAAGATCCTCATAGCCGGGGGCTTCGGGGTCGGCAAGACCACGTTCGTCGGCGCGGTCAGCGAGATCGAGCCGCTGAGCACCGAAGAACTGCTGACCTCGGTCAGCGCCCGCACCGACAGCCTGGTGGGCGTCGAGGACAAGTCGACCACCACGGTGGCGATGGACTTCGGCCGGATGACCCTGGACTCGGACCACGTCCTGTATCTGTTCGGTACGCCCGGGCAGGAGCGCTTCTGGTTCATGTGGGACGAGTTGTCGAACGGCGCGCTGGGCGCCGTGGTGCTCGCCGACACCCGCCGGCTGGACCACTGCTTCGCCGCCGTCGACTTCTTCGAACGGCGTGGCATCGGCTTCATCGTCGCCGTCAACGAGTTCGACGGCTCCTACCACTACGAGTCCGACGAGATCCGCGCGGCTCTCGACCTCAAGCCCGACGTACCCGTCGTCATGTGCGACGCCCGGCAGTGCAACTCCGGGACCCGCGTGTTGATCGCACTCGTACAGCATCTGCTCGCCACGACTCCCGGCACCCCGCCCGCGGAGCTTTACCCGTCGCGTTGAGCCACGCTCGGCGCGACCGAATGGAGCCTGCATGTCAGCCCCGGTTCCCTACAACACCCAGACCTCGTACGACCCGACCAGCCATCTGCTGCTCACCCCCGAGGACCGGGAAGCGGCCGCCCGGGTGGCGCGGCTGCGTGAACTCGGCCTCGGCGAGGCGCCGATCGCGGAGTTCGACGAGTTCGCGCGCAACCTCGCGCATGTCACCGGCGCGCCCTTCTCGATGGTCAACTTCATCGACGAGAACCGTCAGTACTTCGCGGGCCTGTACGCCGGTGGCCGTCCGGGGGTGCAGTTGGAGCCGGACCAGCAGGCCGAGGTCGGCCGGACGATGACACGGGACCAGGGGTACTGCCCGCACGTCGTCGTCCGGAAGAAGGCGCTGGTCCTGGAGGACGTCTGCGACTACCCGCGGTTCGCGGGCAACCGGGTCGTGGACGAGATAGGCATCCGCTCGTACATGGGCGCGCCGCTGATCGACTGGAAGACGGGGATGGCCCTGGGCACGATCTGCGTGGTCGACACGGACACCCATCCCTGGGGCCGGGAGGGCCTGGCGACGATCAAGTCGCTGGCGCAGCAACTGGTCGACCGGCTCCACCAGATGGAGACCCGGGGCGGGATCTGAGCCCGCGGCCGACGCGGACGCCGGGGCTGGGGGAATTCAGGACGGGAGCCGCGGGCACGACGCTGTGTCCGTGGCTCCCCGGTGTTCAGCCCGCGTGCCCGGCCGTCTCCAACTGCCCCAGACGGCGCTGGGGTTGGACGGTCCGCACGAGGTCGGCCAGCCGCTCGGACCACTGGCCCTTGGCCGTACCGAGGGCCACCTCGCCCAGCCGGAGGAGCTGGATGTCGGAGGTGCCTGCGGGGGCGTAGATGTGATGGGCGTCGCGCAGATAGCGCTCCACCGGCCGGTCGGTGAACAGGCCGCTGGCGGCGTGGATCTCCATGCTGTCACGGGCCGAGTCGACGGCCGCCTCGACGTTGAGGAGCTTGGCGTTCATCAACTCCGCGTCGCAGGACAGCCCTTGGTCGAGGAGGTGGACGGCGTGATAGGCGGCCAGCCGGGCCGTCATCAGGCGGGACTTCATCCTGCCCAGTTTGAGTTTGATGTTGGTGAGGTCGCCCAGCGGTGCTCCGAAGCGCTCGCGTTCGATGCACAGCGCCGTCGTCTCCTCGAAGGCGGCCTGGTGGATGCCGAGGGACACGGCCGTGAGGTTGGGGCGGCCGTAGAGGATGCTGGAGGAGTAGGCGACGGCCAGGCCCTGGCCCTCCTCGCCGAGCCGATTCGCCGCCGGTACACGGCAGTTCTCGTAGATGATCTCGCCGAAGCTGAAGCCGTGCAGGCCCATGGCGGGCTGCTGTTCGCCGAGTGAGAAGCCGGGGCGGTCGGACTCGACGAGGAAGGCCGACAACCCCTTGGAACCCTCGCCGGTGCGCACGACCACGCCGTGCACGTCGCCGACGTGGCTGTTGCCGACGAAGACCTTGCGGCCGTTGAGGATGTAGTCGTCACCGTCCCGGACGGCGGTGCTGCCCATGCCCAACACATGGCCGCCCGACTCGGGTTCGGTGACGGCGATGGTCGGGAGGCAGTCGCCGGCGGCGATGCGCGGCAGCCACTTCCGCTTCTGCTCCGCGTTCCCGAAGTGGATGATTTTTGCCACACCGAGCTGGGAGGCCTGAACCATGGCTCCCATAGCACCGCATACCCGGGCGAGTTCTTCGATGGTGATGGTCTTCGCCAGGTGCCCGGCGCCCATTCCGCCGTACTCTTTCCCAATGGTCACGCCGATCCAGCCCTGCCGGGCGATGAGACTGGACAGCTCGTGCGCCACGGTGCGGGATGTCTCCATCTCCGCTATCCGCGGGCGCACCTCCCGTTCGGCGAACTCTCGCACTCGTTGGCGCAGGTCCTCGTGCCACCCGCTGGTGAAGTAGCGTTCCACAACCCCTCCTGCACGCTGCCTCCGTGTCGGGCTTGATCCGGAGGTCGTTCGTCGGGCAGTGGTTCGTCGCCCTTGGGCGCCTGCCCGAAATATTGTCTACTTGTCGACCCATCTCAGCCAAGATCACGTTACTAGGTTGACTGAAACCCGGCGTCTTGCCGGGACTCCCAACTGTGCGATATGCGCCACGAGATGGCCTCTTCCGGACATGTTACGAAGAGAAACCGACCAAGGCCGAACAAGCCGCACCCAATACGGACAGAGGCCTGCCCACCAGGCACGTGCCGAACGGGCAGGACGTAGGTCACATCGACAATCAGTCACGTTCTGTCTGACTGATAAGAGGGCCTGTGCGGGACCTGTGGCCACGATCGAACGGCGAACATCAGCCACCACCCGGGAGATTTGTCGACCACCTCTTCGGGCGTCACTCGGTGTCGACGGCGAACCGTTCGGTGCCCAGCACGGCGAGGAGGGCGAGTTTCTCGTGGCTCTCGGTGCCCGGGGTGGCGGTGAAGATGAGCAGCGACTGGCCCTGGTCGGGTTCCAGGAGGAGTTGGCAGTAGAGCTCCAGCCGTCCGACCTGGGGGTGGACGAACCGTTTGGTCTCGCTCCAGCGCAGGCCCACCTCGTGGCGCTCCCACAGCCGGGCGAACTCCTCGCTGTCGCGCAGCAGGACGTCCGCCAGGTTCGCCGCGGCGGAGCCGGGCCCGTCCCGGGTGACGGCCGCGCGCAACAACGCCGCGTTGGTACGGCTGTTGTCGTCGTGCTGCTCGGGGTCGTACCGCTCACGCTCGACCGGGTCGGTGAACCAACGGTAGGTCGCGCTGCGGGAGTTGCCGGTGTACTGGGTCTGCTCGCCGAGCAGGGCCACCGCGGACGGCGTCTGCAGCAAGGTCTCGCCCAATGGGCCCATCACCTGCGCGGTGGCGCCGGCCAAGCCGTCCATGACCCGCATCAGACCGGGGCTCACGTGCTGAAGTCGTAGGTCACGGCGGGCAGTTCGGTAGCCGGCGAGCAGGAACAGGTGATCGCGCTCGGCCGGGGTCAGCCGCAGTCCTCGGGCGATGGCCGCGACCATCTGCTCCGAGGGCTGCGGACCGTCGCCGCGCTCCAGCCGGGCGAAGTAGTCGGCGGACATGGCGCACAGCTCGGCCACCTCCTCGCGGCGCAGGCCCGGAGCACGCCTGCGCGGTCCGCGGCGCAGCCCGACGTCCTCGGGTTGCAGCGCCGTACGACGAGTGCGCAGGAAGGCGCCGAGGGACGAGCTGTCGAACGTGTGGTCCATGGTCCTCATCGTTGGCGATCCGGCGCGGCTTAGCCACGACCTCTCAGTCAGTGGTTGCGCATGTCCTTCCAGCGCCCGTGGTGCGGCGAGTTCACTGGCGATGCGATCACCGGTCACGGCAGAGCGACCACGGGGAACCCGCCACCGCGCACCACGGACAATGGAGCAAGTCCTATGACGAGTACGCCCAGTTGGACCGCGAACGACCTCCCGGACCTCACCGGCCGGACAGTGGTGATCACCGGTGCCGGGCGCGGCCTGGGTCTGATCACGGCACGCGAGCTGGCTCGTGCCGGTGCCCGCGTCGTGCTCGGCGTACGCGACCCCGGCAAGGCCCGACGCGCCGTCGCCGACCTGCCCGGCGCCTTCGACATCCGGGCGCTCGACGTCTCGGACCTGACCTCGGTGCGAGCCTTCGCCGACGCCTGGTCCGGCGACATCGACATCCTGATCAACAACGCCGGTGTGATGGACATCCCCGCCGCACGCACCGCCGACGGCCTCGACCTCCAGACCACCACCAACTACACGGGTCCCTTCCTCCTGACCACCCTGCTGCTCGACCACATCACCGACCGCGTGGTGCATGTCACCAGCGAACTGCACAAGCAGGGCAGGATCGACCTGGCCGACCTCGACTGGCGAACCCGCAGGCACAACGGGATGCAGGCCTACCAGGCGTCGAAGCTCGCCGTCGTCCTGTTCTCACTGGAGTTGCAGCGCCGCCTGACCGCCGCCGGCAGCCCGGTTCGCTCGGTGCTCGCCAGCCCGGGCATCGCCCGCACCTCGCTGGCGGCCCACTCCCGGTCGAACGTCATCAACCGGTTCACGTTCCTCACCAACGCGCCGGAGCGTGGGGCGCTGTCCCTGCTCTACGCCGCGACCCAGGACGTCCCCGGCAACTCCTACATCGGGCCGGACGGCCTCGGCGGCTTCCGAGGCGCCCCCGCCCTCCGCCGACCGGGCAAGGCCGGCCTGGACGAGACCCTGGCCGGCCGGTTGTGGGACGCGACCGCCGACCTCGTCGGGGCGGTGCCCCGGTGAGTTGCGTGGAGGCCGCCGACCAGGTCGCGGATCAGGTCTGCTGCTCGAACCGAAGGTCGGCGTACCGTCGCGCGGAGTCGAGGAGAGCTTCCTCGAAACTCTCCAGCGCCTCCCTCGCGTTGTCGCCGTCGCCGTCCACGAACGCGCAGGTCTCCGGACCCTCTTCCCCGTCCTGCTCGATGCTGAGCCCGGGCACGGGATAGAGGGTGCGTGGTGCGTAGACCTTCGTCTCCATGGTCTTGTCGCTGAGTTCGTAGGTCGCGGAGCGGTCCGAGGTGCGTGTCCCGGCGGGGACGTGGAGCACCGCGGAGCGCTCGGGCGGGTACGAGATCTCGGTGAAGAACAACAGGTGGCCGTCGGCGGGGAGTTCGATGTCCAGGACATCGCGGGGCAGGGCCGCGCAGCCGACGCTCAGCATGAGTGGCTCGCGTCCTTCGGGCCAGTCCACGCCGTCCGGCAGCGCGGGCAGCCCGCCCGTTCGTGCGGCGGGGTGGATGTGTTCCCGCAGGGACTCGGGCACCTCTGTGTCCCGCACCAAATAGAGGCACGGCCGGCACCGGGCCAGTAACTCCCGCGCGACGGGACCGGGAACGCCATGCTCGGCCGCCGTCTTGAGAAGGAGCGCTTCGCCGATCGATGTCATGCCCGCGATCGTGCCATGGGCCACTGACAAGACCCGTCGGGATCATCGGGCGCTTTCTCCCTTACCGTGACGCCATGAGCGATCACCCCGAAGCACCTGTCGCGCCCGTCGAGGCCTATGAACCCCCTTACTACGCCGCCGTGTTCACCACGGTGCGCACTCAGGAGCAGAGCGGCTACAGCGAGACCGCCGCGCGCATGGAGGAACTGGTGAAGGACATCCCCGGGTACCTGGGGATGGACCATGCCCAGACTCCCGGCGGGCTCGGCATCACGGTCGGGTACTTCCGCGACGCCGACGCCCTCACGGAGTGGCGGACCAATGCCGAGCATCGCGCGGCGCAGAAGCGCGGGCAGGCCGAGTGGTACGAGAGCTACACCCTGCATGTGGCGAAGGTCGAGCGGAGCCACGGGTTCACCCGAACCCGGGCCCCGGAGAGCCCGGCAGCGGACTGACCGACCGATGTCACCTCGGCGACCGTCCCGCAGCCACGAACTCGCGCGGAACGGTGGTCATGGGCACGGGGACCAGCCGGTGCACGGGAGCCGGAGCCGGAGCCGCTCCGGTTCCGGGTCAGCCGACAACCCGGCTCATGAGCCCGTTCCGGGAGCCCCGCGTCCGCAACGCCACAGCGCCGCACGCGTCAGCCGATACGCGCTCCCGCGCCGCCGACCCGGACCCGCGGGTCACCGGCGCGCAGTGTCACGGTGAGTTCCCCGGGGCGGCCCAGGTCCTCGCCCTGGTGCAGAGTGAGCACGGCGTCCTCGGGGACCAGGCCCAACTCGCAGGCGTACGCACCGAACGCGGCGGCCGCGGCGCCGGTCGCCGGGTCCTCGACGACGCCGCCGACGGGGAACGGGTCACGGACGTGGAAGACGGTGGCCGACTCCCGCCACACCAACTGGACCGTGGTCAGGTCCAGTTGGTGCATCAGGGCTTCGAGGCGCGTGAAGTCGTAGGCGAGATCCGCGAGTCGGGCGCGGGTCGCCGCCGCGAGAACGAGATGGCGGGCGCCGGCGAAGGCGATCCGGGGCGGGAAGGCCGGGTCGAGATCGGCCCGCGGCCAGTCGAGCGCGGCGAGCGCCTCCTCGAGATCAGCGGCGGCGATCTCTTCCACACGCGGCTCGACGCTGGTGAGCGTGGCCCGGAGGGTCCCGCCCTCCTCGGCCACCACCACCGGCACTGCGCCCGCGCGCGTCGAGAACACCAGCTCCCCCGGACCGATCCGCTCGGCCAGCGCGACGGCGGTCGCGACGGTGGCGTGCCCGCAGAACGGCACCTCCGCCTTGGGACTGAAGTAGCGAATGCTGTAGGCCCGCCCGTCCTGACCGCCGAGTCCCTCCGGCGGCGCGGTCAGAAACGCGGACTCCGAGTACCCGAGCTCGGCGGCGATGGCCAGCATGTCGCCGTCGTCCAGGGCGGTGGCGTCCAGGACGACGCCGGCGGGGTTTCCCCCGGAGGGGTCACTGGAGAAGGCGGTGTATCGCAGGACCTCGGGGCGGGGCGCGTTCGTCGTCATGGCAGGGGGAACGCGGGGTGGGCCAACGGCAATTCCCACCCGCCTTGACGCATGCCGATATAGGCATACGATGGCTGCCATGGCACGAGCAGCGACGACGTCGGACGCGTTCAACGCGATCGCCGAGCCGCAGCGCCGGGACATCCTGGTGCTGCTGCGGGCAGGCGAGCGGCCGGTGACCGATGTGGCCCAGGAGTTGGGGATGAGTCAGCCGGGGGCGTCCAAGCATCTGCGGGTGCTGCGGGAGGTGGGGCTGGTGCGGGTCCGCGGGGTGGGCAAGCAGCGCCTCTACGGCCTGGACGCGCGCGGGCTGCGGCCGATCCACGAGTGGGTCGGCGGATTCGAGCGGTTCTGGAACGAGAGTTTCGACCGGCTGGACACCTACGTGCAGGACCTCAAGCAGACACGGCAGGAGGGATGACCGATGACAGGGGCAGAGCGGGAAACACGGGCGGATCCGGCGACGGCCGACCGGGAGATCGTGATCTCCCGGGTCATCGACGCCCCGCGGGAGCTGGTGTTCGGGGCGTTCACGGAGGTCCGGCATCTGTCGCGGTGGTGGGGTCCGGAGGGGTTCACCACCACCACGCGGTCCTTCGAGTTCCGCGAGGGCGGGGCGTGGGACTTCGTGCTGCACGGGCCGGACGGGACCGACTACCAGGAGTGGATCACCTGGACCGAGATCGTCCCGCCGGAGCGGATCGCACTGCTGCACGGTGAGTCCCGCGACGACCCGAACGCCTTCGAGTCGGTCCTGACCTTCACGCCGGACGGCGCGGCGACCCGGATCGTGATGCGCACGCTGTTCCCCACCAGGGAACTGCGCGACGAGGCGGTCGAGAAGTACCACGCGGTCGAGGGCGGCCGGCAGACCCTCGGCAGCCTCGCGGCCTACGTCACCGATCTCGCGCGGAAGGAGGCGGAGGGCTGATGGCCGGGAAGGTGTTCTTCAGCGTGTCGATGTCGCTGGACGGCTTCATCGCGCCCGAGTCCGTGCCCGTCGAGGAGGAGCTGTTCTCGCCCGGCAGGCAGGACGACCCGGAGGTCCGGCGCTGGATGGCGCAGTGGACGGAGTTGCAGAAGTGGGTGTTCCCGCTGCGGTTCTTCCGGGAGAACCTGAAGCTGGGCGAGGGCGGCGAGGAGGGACGCGACAACGACATGGCGCGGGAGACGTTCGAGCGCACCGGCGCGAGCGTCATGGGCAGGCGCATGTTCGACCTCGGCGAGCGGTCATGGCCGGAGGAAGCGCCCTTCCACACCCCGGTCTTCGTCGTGACCCACACCAAGCGTGACCCGTGGGAGCGGCCCGGCGGCACCACGTTCCACTTCGTCGACGACGGCATCGAGCACGCCGTCGACCGGGCCCGCGAGGCCGCCGGCGACCGCGACGTCCGCATCGCCGGCGGCGGCGCGACGATCCTGGAACACCTGAACGCCGGCCTGGTCGACGAGTTCTCGATCACGCTGTCACCGGTGCTGTTCGGGTCGGGGACCCGCCTGTTCGACGGTGTGGACGCGTCCAGGATCGCGCTGGAGCCGATTCGCTCGGAGCCGTCGCCACGGGTGACGCACCTGACCTACGCAGTGCACCCGAGGTAGGCGCACCACCACTCCACTCCGGCGACCGAGCACCTACGGCGCACCCGCTCGAATCAGCGGACCGCCCTGGCCTACTGCACCCAGCCGCTCATGCTCCTGTGCCCCGAGGGCCACCCGACGTCGTCGCCATCCGCAATCCAGCCTGCGGCCCCGTCTCCGGGAGGCCGTCGGAGCCACGCACGGCGCGGTCGCCCCGACCTCCGCCGCGCCGACGGCACGCCCATCCATTCGCCGTCGCACACCACCGACCGCCCCTCACACCTTCGCGCCCCCGCCCTTGCCCCACACCCCGCACCCCCCTAGCCTGATTTTGTGCCGCAGATAAACAAATCCCGTATGCACAACGCCGTGCCGGGCACCCAAACCGACCTCACCCGCCTCCGCGTCACCCTCACCGCCTTCTTCGCCCTCGACGGCTTCATCTTCGCGGGCTGGGTCGTCCGCATCCCCGCGATCAAGGCGCAGACCGGCGCCTCGGCCAGCACTCTCGGTCTCGCCCTGCTCGGTGTCTCGGCCGGAGCCGTCATCACGATGATGCTCACGGGCCGTCTCTGCCACCGCTACGGCAACCACCAAGTCACCGTCGTCTGCGCCGTGTTGCTGTCCCTGAGCGTGTCGCTGCCCCCGCTCACCCACTCTGCGCTCACCCTCGGCCTCGTGCTGCTCGTCTTCGGCGCCGCCTACGGAGGGATCAACGTCGCGTTCAACAGCGCGGCGGTCGACCTGGTCAGGGCCCTGCGGCGGCCCATCATGCCCAGCTTCCACGCCGCGTTCAGCCTCGGCGGGATGGTCGGCGCCGGGCTCGGCGGACTGGTCGCCGGTACCCTCACCCCCACCCAACACCTGCTCGGCCTGACCGTGCTCGGCCTGCTCGTCACCGCCGTGGTCGGCCGTAGCCTGCTGCGCCTTCAGCCCCCGGAGCCCCCCGAGGGCTCGTCGAAGGAGCCGGCCCCGGCCCGCCGACTGGACGCCCGTACCCGCGGTCTCGTCATCACCTTCGGGCTCATCGCCCTGTGCACGGCTTTCGGCGAAGGTGCCCTGGCCGACTGGAGCGCCCTGCACCTGGAGCAGGACCTCGACGCCACGGCCGGCGCCGCCGCGATCGGCTACTCCTGCTTCGCGCTCGCCATGACCGCCGGCCGGCTCAGCGGCACCCGACTGCTCGAACGCCTCGGCCGGACCCGCACCCTCGTGTCGGGCGGCACGGTCGCCGCACTCGGCATGCTGCTCGGCGCGCTCGCGCCCTCCCTGTGGGCGGCCGTCCTGGGCTTCGTGATCACCGGGCTCGGCCTCGCCAACCTCTTCCCCGTCGCCGTCGAGCGCGCCGGCACCCTCGCCGGCCCCGACGGAGTCGCGATCGCCTCCACCCTCGGCTACGGCGGCATGCTCCTGGGACCCCCCGCCATCGGCTTCATGGCCGACTGGTACTCCCTGCCCGCCGCCCTCACCAGCGTGGCCGTGCTGGCCGCCACCGCCGCCCTCGTCGGATTCCTCACCCGGCACGCGGCAGAGCGCTGATTCCGGTTCACCAGGGGCGGCAAACAAGCCAACTGGTAGCCGAACACGGGCGGTTGGGGCCCCCGAGACACATGGGCCGAGCCGTGGGGGAATAACGTGGGCCTCCACGACCGGTGTTCGACCATGTCGTGGTTCTCACCACATACGCACAGGAGCGTCCATGACCGATGAGGCAGAGAACTCCGAGCCGGATGCGCTCTCCAGGTTCGACACGACCGTGCCGCAGTCGGCCCGGATCTGGAACTACTGGCTGGGAGGGAAGGACAACTACGAAGTCGACCGGGTCGCCGGTGACGCCTTCCGGGAGATCTTCCCCGGCATAGAGACCGGAGCCCGGGCCGCCCGGTACTTCCTCGCCCGCGCCGTCCGTCATCTGGCCGCCGAGGAGGGCATCCGCCAGTTCCTGGACATAGGCACCGGGCTGCCCAGCGTGGACAACACCCATGAGATCGCGCAGCGGGTGGCCCCCGAGTCCCGGATCGTCTACGTCGACAACGACCCGCTGGTGCTGGCCCACGCCCGCGCGCTGCTCTCCAGCGCCCCGGAAGGGGTCACCAACTACGTCGACGCCGACCTGCGCGACCCGGACACCATCGTGCGGGAGGCCGGGAAGACGCTGGACTTCGACCGGCCCGTCGCCCTCATGCTGATGGGCATCCTCGGTCACATCGAGGACTACGACGAGGCGCGCTCGATCGTGCGGCGACTGGTGGCCGCCCTGCCCTCCGGCAGCTACCTCGTGCACTACGACAGCACCGACACCAGCGAGGCCTACGTCGACGCCATCCGGCAGTACAACGAGGGCGGTTCGATCCCGTACATCCTGCGCAGCCCCGAGCAGATCGCGGGCTTCTTCGAGGGTCTGGAACTGCTCGAACCGGGCGTGGCGTCGTGCTCGCGCTGGCGTCCCGACGACAGCGCCTGGGGCCTGCCCGCGGAGGTGCATCAGTACGGCGGTGTCGCCCTCAAGCGCTAGGTTCCGCCCGGTGGTTCAGGTCTCCTGAAGGATGCGATGCAGGATCGTCGGAGTCTCGTCCGGCGATTCGGCCTCCACCACCAGGCGGTTCATGACGTCCCAGTAGCACTCGATCTCGTCCGGCCGGTCGGGATAGAGGGCGGTGACACGCTGCTCCAGGTAGACCATGTCGGGCAGCCGTCCGCCGGGCAGGCGCAGGATGGTCACCGGACCGGCCTCCGCCGCGTGGCCGCCGGCGCGGAACGGCATCACCTGGACGGTGACCTGCGGGAGCCGGCAGATCTCGATGAGATGCCTCAACTGGGCCCGCATGGTGCGGATACCGCCCACCGGGCGCCGCAGGGCCGCCTCGTCGATCACCGCCCAGAGCTGTGCCGCCGGCCGACGGCGCAGGATCCGCTGCCGGGTCATCCGCAGCCTGACCCGCCGGTCGAGTTCCGCCCCGCCTGCTGCCGAGTGGGCGAGCCGGAGAGAGGCGCGCGCGTAGTCGGCGGTCTGCAACAGGTGGGGAACGCGCTGGACTTCGAAGCAGCGGATGAGACTCGCCGCCTGTTCCGCCCCGAGGTAGGTCTGCGTCCAGGTGGGCACCACGTCGTTGAAGTACTGCCACCAGGCCGGTGAGTTGGCCTCCTCGGCGAGGGTCAGCAGGGTGGCGCGCTCGGCCTCGTCCGTGACGCCGTAGAGGGTGAGCAGGTCGGTCACGTCACGGAGTTTGAATCCATGGCGACCGGCCTCCATCCGGCTGATCTTGGACCGGGAGGCGCGGATCCGCTCGCCCGCGGCCTCGCGGGAGATGTCCCGCCCTTCCCGTAGTTCGCGCAGCCGCGCGCCCAGCACCAGGCGCGGCACCATGGGACCGGCCGACAGCCCGTCCAGGATCCCGTTGCCGGGCAGTGTGGGTAAGGCGTCGTCGGAGCCCATGAGCGATCTCCCTGCGGTGAAACACGGCCTTGCGCGCAGGCAAGCTGAGACCCGCCATCCTAGGGGCAGTTGAGCCGCACGATCTCCGAGTCACGGGAATGATCTCGGCCTTTGTGATCAGGTCGCCACGCACCCCGTTTCCTATATGATTTCGCGCTCGGTCAGGTCGACCCTGACGCCGGGGCACCACATCCCGCGAAGCGTTAGTCCCGCACCCACCACACCACTTCATGCCGCAAGCCTTGACGGGCGCGGGTTCCTCCTCCACGATCGCCGCATCGATTTCCTATCTGATTTCGCAGGGGTGGGGCATGCGTTTCCCAACCAGATCTGTTCTGCCGGGAGTTGTCGCGGTCGTGTTGCTGGCTACGGGGACGGCGGCCTGCACCTACCGGAACTCGGGTGCCTCGTCCGGGAGTCAGGCCGCGCCGACCGCACGGACGGGCGGCGGTGGCGCCGATCTCGTGGACGGCTCCGGGACCAAGGTCGCCCTCGTGCCCGGTGGCGCCCACCCGTACTTCCAGCCGTGGAAGACCGCGGGCGCCGCCGCGAAGAAGACGTACGGTCTCGGTGCCGTCGCCTTCGACGAGACGGCGGAGTGGGACCAGCAGAAGCAGAACAACCTGCTGTCCACGCTGGCGGCCCGCGGCTACAACGCGTTCGGGGTGTTCGGCGTCTCCCCCACCGACATCAACTCGACCTTCGCGGACCTCAAGTCGCAGGGTTTCCCGGTGGCTTCGCTGGGTTCCTGCCCCGCCGGTGACAAGGACGAGGCCGACTTCTGTCTCTCCACGGACGTCCAACTCGCCGCCTACAAAGCCGCGAAGGCGGCCATCACGGCCATGGGCGGCCGCGGCACCCTGGTCCACCTGACCGGCAACAACGTCGACGCCAATACCCAGTTGAGGATCAAGGGCGTCGCCCAGGCCGTGAAGGAGACGGGCGGCAAGGTGAAGCTCCTGCAGACCATCACCGACATCGACACGGACCTCCAGACCGCGCAGAAGGCGGTGTCCGACCTGATGGCGGCCAAGGGCGGTCAGATCACCGGCATCGTCGCCACCGCCTACAACCCGGCCGTAGCCGCCGCCGACGTCGTCAAGTCGTCCGGGTCGAAGGCGAAGGTGATCGCGATCGACGACGACGCCAAGATCCTCAGCGGCATCAGGCAGGGCACGGTCACGGCCACCGTGGTGCAGAACCCGGCCGGTCAGGCCGAGATCGGGACCTGGGCCCTGGCACTGCTCCAGACGAAGCAGTGCACCGTGCGCTCGCCCGGTGTCGAGGTGGACTCGGGTTCGTTCGTCGTCACCAAGGCGAACGTCGCCGGCTACGACAAGGCGCGGCAGGCGAAGACCGCGCAGTTGAAGCAGGAGTTCGCCGACAAGATCCTCTCCTGCGGCTGATGGCCGACCACCCCGACAGAAAACGGAATCGCCGGATGAGCAGCAGCATCATCACGACCGCCACCGCGAGGCTGGCCGACATCGCCGTCGAGCAGGACCGTACCGACGCGGTGCAGTCGTTCGTCAAACAGGAGACGGTCCTGGTCGCCCTGGAGACGGCCGACGGCCTCACGGGAACCGGCTACTCGTACACGATCGGCACCGGCGGCAGCTCCGTACTCGCCCTGCTGCGCGACCACTTGCTCCCCGCGCTCGTCGGGCAGGACGCCCGCAACGTGGAGGCGTTGTGGCAGCGGCTGTTCGCGCTGACGCGGGCGACCACCACGGGAGCCATCACCTCCCTCGCCCTCGCCGCCGTGGACACCGCCCTGTGGGACGTGCGGTGCAGGCGGGCGGGCGAACCGCTGTGGCGGCTGGCCGGCGGCCACCGCCAGGAGGTACCGGTCTACGACACCGAGGGCGGCTGGCTCCATCTGAGCGCCGAGGAACTGGTGAAAAGCGCCCTGCGCGCCCAGGAGTCGGGCTGGGCGGGCGTCAAGATCAAGGTGGGCCGGCCGCATCCCGCCGAGGACGCGGAACGGCTGCGCGCGGTACGCGAGGCCGTCGGTCCCGCGCTGCACATCATGACCGACGCCAACCAGTCCCAGACGGCGTCCTCCGTCCTGCGGCTGGCGTCCGCGCTGGAGCCGTACGACCCGTACTGGCTGGAGGAGCCGCTGCCCGCCGACGACATCAGCGGTCACGCCCGGCTCGCGGGCGCGACCCGGATCCCGGTCGCCGTCGGCGAGTCCATGTACTCGCTCATGCAGTTCCGCGACTATCTGGCGGCCGGCGCCGCCTCCGTCGTGCAGGTCGACGCGGCCCGGATCGGTGGCATCACCCCGTGGCTGAAGGTCGCGCACCTGGCGGAGAGCCACAACGTGATGGTCTGCCCGCACTTCCTGATGGAGCTGCACGTCAGCCTCGCCGCGGCGGTGCCCAATGGCCAATACGTCGAGTACATCCCGCAGTTGAGGGCGGTGACCCGGACCGAGCTGACCATCCGCGACGGCCTGGCCGTGGCCCCGGACGTGCCGGGCATCGGCATCGACTGGGACCTCGACGCGCTGGACGACCGGAGGGTGGCATGACGACCTCGATCAGCCCGCCGGACACCGTCCCGGAGGAGCGGACGGCACGTCACCGCCTGCCCTTCTGGGTCAACCAGCGGCTCGGCCTGCTGGTGCTGGTGATCGCGCTGAGCGTCCTGTTCGGCGTGCTGCGGCCGGCGTTCCTGGACCAGCGGCTGGTGCTCTTCCCCCTGCTGCGGGACATCGCCACGCTGACCGTGGTCGCGCTCGCGCAGATGGTCGCCCTGTCGGTGGGCCACATGAACCTCGCGGTCGGCCGGATGGCCGCCTTCGGCGCCCTGTTCGCGGGCCTCGGCTACGACCGCCTCGGCGTCCCCACGCAGGTGGGCCTCCTGATGTGCCTGGCCGCCGGTGCCGCCGTCGGCGCGGTCACCGGCTGGCTCATCGCCCGTACCGGAGTGAGTTCCTTCGTCGTCACCCTCGCCATGGACTTCGCCCTGCTCGGCCTCGTCTCCCTCCTCTACTCGGCCCTTACCGAGGACGCCGCCTTCACCACCCACCCGGCCGGAATCGACGCACTGCGCTCCTACTCCCTCGCGGACATCTGCGCCGGCCCGCTCTGCGGCTCCCCCGCCGTCCCGCAGATAGCCCAGTTCACCGTCCTCGCCATGCTCGGCCTCGGTTTCCTCTACGGCTGTACGCGCATCGGCCGTGAACTGCTGCTCACCGGCGCCAACCCGGCCGCCGCGGAGCTGTCCGGCATTCCCACCGGGCGCCGTGTGCTGCTCGCGCACACGCTCTCCGGGCTGCTGGCGGCGCTCGCCGGGTTCATGGCGGCGGCCGGCACGGGCACGTTCCGCGCGTCCATCGGCGACGACTTCATGCTGCCGTCCTTCCTGGGCGCGGTCCTCGGCGGAACCCTGCTCACCGGCGGGGTGGTGTCCGTGCTGGGCACCCTGCTCGGCACCGCCCTGGTCGGGGTGATCCGCAAGGGCCTCGATCTGCTGGGGGTCGGTCTGGAGAGCCTGAACATCTATCTCGGCTGTGTCCTCCTGCTGGCCCTGTCGGCCGACCGGATCCGCACGGTGGTGTCCTATCGCAAGGTGGTGCGCTCGACATGAACCTCGTCAACACGAAGGGCGGACCTGGGAGTTGGGCTCCCGCGGCGCTGCGCCGGTTCTCCCGCTCCACGACGGCGATGCTGCTGTGCGTGGTCGTGGCGGGATACGTGGCCCTGGGCGTGGCCTCCTCGGGCTCCTTCTTCGAGGGTCCCTCGGTGCGGGTGTTCCTCCAGTACCTGGCCACCCCGATCCTCATCGGGCTGGCGCAGATGGTGGCGCTGTGTGTGGGGCAACTCAACCTCGCCGTCGGCGCGTTGGGCGGTTTCACCGCCTGTCTGACGGGCGTCCTCATGGCCGACCACGGCGTTCCCGCCGAAGTCGCCGTGTTCGTGGGGCTGTTGACCGCGACAGCCATCGGCCTGGCGACCGGGGTCGCCATCGTCGCCACCCAGATCAACGGGTTCATCGTCACCCTGGCCACGATGACGATCCTGCTGGGGGCGCAGTACCGGCTCGTCGGCACTCGCACCGTGGACGGCTACTCGCGCACGCTGCGCGACCTGGGCACGGCGGCGCCGCTGAACATCCCGCTCGTCTTCGTCACCGCACTCGTCGCGGCTGCCGCGCTGGCCGCCTTCATGTACCGCACGGTCGCGGGCCGACGGCTTCTCGCCGCGGGCGGCAATCCCCTCGCGGCCCGGCTCTCCGGTATCTCCACCGACCGGCAGATCGTGGCCGCGCACACCCTGTCCGGGCTGCTGATCGGCGTGGCCGCCGTGACCTCCACGGCCTCGCTGCCCGGCGTCAACCGCAGCGTCGGCGGCGACTGGCTGCTGCCGAGCTTCGCCGCGCCGATCATCGGGGGCGTGGCGCTGACCGGCGGATCCATCGCCGTGTTCGGCACGGTACTGGCGGCCTTCGTCACCCGGCTCATCGACGCGGCCCGCGCCCAGTTCTCGCTGGACCCGAGCTGGGTGAACCTCCTCATCGGCCTGGTGGTGCTGGGTACGGTCGCCGGTGGCCGACTGCACCAGACGCGCTCGGCGAAGTCCGGGGCACCCGACGGCGCCGTCCTGCCGCAGACCGGAGGTGCCCAGTGAGTTCGGTTCTCCTCGAATGCCACGACCTGGTCAAGGTGTTCCCCGGTGTCCGCGCGCTGGACGGCGTCGGGCTGCGGCTGAGTGCCGGCACCGTGCACGCGCTCCTCGGCGAGAACGGCGCGGGCAAGTCCACCCTCATCAAGGTCCTCACCGGTGTGCACTCCCCCGACGGCGGCCGGCTCACCTGGTGCGGTCAACCGGTGCGGCTGCGCTCGCCGTTGGAGGCGACCCGTACCGGCATCGGTGTCGTCCACCAGGAACGCAATCTGATTCCGGGCTTCTCGGTGGCGGAGAACATCACCCTGCAGAACCCTCCCTCCCGCCGTGGGCTGGTCGACCGCGAGGCGATGACCGCACCGGCCCTGGCCTGCCTCGCGGAGCTGGGTGTCGACCTCGATCCGGGGCAGCCGGTGCGTGAACTGTCCGTCGGACAGCAGCAGTTGGTCGAAATAGCCAAGGCTCTGTACACCGAGAGCCGGGTGCTGCTGCTGGACGAACCCACCGCGTCCCTCTCCCCGCAGGAGACGGACCGCCTGTTCGAGGTGGTCCGGCGACTGGCCGCGCGCGGTGCCTGTGTCGTCTTCGTCAGCCACAAGCTGGAGGAGGTCTTCGCGGTCTGCGACACGGTCACGGTGCTGCGGGACGGCAGATCCGTACTGGAGTCCGCCCCGCTCTCCGGCCACACCCACGACGACATCGTCAGCCTCATGGTGGGCCGCGCCCACGCGGCGACCGAGATGCGCACGCGCACGGTAGACCGCTCAACCCCGCCGGCACTCGAACTGGTCGGGGTCTCCACGGCGGGCGGGCACCGTGACATCAGCCTGGCGGTCCGGCCCGGGGAGATCGTCGGCCTGTACGGGCTGGTCGGCGCCGGGCGCAGCGAGTTGGTCAAGGCGGTGCTCGGCCTCGACCGGGTCACCGGTGGCGAGATCCGTGTGCACGGCACGCCGGCCCGCATCACCTCACCCCGCCAGGCGCTGCACGAGTTCGGCATCGGCTATGTCACCGAGAACCGCAAGGAGGAGGGTGTCTTCCTGGAGCAGCCCATCGTCCGCAACATCACGGTGACGGTGTGGAAGCGGCTGGCGAGGGCGCTCGGGTTCGTCCCGGCACGCGAGGAGCACGACACCGCCCAGGACCTCGTCGACCGGCTCGGCATTCGCATCTCGGGGCTCGGCCAGAACGCCGGTGAACTCTCGGGCGGCAACCAGCAGAAGGTCAGCCTGGCCAAGTGGCTGGCCGCCGACACCCGGTTGCTCGTCATCGACGAACCGACGGTCGGCGTCGACGTCCGCACCAAGCACACCTTCCACGAACTGATCTGGGACCTGGCCCACGACGGCCTGCCCATCCTCCTCATCAGCAGCGACCTCGCGGAGATGGTCACCCTCGCCGACCGCATCGTCGTCATGACGGACCACCGCATCCGCGGCGAGCTCGACAACGACCGCGACTACGACCGGATGAGCGGCCGGGTGATCCGCCTGATCCACGACCGCGACACGGTGCGCTCATGAAACGCGTGGCCCAGGTCATCGCCGTACGCCCGGAACGGCTGGACGAATACCGGGAGTTGCACCGCGACGTACCGGAGCCGGTTCAAGTGCGGCTCCGGCGCTGCCACATCGCCAACTACTCGATCCATCTGCTCGGCGACCGGCTGTTCGCCTACTTCGAGTACCACGGCGACGATCTGGCGGCGGACCTGGCACTGATGGCCGCGGACGAGACGACCCAGGAATGGTGGCGCCGCACCGCGCCTTGTCAGACACCGGTTCCGGAGGCGGCCCCCGGCGAGTGGTGGGCCACGGCGGAGCAGGTGTTCCTCATGGAGTAGCGGGCTCATCGCCGCTGTCCTCGATCTGCCGTTCAAGACTGCGTGTCAGATGCTCCGTCATCGCCTCGGCCGCCCGCTCGGGGTTGCGGCGCAGCAGCGCGCGGACGATCCGCTCGTGCTCGGCGACGGTGGGGTCCCCGGCTCCGACCACCTTGCTGAGCCGGAAGATGTGCAGGTGCGCGTGGAGCCTTTCCACCGCGTCCGCCAACAGGGGCCGGTGCGCTGCCTGTCCGAGCGCTTCGTGGAACCGCTGGTCGAGGGCGGCGAAGTCGCGGTACGACGCGTACCGTCCGTGGGGACTCGGATGGGCCTGCATCTCCTCCAATATCCGCTCCAAGCCGTCGAGTTGCTCCTCCGAGGCGTTCACGGCGGCCAGCGCGGCGGCTCGGGGCTCCAACAGCAGCCGCATCTCGAAGAGTTGGTCCAGGCCCTGCCGCGTCAGCAACTGCGTGGCCCGGTACCCGGAGAGGGCCCGCTTCACCACCAGACCGTCGGACTCCAGCCGGGCCAGCGCTTCGCGGACGGGGGTCGGTGAGACCTTGAGGGTGCGGGCGAGCGCCTCGATGCCGACGCGGGCGCCGGGGGCGATCTCGTGGTCCATGACCATCGCCTTGATGCGCTCGTACACGCTGTCCGACAGCGCCTGCCGGACGGGCGGCGCGCTCCGCTCGTCGCCCTCGTCCGGGACCCCGGCCGCGGAAGGACTGTGCGGCGGCATCCCGACTCCTCCTCAACGCACGGCGTGTCCCGACAGTTTACCCAGGTGGCCGCCGATGAGGGGCCCTTGCTCACGCCTCCGCGGGAACCGCCGCTCCCCCGCTCTTCTCGGTCAGATCGAGACTGCTGCGCAGGCTGACCGGCTTCAGCAGGATCGCGGCGATCACCGCGAGAAGGGCGGCACCGGCCGAGAGGAGGAAGATCTCCGCGGTGGCGTCGCCGTACGCGACACGGATGATCGCCTGTACGGCGGCGGGTTGCGCGCCGACGTCCGTGGCCGCGCCGGTGCTCCGTAGTCCCGCCGAGGCGAGGCCGTCCGCGATCTGGTCCTGGACGTGCCGGGCCAGGACGGCGCCGAGCACGGAGACCCCGATCGTGCCGCCGAGGGAGCGGAAGAAGGACACGGTGGAGCTGGCCGCGCCGATGTCCTTCAGCGGCACGGTGTTCTGCACGACGAGCACCAGGTTCTGCAGCGTCATACCGACGCCCATCCCGACGCACAGCATCGCCACGCCCAGGAAGACCATCGACGTCCTGGAGTCGATGGTGCCGAGACCCGCGAATCCGACCGTGAGGAGGGCGGCGCCGGTGATGATGAACGGCTTGATCTTCCCGGTCCGGCTGATCAACCGCCCCGCGACCGTGGAGGCGACGAGGATGCCGGCCATCATCGGAATCGTCAGCAGACCCGCCTCGGTCGGACTGTGTCCACGGCTGAGCTGGAAGTACTGGCTGAGGAAGACGGCGGCACCGAACATCGCGGTCCCCACCGCCAGACTGCCGACGATCGCAAGAGCCGTCGTGCGCTGCCGCACGATGGCGAGGGGTACGACGGGTTCGGCGGCCCGCGACTCCACCCACATGGCGACGCCGATCAGGACCAGCCCGCCGCCGACCATCGCCGCGGTCTGCCACGAGGCCCAGCCGAAGGAGTTGTCGACGAACGACACCCAGACCAGCAGCACACTCACGCCCGAGGCGATCAGAGTCGCCCCCAGATAGTCGATCCTCACGTTCTCGCGCCGCAGGACGGGCAGGTTCAGCGTCCGCTGGAGCAGGAACAGCGCTACGGCGGCGATCGGCACGCCGACGAAGAAGCACCACCGCCAGCCCAGCCACGAGGTGTCGACGATGACCCCGCCGAGCAGCGGCCCGCCGATGGTCGAGGTCGCCGTGACACTGCTCAGGTAACCGCTGTAACGGCCGCGCTCCCGTGGCGGAATCATCGCCGCGAGCGTGATCTGGACGAGGGCCTGCACGCCGCCGACGCCGACGCCCTGAAGGGCCCGCGAGGCTATGAGCTGCCCCGCGCTCTGACTGATCCCGGACGCCACGGCCCCCAGCACGAACACGGCGATGGCGGCCTGCACGAGGGTCTTCTTGCTGAACAGGTCCGCGAGCTTGCCCCAGATCGGCGTCGTCGCCGTGGTGGTGAGCAGGGTCGCGGTGACGACCCACGTGTACTGGGTCTGCGATCCGTGCACCGCCCCGATGATCTTCGGCAGCGCACTGGAGACGACCGTACTGCTGAGGGTGGAGACGAACAACGCCAGGAGCAGCCCGCTCAGCGCCTTCAGCACCTTCCGGCGGGCCGCGGGGGACGGATCCGCGGGACTCGACTCGTTCACTGCCGTGCTCATCAGACAGACTCCCGCTCGCGGGGTCGCTATACACCGCGTATAGCGACATCGGTTCACCATACACGGCGTAAAGCAATGAGACCCGCCCGAGCGGTCAATGAACCGCGCGAACTGCCTGGGCCGGCAAAGGCGATGCACATCTCGTGCACACCGGCGCGGAGAGTGCTGGCCGCCGGCCAGGAGCTGTGCAAACTCAACTCACGGATCGCTGCCGGCAAACCAGGCGGGGCTGGAATACCGAGCAGCTCCTCGAAGGAGGCCGGCGCGTTCTCCCAGTCCACCTCCAGGGCGAAGCCGTAATTGGTTGGGGAGGGGGTACTCGGCGCGCATGACCAAACTGCATCTTCTAGGGCGAAAACACCACCAGACCGGCGACGAGTCGCCGGCGCCGGCCGAGGCAGGGCCCGGCCCGGAGGTGGAGCGCAAGGCGCCGGAGGCGCCGACGAAGCTGCCGAAGGGATCGTGGGGGGCGGTACTCAGGGGCAGCCTGCGGGAATTCAAGGACGACGAACTGACCGACCGTGCGGCGGCGCTGACCTACTACAGCGTGCTGGCACTGTTCCCGGCGCTGCTGGTGCTCGTCTCTTTGCTGGGGATCACCGGCAAGTCGACCACGGACAAGGTGCTGAAGAACATCCAGCAGCTCGCCCCCGGCTCCGCACGCAACATCATCACCAGGGCCGTAGAGCAGTTGCAGGGCAATGCCGGCATCGGCTCCCTCATGGTGATCGTGGGCCTGGTGCTGGCGGTGTGGTCGGCATCCGGTTACGTGGCGGCATTCATCCGCGCGGCGAACGCCGTCTACGACATGCCCGAGGGACGGCCGGTGTGGAAGATCCTTCCCGTGCGGGTCGGGGTGACGGTGGTGCTGATGGTGCTGGCCGTGATCAGCGCGCTGATCGTGGTGTTCACCGGCGGCCTGGCCCGCCAGGCCGGAAAGGTCCTCGGGGCCGGGGACACGGCGGTGACGGTATGGTCGATCGCCAAATGGCCCGTCCTGGTCGTACTGGTCACCATCATGATCGCGATCCTGTACTGGGCCACTCCGAACGCCCGGGTGAAGGGATTCCGGTGGATCACCCCGGGCAGTCTCCTGGCCCTGCTGATCTGGATGATCGCCTCCGGCGGCTTCGCGGTCTACGTCGCCGACTTCGCCTCCTACAACAAGACCTACGGCACGATGGCCGGCGTCATCGTCTTCCTGGTCTGGCTGTGGATCACCAATCTGGCCATCCTGCTGGGCCTGGAGTTCGACGCGGAGACCGTCCGGCAGCGGGCCATCGCCGGCGGCCATCCGCCCGGGGCCGAGCCCTACACCCAGCCCCGCGACACCCGTAAGTGGGACGAGGAGGACCGGCGCCGCCTGGACGAGACATAACCTACTCGGGGATGCCGTGTCCCTCCTCGATGAGCTTCTGCAGCCGCCGTTCGACGGCGTCCTGTTGGTCCTGCCTTGTCAGCGCACCCTCGTAGGCCCGAGGGAGTCCGCGGTTCACCCGCTTCTGAAACCCTGGTCCGAGCATCCGGAACGCGTACTGGCCTCCAGAACCGATCTCGTGGTCGTCGCGCGGACCGATGACACGGACGAGGCCGAGATCCTCGTCCGCGCCAAGGCACTCGCCGCCACCGACGCCGATGTCGTGCTGGTCGACGGAGTGCGCGATGTCGAGGCGATCCAACGGATCCGGGCCTCCATCGGTGACAGGCCGCTGCTGTTCAACCAGATCGCCGGCGGCCGTTCGCCGCGGCTGTCGCTGACCGAACTGGCGGAGCTGAGTGTGCACGTGGCGATCTACAGCACCCCCTGCCTGTTCGCCGCGCACGAGGCGATGAACAGCGCGCTGGAGGAACTCAAGGTCTCGGACGGGCGCCTCCCCGCCCCGGACAGCGGCACCGACGGCACAAGGGTCGGCGTCGCGGAGTCCATCGAGCTCGTGACCCATAACCTGCGGGGAAAACAAGGGGTTTGAAGCCGTTCCGGCCGAATCCGCGTGATCGACCGTGAGTAGAGTCGGACCATGGAATTCCGCAAGCTCGGCCGCAGCGGTCTGACGATCAGCGAGATCGCGTACGGCAACTGGCTCACCCACGGCTCCCAGGTCGAGGAGGACGCGGCACTCGCCTGCGTACGGACCGCCCTCGACTCCGGGATCACCACCTTCGACACCGCCGACGTCTACGCGCAGACCCGGGCCGAATCCGTGCTCGGCCGGGCGCTGAAGGACGAGCGGCGGGAGGGACTGGAGATCTTCACCAAGGTCTACTTCCCGACCGGCCCCGGCCCCAACGACCGGGGCCTGGGCCGCAAGCACATCATGGAGTCGATCGACAACTCGCTGCGGAGGCTGCAGACCGAGTACGTCGACCTGTACCAGGCGCACCGCTACGACCCCACGGTGCCGCTGGAGGAGACCATGGAGGCGTTCGCCGACGTGGTCCACTCCGGCAAGGCCCACTACATCGGCATCTCCGAGTGGACCGCCGACCAGATCCGCGGCGCGCACGCGCTCGCCCGGGAACTGCGCATCCCGCTGGTCTCCAGCCAGCCGCAGTACTCGATGCTGTGGCGGGTGATCGAGGACGAGATCGTGCCGACCTGCGAGGAACTCGGGCTCGGGCAGATCGTCTGGTCGCCCATCGCCCAGGGCGTCCTGACCGGCAAGTACGCGCCGGGCGCGCCGCTTCCCGCCGGGAGCCGCGCCACCGACGAAAAGGGCGGAGCCGACATGGTCGGCCGGTTCCTGCGGGACGACGTCCTGGAGCGGGTCCAGCAGCTCAGGCCGCTCGCCGACCAGGCCGGACTGACCCTCGCCCAACTCGCTGTGGCCTGGGTGCTGCAGAACCCCAACGTCTCCGCCGCCATCATCGGCGCCTCCCGTCCCGAGCAGGTCACCGAGAACGTCAAGGCCGCGGGGGTCAAGCTGGAGGCCGACCTCATGCAGGCCATCGACACACTCCTGGACCCGGTCGCGGAGCGCGGTACCGCGAAGCACTGAGGTCCGGCCCTTCGCGCAGGTCGGCGGCCGCGGCCATCGCCCATGCAACACACTGGACGGATGGAGTCCACGCCCCGCAGGAACCTGCGCGAAGAGCAGAAGATCCTCACGCATCGCCGACTGCTCGACGCGGCCGTCACGGTGTTCACCGAGAAGCCGTTTCTCGATGCGCGGATGGAGGACATCGCCCAGGCCGCCGGGGTAACGCGGGTCACCGTCTACGCCCATTTCCCCGGCAAGGCCGAGATCGTCGACGCGCTGGTGGAGCGGGTGTACGGGGTGATGGGCGAGGCGTTCGCCGACCTGGCCGCGCTGCCGCGGTGGACCCGGGGTGCCATCAGGGCCTGGCTGGACGAGGCGGCGGCCCGCTGGCGGGAGATGGCGCCCGTCCGCCGGGTCGCCAACGCGGCGGCACCGGCGGCACTCCGCAGTCTCGGGGAGGGCCGGGTCCAGTACGTCGAGGCGCACGAGCGCTACGTCGCCATGCTGACCAGTAGCCCCGAGCGCTGGCGGGGTGTCGATCCGGCGGAGGCCCGCCAGCGAGCGCTGATGGCCGTGTTGCAGACCGAGTCGTTCTTCTCGGCCTGGATCGCCGTCGAGTGGCCGCTGGAGACCGCCGACCCCTTGCATCTGCTGGCCGACTCGCTCTGCCACCTCCTCGCCCCCGCGCTGGAGAACGACAGGGCCTCCGACTGATCTCTGACGCTGCGTCAACTCGACGTAGCCAAAGGGTGGTTGCCCTTCGGAATTGCGCCCGAAGGACAACCACCCATGGAGCAAAGGCTGTTGGTCAGCCGGTCTCGCCGATCGTCGTCGCCCCGGCGGCCGGGTGCGTCGCCGCCGTGGCCTCGGGCTCCGTCTCGCCCTGCGGTGCGCGGGCGCGGATGCCGATCGTGGCGAGGGCTACGGCAGCGGCCACCAGCATGCCGATGCCACCGACGAGGGCGCAGGTGTGCAGCGCGTCCGTGAAGCTGGCGCCGTAGGCGGCGAGGGCCTGGCCCGTCGCCTCGCCGGTGTTGAGGTGGAGGAAGGCGCCCGCCTGGATGCCGACGCCGTTCACCAGGCCGATGACCTGGCCCTGGTCGGCCGGGTTGAGGCCGGAGGCGGCCACATGTGCGGGCAGGGTGTCCAGGGTGCGGTTGGTGAGGACGACACCGAAGATGGCGGGGCCCAGCGCGCTGCCGATCTGGCGCAGGGCGCTGTTGGCGGCGCCGGCGGTGCTGCCCAGACGGCGCGGGAGGCTGTTCATGGCGATCGTGGTGATCGGGGCCATGGCCAGCGCGATGCCGAGGCCGAGGACCGCGATGACCAGGACCGCCTCGCCGGTTCCGGTGGAGGCGTCGAAGAGGTTCACCAGGAGCGCCCCGATGCCGCCGATCACCAGGCCGGTCGTCAGGACGAGGCCGGGCGAGAAGCGGTGCATGAGCCGGCCGACCACCGGGCCGAGGACGACGGTGAAGCCGTTGAGCGCGATCAGGCGGACCCCGATGTCCCACGTCGAGGCGTGGTGGACCAGGCCGAAGTACTCACTGAGCGAGAAGACCAGGCCGACCTGGGCGAACAGGGTGAGCGCCATGACGAGCGCGGACCCGGAGAACGCCGTGGACTTGAAGAGGCGCATGTCCAGCATGGGGCAGGGCGAGCGCAGTTCGACCAGGATGAAGGCCGGCAGGGCGAGCGCGGCCACGATGAACGCGGTGACGACCTCGGCCGAGCCCCAGCCCGGAGCGCCCCCGCCCTCGATGACGCCGTAGACGACGGCGGTGATGGCGACGATCGCGAGGAGCTGGCCGGGGATGTCGAGGTGGCGTTCGCGGTCCGAGCGGGAGTCGACCAGGACGAAGGCGCCGACGAGCACCGTGACGGCGCCGATGGCCAGGGTGGGCAGGAAGATCCAGCGCCAGCTCGCGTGCTCCAGGATCAGGCCGTTGAAGAGCGGGCCGAGGGTCAGCCCGAGGCCGAGGGCGGCCGTCCACAGGGCTATCGCGGCGCCCCGCTTGCGGTGGTCGGGGCAGACATGGCTGATCAGACCGAGGGTCGCGGGGAGCAGGGCGGCGGTGCCCACGCCGGTCAGCGCCTGGCCGACACAGACCTGGACGACGCTGTGCGCGGTGAGAGCGACGAGACAGCCGATGCACGACAGCGTCAGACCGATCAAATACATCTTCTTGCGGCCGAAGAGGTCACCGATGACACCGAAGGTCAGCAGGAGGGCGGCGGTCGGCAGGATGAAGGCGTCGGTGATCCACTGAAGCCCGGTGGTGGAGGCGTCGAGCGCCTGCTGGATCGTCGCGAGCGCGACCGACACACCGACGACCGGCAGGTAGGAGACGAAGACTCCCACGCAGGCCAGCAGGATGGTGGCGGTGACGTTCCGTGACGGGGAGTCCGGCTGAGGGGATGGAGGCGAGACTTCGGAGACCAGGGTCGGCATGGCACCTCATAAGCGTCGTACGGGGGTGGATTGACCGGGTGTGAACTGCGCGTGGCGTTCCGTGCGTGGCTACGGCGGGGGTGACGGTGCCGACTCCGTCTGTCGCATCCCGCGTCCCGGAACTTGACGTGGTTGTTCGGCTTGAATCTCCATTGACGTAAGCCATTTCTTTTCGGGAAATCGCTTCGGACCGTATACCTGGGACCCGGTCCTGGAGATGCCGTTGGGCCTGCAAACTAAGGTGAACAGCGGTGACGACACACTGCTCTACCGAGCGGAAAAACGCAGGTGGAGGGGTGTTCAGTCGGCCGCGACGTTGGCGGTGATCAGCCGGAGGAGCTGCTTGGCCAGGGCGTCCTGTTCGGGCGTGAGCCCCATGGCGTCGCCGATGGCGAGGGGTACGGCGGCGGCCTGCTCGCGCATCCGCTCCCCGGTGTCGGTGAGCTTGATGGCGACCGAACGTTCGTCGTCGCGCCGGCGTTCGCGGCGCAGCAGACCGTTCGCCTCCAGCCTCTTCAGCAGCGGGGAGAGCGTGCTGGATTCGAGTTGGAGCGCGGTGCCCAGGTCCCGTACGGAGATCGAGTCCTGCTCCCAGAGGACGAGCATCACGAGGTACTGCGGGTAGGTCAGGCCGAGTTGGTCCAGCAGCGGGCGGTAGCGGGCGGTCACCGCGCGGGAGGCCGCGTACAGCGCGAAGCACAGTTGGTCGTCGAGGAGCAGTGATCCCTCGGCCGGTTCGGCGGCGGCTGGGCTCATGGTGCGACTCCTCGCTCCGGTGCTGTCTTCAGGGCGATCACCACTTTATCGTTCAGGTCCGGCCGATTCTATCGAGCGCGCTTAAGTTGTGCGCGACTCAGTAGCGCGCTACTCTCATCAACGTGCCGCACCACCCGCTCTTGGCACCCGATCCGAGGAGATCGTCATGACCGACAGCACCGCGCCCCGTCCCGTCCTGGAACCCGCCGCCCAGGCGTTCGTCGAGGCCACCGCGAACCCGCCCTACCTCTTCGACCTCACCCCCGCCGAAGGCCGCAAGGCCGTCGACGAGGTCCAGTCCGCCGACATCACCAAGCCGGCCGTCGACGAGGAATGGATCACCGTGGTCGGCGGCCCCACCGGGCAGGTCAGGACCCGCATCGTCCGCCCCGCGGGAGTCAGCGGCACACTTCCGGTGATCCTCTACATCCACGGCGCCGGCTGGGTCTTCGGCAACGCCCACACCCACGACCGCCTCGTCCGCGAACTCGCCGTAGGCGCCAACGCCGCCGTCGTCTTCCCCGAATACGACCTCTCCCCCGAAGCCCGCTACCCGGTCGCGATCGAACAGAACTACACCGTCGCCCAGTGGATCGTGCGCGAGGGCGCGGACAAGGGCCTGGACGGCGGCCGTATCGCCGTCGCCGGCGACTCCGTGGGCGGCAACATGACCGCCGCACTCACCCTCATGGCCAAGGAACGCGGCGACGTCCCGCTCGTACAGCAGGTGCTGTTCTACCCGGTCACCGACGCCGCCTTCGACACCAGCTCCTACCACCAGTTCACGGAAGGCTACTTCCTGCGCCGCGACGGCATGCAGTGGTTCTGGGACCAATACACCACCGACGAGGCGGAGCGCGCCCAGATCACCGCCTCCCCGCTGCGGGCGACCACCGAGCAGCTCACCGGACTGCCCCCGGCCCTCGTCATCACCGGCGAAGCCGACGTCCTGCGCGACGAAGGCGAGGCCTACGCCAACAAACTCCGCCAAGCCGGAGTCCCCGTCACCGCCGTCCGCTTCCAGGGCATCATCCACGACTTCGTCATGCTCAACGCCCTCCGCGAAACCCACGCCGCCGAGGCCGCCATCACCATGGCGATCCAGACCCTGCGCGAGGCACTCGCCACCAACTGACGCACGACGCCCTAGAGTTGACGCCTCGTCAGTCGGAGAGCATCTTCGTCAACACCGCGCGCTGCACGGGACGCACCTCGCCGTGCAGCGCGCGCCCCTTGTCGGTGAGGGTCACTCGCACGCCCCGGCGGTCCTCCGGGCACAGGCCGCGCTCGACCAGGCCGTCCTTCTCCAGTCGGGCGATCAGACGGGAGAGGGCGCTCTGGCTGAGGTGGACGCGCTCGGAGATCTCCTGCACGCGGAACGCGCACGACCCGCCGGACAGCACGTCCAGCACCTCGAAGTCGCTGCCGCACAGGCCGTGTTGATGAAGAGCACGGTCGAGTTCACACTGGGTGCGGGCGTGCAGCGCAAGCATCTCCCGCCACTGGTCCACGAGCGCCTGCTCGGCCTTCTTCGCCGCCATGACAGCGCACCGTAGCAGAGAAGCGACTTTGTTGCATCGGAATTAAATGCGTTTGCATTCGATGCATGCGCATGTACTCTCTGGGGCATGACCTCTCCGCTCACCTCTCCGCTGTCCGAGGGACGCTGGACCCCACGGCTGTGGGGCACCCTGCTCGTGCTCTGCGCCGCGATGTTCCTGGACGCGCTCGACGTGTCGATGGTCGGCGTCGCCCTGCCCTCCATCGGCTCCGAACTCGACCTCTCCACCTCGACGCTCCAATGGATCGTCAGCGGCTACATCCTGGGATACGGCGGGCTGCTCCTCCTCGGCGGCCGGACCGCCGACCTGCTCGGCCGCCGCCAGGTCTTCCTGGTCGCCCTCGGTGTCTTCGCGGTGGCCTCGCTGCTCGGCGGTCTCGTCGACTCGGGCCCGCTGCTGATCGCCAGCCGCTTCATCAAGGGCCTCAGCGCCGCCTTCACGGCACCCGCCGGCCTGTCGATCATCACCACGACCTTCGCCGAGGGCCCGCTGCGCAACCGCGCCCTGTCCATCTACACCACCTGCGCCGCCACCGGTTTCTCGATGGGGCTGGTCCTCTCCGGCCTGCTCACCGAGGCCAGTTGGCGCCTGACCATGCTGCTGCCCGCACCGATCGCCCTGCTCGCCCTCCTCGCCGGCCTGAAGCTGCTGCCGCGCAGCGAACGCGAGAAGGACCACAACGGCTACGACGTCCCGGGCGCCGTGCTCGGCACCGCGTCGATGCTGCTGCTCGTCTTCACCGTCGTACAGGCCCCGGAGGTCGGGTGGGCATCGGCCCGAACTCTCCTGTCGTTCCTGGCGGTTGCCGCCCTGCTGACCGTGTTCGTGTTCGTCGAGCGGCGCTCCGCCGGGCCGTTGATCCGGCTCGGGGTACTGCGTTCCGGCAATCAGATCCGCGCTCAGCTCGGTGCGATGACCCTCTTCGGGTCGTACGTCGGCTTCCAGTTCCTGGTCACGCTGTACATGCAGCAGTTGCTCGGCTGGTCGGCGTTGCACACAGCACTCGCCTTCCTGCCGGCCGGTGCCCTGGTGGCGGCGTCCTCGACGAAGATGGGCGCGATCGTCGACCGGTTCGGCACCCAGCGGCTGATCGTGGTGGGCTTCGCGCTGATGGTCGTGGGGTACGCCCTCTTCCTTCGAGTCAGCGTCGATCCCGGGTACGCCTCGGTCATCCTGCCGTCGATGCTGCTGATCGGCGCGGCCTTCGCGCTGGTCTTCCCCTCGCTCAACATCCAGGCCACCAACGGGGTCGAGGACCACGAACAGGGCATGGTCTCCGGGCTGTTGAACACCTCGGTGCAGGTGGGCGGAGCGATCTTCCTGGCCGTCGTGACGGCCGTGGTCACCGCCCACGCCCCCGCGCACGCCACCCCGCAGGCGGTGCTGGACAGTTACCGGCCCGGACTGGTCGTGGTGACGGGCATCGCGCTCGCCGGCCTGCTGATCACGCTGCCGGGGCTGCGCGGTCGCCGTGGCCGGCAGGCGCAGTCCATCGTGGTCGCCAAGTCCACTGTGACGGAGGCGGAAGCGGAGCGCGTGGCGGTCCGCGACTAGGGGGACGCCTCCCTTGAGTGTGCGCCCGCCGACCGCCGCGGCCAACTAGACGCACCGCTACTGGAGCACTTGGTCCAGACCGTCGCGCAGCAGGGCCGAGTCC